>JAYTRR010000215.1:0-10583 GCA_043746005.1 Burkholderiales bacterium
GTTTTGTGGCCACTCGCCAGGCCGGTGTAGCGGTAAAAGCGGTGCAGCCAGCTGGCAAAGTTGCCTGCGCCGTTGGTCAGAACCGCATCGGCGGGCAAATGCTTTTGCAGCGTGGCGATGACGCTGGGCATGTCCACCAGACCGCGCTCGTTGTCGGCAGGCAAGTCCTTGATGTCGCTGGGCACGAGGTTGGCTTCATAGTCGGCGTTACAGGCCTGCGTCCAGGCATCCCACGGCACACTGACCGGCGCGGTCAATACTTCCAGTGATCGCGCGGCGGCGCGCATGCTGGCGTGGATAGCCAAATCTGCCTGGTAGACGCGGTTCAGTTCTTCGGCACTGGCGTGGATGTGCACCAGCGTCTGCGCGCTGCGTGGGGCCTGCAAGAGCGTGTAGCCACCCGTGGTCATCTCGCCCAGACGCGGGCCGATGGCGATGATCAGGTCGCTGTCCTTGATGCGCTTGGCCAAAGCGGGGTTGATGCCGATGCCCACGTCGCCTGCGTACTGCGGGTGGTGGTTGTCAAAGGTGTCCTGAAATCGGAAGGCATTGCCCACCGGCAAGCGCCAGTTTTCGGCAAAGCGCTGCAGCGCTTGTGCGGCCTGGGGCGTCCAGCCGCCGCCGCCCGCAATCACAAACGGGCGCTCTGCTTTTAATAGCAGCTCACGTAGGCTGCGCAAGGACCCGGGGTCACTCCAGGCATCCGACGGCTCCACGCGGGCCAGAGGCTGTGGCGTTGCTCCCGTTATCGGATTGGGCACCATGGTTTGCACCAGCATGTCCTCGGGCAGCACCAGCACCACCGGGCCGGGACGGCCATTCATGGCCGTGGCAAAGGCGCGGGCAATGTATTCGGGGATGCGGCTGGCATCGTCAATGCGCTCTACCCGCTTGGCCATGCCCAGGGTGCTGGGGCCAAACAGCACTTTGTAGTCGAGCTCCTGAAAGGCTTCGCGGTCACGCGTGTCGCTGGCCACATCGCCCACCAGCAGCACCAGGGGTGTGGAATCCTGAAACGCGGTGTGCAGGCCGATGGCCGCATTGGTGGCACCGGGCCCGCGCGTCACGATGCACACGCCCGGACGGCCCGTGAGCTTGCCATGCGCCTCGGCCATGAACGCAGCACCGCCCTCCTGGCGGTTGATGACAAATTGAATCTGGTTGCGGTAACGGTGAAAGCCGTCCAGAACGGCCAAAAAACTCTCGCCGGGGACTCCAAAGGCGTGGGTTACGCCCTGTTCGATCAAACATTGGACCAGCAGGTGGCCAGCGAGTTGGGGGGCAGTGACAGAAGTCATGAGGGCAATTGTGCCGTCAAAACGGCATACCCATCAGGCACACCTGCAACCCATCAAGTGCCGCGTTCCATCGCCTCAATTTGATCCCGCAACACCGACATTTGCTTCAAAGGAAATGGGTGCTCGGCCCATTTTTCGAGGTAGCCTTTTTCGCCGTACTCCTGAAGAACCTGCTCCGCCGCTGCATGCACAGCCTTGGCAAATTCGATGGGCAGGCAACGCGTCTGGAAGATGGAGCGGCCATCGGCATCGGGTTTGCCGGTAGACAATTCCTTGAACTCAAACACTTCCAGATCGAGATCATTGGGTTGGGGGCTGTAAATCACCCACCTGGACTCGCCGGGCTCTTCCTCGAATTCGAACGACAAGCGCGTGAAACCGGCCATTGCGGCCGACGCAGCCATCACCAGATTTCCCAGTGCATCCGACAGATAGGACGCTTTGAGTGTGCAGTGGGATCGCCCATCGTCAACCGTGCATTCGGACCAACCGGTTCCCACAAGTCGATAGCTGATGGTCAGTGCCATGGGGCTTACCTCACCTGGATTCGTTTCTTCACACGCAGTTGCTGGTCAAATGGTAGCTGCCCGTGCCACGGTGCAGCACCGTATCGGTAGTCAACACATCGCCGGGCTGGTAGCTGGGGCCGTGATCGAGGCGCTGGTAGTAGGGTGCGAACTCGATGTTAGCCAATTCCAGCAGATCCTGCAGGTCGTTCAACACAAAGTAGCTTTCCTGAAAATCGTCGATGCGGTAGTGGGTGCGCATCACACGCTCCAGATCGAAACCGATGCGGTTGGGCGATTCGCTCTGCACCGAAAAAACACTTTCCGAATACGACGATGCAATGCCCGCGCCATAGATACGCAGGCCCTCTTGCTGGCGAACCAGACCAAACTCCACCGTGTACCAGTACACCCGCGCCAGCTCGGTCAGTTTGCCAAGGCGCTGCGCGCGCAAGCCTGCCTCGCCATAAGCCTGTATGAAGTCAGCCATGACCGGGTGCATGAGCATGGGCACATGGCCAAACACGTCGTGAAACACATCAGGCTCTTCCAGGTAGTCCAGTTGGTGCGCCCTGCGGATAAAGTTGCCCGCAGGGAAGCGCCGATTGGCCAGATGCGCAAAGAACACTTCGTCAGGCACCAGCCCCGGCACAGCCACCACCTGCCAGCCGGTGGCGGGCTGCAAGGCCTCCGAGAGTTGCACGAAATCGGGAATGCAGTCCGCCGTCATGGGCAGGTTTTTCATGCCCTCCACAAACGCATCACAGGCCAGGCCCGGCAGCAGTTGGGTCTGCCGCTCAAACAGCGTTTTCCACACGGCGTGCTCTTGTGCGGTGTAGTGGTCCCAGCCCTGATCCACCGTCCAGTCGGGTCGCTGGGGCGTCAACTCGGCCCCGGACGCCAAACCGTGTTTCATGGCTGATACCCCGCAAAGGCCTGGTCGCACAGGCGGGCCATGGCGATGTCGTTGGTGCTCAGGCCCAGGACATCGTGCGTGGTCCAGGTAATGCGCACCCGGTTGTAGACATTGCTCCACTCGGGGTGGTGGTTGCGCTTTTCTGCAGCAATCGCAATCTGGGTCATGAAGGCGAAGGCCTGCATGAAGTCGGCCAACACGAATTCGCGCGTCATGCGCCCCTGCAGTGGGTCGAGTTGCCAGGCGGGAAGATCTTTCGATAGCGCGTCAATCTGGACGAAATTCAGCTTTTCCATCATCAGTCCTTCACTCTTTTCCGCGCGCAGGCAGCAGCGTGCCACGGCATTCACCAAAACCAATGCGGCGCGCACCGAGCCGCTCCGCATAGGCGCGCAGCACGACAGTGTCGCCATCTTGCAGAAAGGTGCGTGTTTCGCCATTGGCCAGCGTGATGGCCTGCTTGCCACCCAGGCTAAGTTCCAGCAACGAGCCGCCCTGCTCTGGCGCGGGGCCGGACAAGGTGCCGGTGCCCAGCACATCGCCCGGGCGCAAGTTGCAACCATTGACCGTGTGGTGGGCCACCAGTTGCGCCAGCGTCCAGTACGCATCCCGAAAACTGGACTGCGACAGGCGCTGCCCGGCGTGGCCCGCTGCGCGCATGGCGGGGGTTTGCAGCCACACCTCTAGCGTCACATCAAAAGCGCCGCCCGTGCGGTTGTCGGCCGAGTCCAGATACGGCAAAGGTTGCGGATCATCCGCGGCCCGCACGGGGCCGGTGCGAAACGGCTCCAGCGCGTCCAGCGTCACCAGCCAGGGCGACACGGTGGTGGCAAAGTTTTTGGCTAGAAAGGGGCCCAGCGGCTGGTATTCCCAGGCCTGCACATCGCGGGCGCTCCAGTCGTTGAGCAGGGTGAGCCCGGCAATGTGGTCTTCGGCATGCTCCATCGCCACGGGGGTACCCAGCGCATTGCCCGGGCCCACCCATGCGGCCAGCTCCAGCTCGTAGTCCAGTCGCTGGCTGGGGCCAAAGTCGGGCACTGACGCACCCGGCTTGAGGGTTTGACCCAGAGGGCGGTGAAACTGTTGGCCGCTCACACCCATGCTGGACGCACGGCCGTGGTAGCCAATAGGAACCCATTTGTAGTTGGGTAGCAGCGGGTTGTCTGGCCGAAAAAGCGTGCCCACCGTGGTGGCGTGGTGGATGCCGGTGTAGAAGTCGGTGTAGTCACCCACCTCGCAGGGCAAGCCCATCTCCACCGTGTTTTGTGGGAGCAGCGCCTGCGACCACACGGGTTGCAGAGCCGAGCCCATTTGCAAACCCTGCCAGAGTGCCGTACGCAAAGCACGGCGCACAGCACGAGGTGCTGCCAACAGCGTGGGCATGTGCAGGTGATCGATCAAACCCGCAGCGTGCAGGTCCAGCACCTGGTCGCCAATGGCCACGCCAATCTGCCAGGGCTCGGCCGCGCTGCGGCGAAAGCGGCCCAGCGGCAGGTTCTGGATAGGGAAGTCAGTATCGGGCGCGTTGGCCGAGTCCACCCAGCTTTGGGTTGCGGGGTCGTGCGTGGCGTCAATCATGGGGCGCGCTCCATTCATTCGCATGCAAGAAGGACGCATGTTTGGGCGCGCGTTTGGTTTGCGACCACTCCTCCAGCATCTCCCACTTCACCGCATCCAGCCGTGCCAGTTGTGCCTGCTCGTCCGGGTCCGGGCAAGCCAGCTCCAGGCGGTGGCCGCTGGGGTCAAAAAAGTAGATGGAATGAAAAACGCCGTGGTCGGTCACGCCCAGCACAGCGACGCCATTTTTTTCCAGGTGCGCCTTGAACTCCAAGAGTTCTGCACGGTCTTTCACCTTGAAGGCTATGTGCTGCACCCACGCCGGGGTGTTGGGGTCGCGCCCCATGGGTGGCTGGGTGGGCAGCTCAAAAAACGCCAGCACATTGCCCTGCCCTGCGTCCATGAAGACGTGCATGTAGGGGTCGGGCGCTTTCGTGCTGGGCACCAGGTCTTCGGCAATGGCCAGCACAAAGTCCATGTTGAGCATTTTCTGGTACCACAGCACCGTCTCTTTGGCGTCTTTGCAGCGGTAGGCTACGTGGTGAATGCGATCGATTTTCATGGTTTTCCTTTATGCGACTTCCAATGCACCACGGCGCACCTGATCACGCTCCAGTGACTCGAAAAGCGCTTTGAAGTTGCCCTCGCCAAAGCCATCATCGCCCTGGCGCTGGATGAACTCAAAAAACACCGGGCCCAGCTGCGTTTGCGAGAAGATTTGCAGCAGCAGCCGAGGTGTTCCTGAACCTACAGCCCCTTCGATCGCGTCCGTCGATCCGTCCAGCAAAATGCCGCGCGTCTGCAACTCGGACACGGGTAGACCATGGCCGGGCAGGCGACCTTCCAGCATTCCGTAATACACATCGTTGGGCGCAGTCATCAGCGGCACGCCGGCCAGCGCAAGCTTATCCACGGTGGCAATCAGGTCATCACAAATCAGCGCTATGTGCTGAATGCCTTCTCCATTGAACTGCATCAAATACTCTTCGATCTGTCCGCCACCCTGGCGCGCCTCTTCGTTCAGTGGAATGCGGATCTTGCCGTCGGGCGCGGTCAGCGCCTTGGAGGTCAGGCCGGTGTACTCGCCCTTGATATCGAAATAGCGGATCTCTCGAAAGTTGAACAGGCGCTCGTAGAAATCCGCCCAGAACGCCATGCGGCCGCGGTACACGTTGTGCGTGAGGTGGTCGATGAGCTTCAATCCATGGCCCACGGGGTGGCGGTCTACACCTTCGATGAATTCAAAGTCGATGTCGTAAATGGACTTGCCATCTTCATAGCGGTCAATCAAATACAGCGGTGCACCGCCGATGCCCTTGATGGCGGGCAGGTTCAGCTCCATGGGGCCAGGGCGCAGTTCCACCGGTTGTGCACCCAGTTCCAGCGCGCGGCTATAAGCATGGTGCGAGTCTTTCACGCGAAAGGCCATGCCACAGGCGCTGGGGCCATGCTCGGACGCAAAGTAACCCGCCACACTTTTCGGTTCGCGGTTGATGATGAAATTGATATCGCCCTGGCGGTACAGCACCACGTCTTTGGACCGATGCCTGGCCACCAGTGTGAAGCCCATGCGCTCAAAAACGGGTTCAATCACACCGGACACGGGTGACGCAAACTCCACAAACTCAAAGCCCATCAGCCCCATGGGGTTCTCGAAAAGATCAGCCATTGCAGTGCTCCTCAGCATCTTGTATTGAATCCTTGATTGTGGTCAGTAGCGCCCGCACGGTGTGAGCAAATTGCGCCTTTATCTGGTTAATTTATGCATAATTCGTGCATGAATCAAGACAAAACTGATGATTTACTTCTTGATCGGTTCGATATCAGCTTGCTTACCGCGTTGCAGCAAAACGCCCACGCCACCAACCAGCAAGTGGGCGAGCAGATTCACATCTCGGCTTCGCAGGTGAGCCGACGCATCCAGCGGCTGGAAGCCAATGGCATCATCCGCCGCTATGTGGCGCTATTGGACCCCGCCGCGCTGGGTCTGGGTGTGCGGGCCATCACCTACGTCACCCTCACCCGCCACGGCGACGACGAGGGCCTGGCCTTTGAGCGGGAAATTGCCACTTTTCCTGAAGTGCTGGAATGTTATTCGGTGGCTGGCGAGTCCGACTACATCCTGCAAATTGTGGCGGTGAGCCTGAGCGTGCTCTCGGAAAACGTGCTGCGCAGGCTGACCCGCATTCAGGGCGTTGGCAACATCCGCTCCAATATTGTCTTGAACTGCATCAAGTCCAGTACCGAGATGCCGCTAGGCCACCTCACCCGACCCGCTTGACGGTTCGCCGCCCCACTCCCAGCGCAGCCACCACACTGAGCAGCAACACCAGTGCAGCGCCAATCAGGGTGGCGCCATACCAGCCCCGGTCCATAAACACCCCAAACACAAGGGGCGAAATGGCAAAGCCGGTATCCAGGCCCGAATACACCAGCCCATAAACGCGCCCTGTGGCGCCTTTGGGCGTGGCTTTCTTGATCATCATGTCCCGCGAGGGGCCGCCAATTCCTACGGCAAAGCCCGTGATAGCCAGCACGACCATGGTGGCCGTCGCACCCAGCAGCCCGGTGCCACAGATTGCCAGCAGTACCGCGCCCGCAGCCATGGCGATCGCCACCACCCGGTCGCTGTCGATGGCACGCGCGGCAATAAAGCCCCCCACAAACATGCCCACTGCGCCGCACAGCATGTAGGCAGTCAGCGTCAGCGTGGCGGCCTCAAAGCTGATGCCATGCATGGCTTTGAGGATGGAGACCGAGAAGCTTTGCACCACGGCCAGCGTCATGGTGGAGAGCAAAAAGAAGCCGAAGCACCACCACACCACCGGCAGCTTCATGAATGCGAGGTCGTGCTCTTTGTGCACATCGGGCTCATGGCGCACCACCTGGGTGCTGAGCTTGTCGCGGTTCAGCGCCAACACGGCAAATATGACCGCGTACATCACTGCCGCAGCCACATAGGCGTTGCGCCAACCCACCGCCACACCCATACCGGCAAAAAACACCGGTGCTGCCGCCCAGCCCAGGTTGCCCGTGAGGCCGTGGGCACTGAAGGCATAGCCCAACCGCTGGGCCGATACCCTCTGGTTCAAAATCGTAAAGTCCACCGGGTGAAACGTGGCGTTGCCCAGGCCCGCCAGTGCCGCCACCATCAACAGCCCGGTGTAACCAGTCACCATAGACGCGGCCATGCAGGCCGCCACAAAAATACCCAGCGCAACAAACAACAAAGGCCGCGCACCCACCCGGTCCACCACAAAACCTGCGCTGGCCTGGCCCACGCCCGACACCACAAAGAAAATGCTCATCAACAAACCCAGCTCCGAGTAGCTCAGGCCAAACTCTTTCATGAAGACGGGAAACAACAGCGGCAACAGCAGGTGGCCAAAGTGCGAGCTGGCATGGGCCAGACCCACGAGGCCGATGATGGCTGCATCGGTTTTAAGAGGAACGGGGATGGAATGGGATGCGAGGGTGGCGGTCATGCCGGTATCGTATCGGAGACCACGCGGAGGCGTTGCAGCCACAAGTAATAGTATTACAAGTGTTATTACAATTTTGAGCACCAACATGCACACACTCAAACTCACCCAAATTGGCAACTCGGTTGGTGCAGTTTTCCCACGCGAGCTGCTCAACCAGCTTCAGCTGGAAAAAGGGGATGAACTCTACGTGACAGGAACACCCGACGGACTGCGCATCACCAAGCACAACCCCGCGTTTGCCGCGCAAATGCAGGCCGCCCGTGACATCATGAAAAAGCGCCGCGCAGTGCTGCATGAGTTGGCCAAATGAGCGGCTGGGTGTGGCTTGAGCGCGATGTCATCATCGCCATCCATGAAATGCAGCTGACAGAGCACGGTGGCTTGACAGGTATGCGCGACATGGGCCTGATGGACTCCGCATTGTCACGAGCGCCCAATCTCGCCGGTTACGGTCAGCCGGAGGTGGCGGATTTAGCAGCAGCCTATGGATGGGGTCTCTTGCGCAACCCCCCCTTCAATGATGGAAACAAGCGCACCGGTTTTGTTGCCGCCGAATTGTTCCTCAGCCTCAATGGTTATGAGCTTCTGGCTGACGACGCCAGCTGTGTAGTCACCATGCTGGGCGTCGCCGCAGGCGATATCACCGAAGAAGCCTTTGCAGCCTGGCTGCGCACGCACACCGCAGCGCGGGTGAAGTAGGTCGCTATCATCTTCCGCATGGGAGAAAACAACACAATGAGCGACGCCGGGTGCAGCGACTGTTACCACCGCAGCCACCGGGCATCAAACTGGCCGATCTGGCGCGGATAACGCATCACAACGGAGGAAATCGTCAATGACCGACAAGGCAATACAAAAAACGATTCAGGTAGACATGTTCGAGGTTCAGCTAGGCGCAGCGATGCTCATGCAGTTCCGCTTGGCCAGCGGGGAGATCGTCAGGGTTCTGGCGGATGCAGGGGTGGACAAGGCATCAGGCTACAAAACTGACCACGTCTTCTCGAAGCTTTTCGACAGCGGGGGCAGCGCCACGGGCGTGTGGACTGATTTCGACACCACGACCGAGCCTCGGCTGAATCTGATCATTGGTACCCACTACGACGCAGACCACTTGCGCGGCTTGGTTCCCATCATCGATCACCATGCATTGCAGATTGATGAAATCTGGCTCCCTCCCGTTCAAGACGACCAAGCAGACGTCTCGGGGAGTTCGGTGTCGGGGGGCAATGCCCATCTGGCACAAAGGCTATTGGATGACGACGGTAGTACCGTCATCCGCAAGTATTTGCACAATAAGGCCCGGCGTATCCAGGAGGTCGACGGCATTTACCAGGATTTGGCAGCCCAAGAGGGGCGGCTACAAGAGCTGGACCTGACGGATCGCAATGAAACCATCCCAGCGCCAGAGTTCAACACAGACTATTGGAACTTGGAGCATGCCATCCACTATTTTGAGCGGCATATCCGCGTGGCGAATCGCACCCTGGGCATTCACGATGACGAGGATCACCACGCGCACGATGATGACGAGCAGCAGGAGTTCGATACCCTGCAAGAAGCACTGGAGATAGGGCTCATCGCCCATGGCACACAACCACCTGAGTTTCTTGCATTGGCAAACATTCGCAAGTCACTCGCCAAAGACGCCATCACGGCCATTCACCTCGACGAGGTCGTAAAAGCCATCCGGGCAAGGAACACGGCGGGGGTGACTCCGGCCATCCGTATCCGTTGCGAAACCATGTCAGAAGGCCAGCCACGGTATTTCTTCTGGGACAAGAACCGGTTCAGGGAAGGCCATCCGACAGCCAAAAAGGGCGAATTGGGATTCCACCTTCTTGGCCCGTCGGCACAACTGGTCGCGAAGCTGCAGAAAAAAATTCCGGTTGGCTTGATGATGTTTGCCTACTCGGACAAGGGGTTGAAATCGGGCAGTGTGACACCCAGCAATAGACTGAGTTACGTCATGCGTTTTCATTTGAACGATGAGGCCATACTCGTTAGCGGTGACGCTGGGTTTTCGGACTTTTCCCCCTCTGGAACCACCCATTTTTACCCGGACTTGCTTGAGCAACTCAAGTCACTGCAGGTGATTCAAGTCGCGCACCATGGTGGCATCAACCACCGCTTTTATCAGGCACTGTACGCGGCCGACCTGCCCAAACAAACCAGCTGGTGCTTTCTGTTGTTGTCTCACGCCGAAAACGACAAAACCCGGCCACGGGCCGAATTCGGGCACTTTGCTGACCTCTTCCGATGGGATCAGGGAGATGATGTCTCCGTGCTGTTCACCAGCCAACCCATGCCAGCCAAGGTGATGGCGTTTGATGACCTGGTGCACCGGCCCGTGCTGCCCTCTGGCAAGTCAGTCGCCAAGCGAGGTGATGTCCGATTGGGCTTCCCGTTCACGCCGGACAGCACCAGGTCCAACACAGCATGGCGCGTTGAAGCGCATGCGATTCAGGTTTAATCAGCTATAAATTAATAGCTACCTGCGCATATTCGACGGGGGCTACGGGCCGATTGATCCAATAAACACGTTAGCCAAAGAAACCAAACGGGTCCTTGCGATTGCCGTCATCCATCAGTTGCCCCAGCTTGAAAATGCCACTCACCCGCAAGGCGGGCTCGCCATCGGCGGTAATCAGGGCCTGCCCGAACAGCAGGTTGCGCGTGGTGCGCAACACCTGTGCCTCGCTCTGCACCCAGGCGCCCAGCTTGGCAGAGCCCATGTAATCCACTTGCAGACTGACCGTCGGCAGAAACCGCGAGGCCATGTCGGCCTGGTAGAAAGCCGCACAGGGGATCACCATGTCGGCAA
>JAYTRR010000216.1:0-3408 GCA_043746005.1 Burkholderiales bacterium
CATCACGTCAAATACCACCGCCGCGATCAGCACCTGGCCGATGATGACGTAGCGAAAACCGATGGACACGTCCAGCAGCAGCATGCCGCTGTCAATCGACTGCATGATCAAGGCACCCAGAACCGAACCCAGAATCGAGCCGCTGCCGCCCGAAAGCGCCGTGCCGCCAATCACCGCAGCAGCGATCACATACAGCTCCATGCTGGTACCCAGCGAGTTGGTTCCCGCGTTGAGACGTGCAATAGACACAATGGCGGCGATGGTGATGAGCACACCCATCAACGCGAACAGCATCAGGGTGACCCGGCGTACGGGAATGCCCACCAATGCGGCCGCCTCGGGGTTGCCGCCCATGGCAAAGATGTACCGTCCAAAGCGCGTGCGGTGCACCAGAAACGATAAGCTCAAGGCAACCACGGCCCAGATGATCACCGGTACCGGAATACCCTGGGGCGCGTCCTTATTAGGAATGTTGTAGGCATTCATGGTGGCCGCGAAGGTCAGCACGATAGCAATAGGTAGCAGCACGATGACGGCGTCGAGCCACAGCGGGTTATTGGGCACCCCATAGGTCTGCTTGGCGCGGCGTTTGCTCACCATCATCACAACAGGGCCAGACTCAGAACCGTGGCGACCCACCAGCTGGCAGTAACGCCAATGGCACCGTCATAGCCACCTCCCAGCTTCAGAAAGAACGGGTCGGTCACGGGCTGGGTCTTGCCGTCCGCCACCAAAAATGCCGCCCCCCGAAAGGACATGAGCCCCCCCAGCGTTACGACAAATGAAGGCACGCCCAGCACGGCCGTCAGTGCGCCCTGGTAAAGGGACACACCAATGGCCACTGCCAGGCCGGCCAATGAGGCCTCTTGCCAGGTCCAGCCCGCCGTGTATTGCAGAGTCGCCACCAGAACCCCCACAAAACCCATCACCGATCCGACGGAGAGATCGATATGACGCGCCACGATGACGAGCACCACCACCGTGGACACAATGCCGACCACGGCAGTTTGCTGCGCGATGTTGTACAGGTTTTCCGGCGACAGGAAGATGCCGTCCGAGAGCACGTTGAAGGTCAGCGCGATGGCGACCAGTACGGCACCCATCAGGACCAGGCGCCAGTCGATGGCAGCCTGTTTGAGCGATAGAAATGCGGGGTTCACAGTAGTCTCCACTTGAACCGGTTTTTGAACGCGCGTGTTTGAAGGGGAACCGCGGGCATGAAGTCTGCGGTCCCTGCTTTTTGACCGTGCAGCCTATTTATTTACAAGCAGCGGGCGCCTTAGCTGCCTCGACATCCTTGCACAGCACTTCCTTTTTGATCCATCCGGCTTTCACCACCAGATCCAGGTTTTTGGCGGTGATGGGCACGGGCTTCAGGAATTGCGCCTGGAGTTCCACCTTTTTCTCACCACCGCTCCAGCTAGTCGCGCCAGCCACCTTTTTGCCTCCCGCCAGCGCCACCGCGGCTGCGGCTGCATCGCGACCCAGGTCGCGCGCATCTTTCCACACGGAGACGGTTTGGCTGCCCAATGCCACGCGGTTCAGGGCAGCGTGGTCGCCATCCTGCCCGGAAACCGGAATGCCCTTGATGCCTTTGGCCGTCAAGGCCGCCACCACGCCACCAGCGGTACCGTCGTTGGAGGCCACCACAGCATCAATCTTTCCACCGGTTTTGGTGATGATCTGCTCCATGTTCTTTTGGGCCACTTCAGGCTTCCAGCCATCGGTGTACTCCTCGCCAACGATCTTGATGTCGCCCTTCTTGATGGCGGCTTCGATTATTTCTTGCTGGCCCGCACGCAGGAAGTTGGCGTTAGGGTCGGTGGGCGAGCCCTTGATCATCACGTAGTTGCCCTTGCCCTTGGCGGCCAGCACGGCGCGCGCCTGCATGCGACCGACTTCGACGTTGTCAAAGGTGATGTAGAACACACTTGGCGCCTCGATCAGACGGTCATAAGCCACCACGGGAATTTTTTGCTGGTTGGCTTTGTTCACCGCAGGCAGAATGGCGTCCTTGTCCATCGCCAGAATGATCAGGGCCTTGGCACCTTTGGATATCAGGCTGTCAATGTCCGCGAGCTGCTTTTCGGGCGATCCACCGGCGTCTGCACTAATGTATTTGGCGCCGGACTTGTCCAGCTGCGCCTTGATCGCGGTTTCATCCGTTTTCCAGCGTTCTTCCTGAAAGTTGGACCAGCTGACCCCCACGGTCACCTGTGCAAAGGCGCTGATAGCGGACAGGCTCATGGCCAATGCAGTGAGTTGATGTTTTAGTTTCATGCATGTCTCCGGTAGTGTTGCCTGCGGCAGGCAATGGTTTTTCTTGGGCATCGTCCGAGGAATACTGCCGAATAAACAATAGTTCGAGCGATGCACGAATTATCGTAAAAGGAATTTGAACGCCTATCGGGACTAACCCTAGGCCCACAAAAACCGGGGGTACCGGGTGCCCAGTGGGCCGCCGATGGCAGTTAAACGGATTCTTTGTAGAAGAAATTGCGCTGCAGCGAGCGCGCCCCCAGCGGGGCTACGGCCTGGCCGATGGCACCAATGTGGTCGGGCGTGGTGCCGCAGCAGCCACCCACGATATTGACCAGCCCCTCGGCGGCAAACTCGCGCACTAGGCGCGCGGTTACATCCGGCGTTTCGTCAAAGCCGGTGTCGCTCATGGGGTTGGGAAGGCCCGCGTTGGGATAGCAGCTGATGTAGGTGTCCGGCGCGACGCGGGCCAGTTCCTGAATGTAGGGGCGCATCAAGGCCGCACCCAGCGCGCAATTCAGTCCAATGGCCAAGGGTCGTGCGTGGCGCACGCTGTGCCAAAACGCCGTGACGGTCTGGCCACTCAGAATGCGCCCGGACGCATCGGTTACCGTGCCGCTGATGATCAGGGGCAGGCGCTCGCCGCTGGCCTCGAAGTACTCGTCAATGGCAAACAGGGCGGCTTTGGCGTTCAGGGTGTCAAAAATGGTTTCCACCAGCAACACGTCGCTACCCCCTTCGACCAGCGCCTTGGTCTGGTCATAGTAGGCTGCGCGCAACTCCTCAAAGGTCACGTTGCGGGCACCGGGGTCGTTCACATCGGGGCTGATGCTGGCGGTCTTGGGTGTGGGGCCCAAGGCACCGGCGACCAGGCGCGGTTTGTCGGGGGTGGAGAACTTGTCGCAGGCGGCGCGGGCCAGTTTGGCGGATGCCAGATTCATCTCGATGGCCAGATCAGCCATGTCGTAATCGGCCTGGGCTACCGTGGTGGCACCAAAGGTGTTGGTCTCGATCAGGTCGGCACCGGCGGCCAGATAGGCTTCATGGATGTCGGTGATGACATCGGGGCGCGTGAGGCTGAGGAGCTCGTTGTTGCCTTTGATGTCGCGGTGAAAATCCTTGAAACGATCGCCCTGGCTGAGCAGCCCG
>JAYTRR010000217.1:0-28396 GCA_043746005.1 Burkholderiales bacterium
ATTTTGAACCGCGGCGTCGCGATCTACGACGGAAAGCTGTTCCGCTCCACGCTGGATGCGCATGTAGTGGCCATGGATGCCAAAACGGGCAAGCAACTCTGGAAGAGCAAAGCCGCCGACTACCAAAATGGTCAGGCCATGACCAGCGCGCCGCTGATTGCCAACGGCGTCGTGCTGACCGGCATAGCCGGCGGCGAATACGGCACGCGTGGCTTCATCGATGGGTGGGATCCTGTAACGGGCAAGCAGCTCTGGCGCTTCTACACCACCGCTGCGCCCGACCAGAAAGGTGGCGACACCTGGCCGGGGGATACCCACCTGAAGGGCGGTGCGCCCACTTGGCTCACCGGAGCCTACGACCCCGATCTGGATCTCGTTTATTGGGGTACGGGCAACGGTGGTCCTTGGAACCCCAATGCACGCAAGGGCGACAACCTCTACATCAACTCGGTTGTCGCGATTCGGCCAAAGACCGGAGAGCTGGTCTGGCACTATCAGTTCAGCCCCAACGATCCGTACGATTACGACGCGACAGAAGTGGGTATGTTGGTTGACATGAAGATCGGCGGCAAAGACCGCAAAGTCTTGACGCAGGCGAACCGCAATGGCTTCATGTATGTGCTGGACCGCGCCAATGGGGAATTGTTGGCGGCGAACCCGTATGTGAAGGTCAACTGGGCTGACAGCATCGATCTCAAGACCGGTCGCCCGGTACACAGCGAGATCGACAAGAAAGCGCGTGCGGGTGAAGATGTGGAAATCTTCCCCTCGGTACTGGGCGGCAAGAACTGGAGCCCCATGTCATGGAACCCGGCGACCGGCCTGGCCTATGCCAATACCCTCAACATTAGCTGGCCCTACCAACTGGCCAAGCCTGAATACAAGAAGGGCGAGTGGTATTTGGGGGTGAACTTTCGCGGCGTGAATATGCCCAAGAACGAGCCTCACGGCTATCTCAGCGCTATCGATCCGATGACGGGCAAGAGCAAGTGGCAGATGGCTTGGCCAGGTCAGCCCAGCATGGCGGGCACTATGTCTACCGCGGGCGGACTGGTCTTCACCGGCGCCGCCACGGGCGAGTTCATGGCGGTGGATGCGAGCAACGGCAAGAAGCTCTACGAGTTCCAGACCAGCTCCGGCATCATCGGTTTACCGGTCACCTTTGAACAAGATGGCAAGCAATATGTGACTGTGGTGTCTGGCTCCGGCGGTGTCTGGGCATTGGTGGGCGATGAGCGCATGTCGCAAGTTCCTGCTGGCGGATCGGTCTGGACGTTTGCCCTCGATTGATGATGCGGAGCAGACAGCTTTTGATGATGTGTGCGGCTGCCACTTCGGTGGCGGTCTACGCACAAACCAGCACCTATACCGCAATGATGCCCGTACCCGGTCCACAGACGCAGGAGTTGGTGGACAAAGGGCGGACCCAGTTTGAGCGCACCTGCGCACAGTGCCATGGGCGCAACATGGTGAACCCGGGGACCACGTCGTACGATCTGCGGCGTTTTCCCACTGGCGAATCCGACCGGTTTTTCAACTCGGTGACCAACGGGAAAAACAACATGCCGTCATTCAAAGACGCACTGGACCCTGGCGCAATCCAATGGTTGTGGGCCTATGTGTCGACGCGTGGTGGCAAGGAGATGTGACATGTGGAGTCGAATTTTCAAGTTACGGAGTGTGGTGCTGGCCACTGCCTTGAGCGGTCTGGCCGGTGCCGCTTTCGCCCAGGCAGAGGCCGGCAAGCCAGCACTGTCCGTTTGCATGAGCGAAGACAACGCGCCTTTGTCAACGGCGCGCAAAGGTCAATTGAGTGGTTTTGATGTGAAGATGGCAGAGGCCGTAGCACAGGAGCTTGGCCGCCCCTTGCGCTTGGTGCCTTTCGAATCTGAACTGGAGCAGGATGCTAATTTCGCTGTTGAGGTCAATGCGCTGCTCTCGGCGGGTGTGTGCGATCTGGTCAGTGGATTCCCTTTGTTGGCGGTCGACCTCGGTCAGCCTGGCCGTCTCAAGGCCAAGCCGCCAGACTACCCCGGTGCAAAGCGGCCGCGCGATCGAGCAGACGTGGCCTTGGGCAATGTGGTGGCCAGCCACCCTTATCAAGGCATGGCCTTGCAGTTGGTGCAACGCGAGGATGCGCCTCGGGCCAATGGCCTGGGCGAGCTGCGTGGTCAGAAGATTGGCGCTATTGCCGGGACCTTGGAGGGCACCTTGATCGCTACCTACCAAGGCGGCGCGCTGGCGCCCGACATGGTGTCGATGGGCAAGCTCGATGACCGCTGGGCCGCACTGGAAAGCGGCAAAGTCGACGCGATGCTGATGCCCAGCACCGCGTGGGATGTGTATCGGAAGCGCGCTGCCTCGCCATTGCGTTTGCGCGCGGGGCCACCCCAAAGTTTGGGTATCAACGTGGGCTGGGTAGCGTTGGCCGGCAAGCCAGATTTGATCGAGGCGGTCAATCGCGTGGCCGCGCGCGAAGCGCAGTTACAGCAATGGGCGCAAGAGGTGGGCCTACAGCGCCTCACCCCGACAGAGCCTGCAGTTGTTCGGGCGCTCTCGCTGGCCGCATTGCTCAAGCCCTGACACATGCCTGGTCCCAACCGGCTTAAGGGAATAGGCTTTTCAAACGCCCTCTTTTCGGTCTCGGTGGGAATAGCCCGCACGCTTTGCGGCGGGCATGGGCGTGTGTTCGCTTGGTCGAACGCCGACTCGCCAGCGACCCTCTTCGGGCCCGTCGCAGCGCGTCATTGACTTCCATGGTGGATGCGTTCAGGAGATCGCTAACCGAGCTGATCATCAGCCTGGGTCTGGACATCGTTGGTCGTTGAAGATGCTGCCGATCTTGGCCCGCGTCTTTCGGATGCACAAGCGTGTGGTTGGCACCCTTTGGCGCTACCACCACAACATCGTGGAACAGGACCACCGAACCGAAAAGAGAGTGACCAACAAGGTGCTCGACTTCACATCATTCTGGAGCGAAAAAAACGGCTCGCCGGACGTACTGATCCTTGTGGGTATCGCGACGTCGCCACGCGCATTGCGCACTATTGCGACACAACCCATTTTCCACGTAGCAGAACCGTGCCGCCGGTGAGTGCAACAATTCTCAAAGCGTGTTGGTTGCGCGCATCGATAAAGGCAGGCCCACCCAAAAGGGCCAGAGCAAACACGCAATGGCTGGCCGGTACGTTAGCTACCAATGCTGCGCGATGTCGTCCAGCGTTTGTACCATCGCGCCTACCATGTCCGAATGGGTCGGGTCGTGGCCCGCACTGGGCACTACCGTCAATGTAGAGTTGGATAGTTTCGCGCTCAATTCAATAGCGCCTTGTACAAGGCACACGCGGTCTTCGGCCCCATGCAGCAGCGCAATGCGCATGTTGCTCAGTGGCTCTAAACGCTCAAGCAGGGGTGGATCCTGCAGCCAACAGCCATTACGCAGGTAGTGGCTTTGAATGCGGTAGCGGCAGTGCATGGCAGACAACGCAGCACCGCGTAACGCAACAGGTGGTCTTGTATCGCCGCTTTTTGACTGCTCCCAGGCAAACCAAGATCGCACAACTTCCAACGCTACGTCTTGGTCCAGTTCCGGCAGTTGTCGCCAGCCGTCCAGAAGTAACCCAGGCGCTCCGGAGAAAAAACCATCTATGTCCTGTGGGCGGGCCAAAAAACTGGCGCGCAGCACGAGGCCCGTCACCGATGCGGGATGTGCCAGTGCGGTCGCCAGCGCCAGCGTGGCACCCCAGGAGCCGCCTACAAGGAGCCAGCGATCGATACCCAACTGCAGACGG
The DNA here is from genome assembly GCA_043746005.1 of Burkholderiales bacterium. Taxonomy (GTDB): domain Bacteria; phylum Pseudomonadota; class Gammaproteobacteria; order Burkholderiales; family Burkholderiaceae_C; genus Allorhodoferax. Next base: position 3,792 of record JAYTRR010000217.1, read on the forward strand.
ATGCGCTCCATATCTGCCACGAGGTGTGTCGTGGTGTTGTTCTGGATATCGCCTGGTGGGCCGCTTTTCCCCGCGCCCCGCTGGTCTGGACTGATAACCCTGAATACCTTTGGGTCAATGGCGCGGCGCAGTACCGCGGATGATCCTGAACCCGGACCGCCATGCAGCAAAGCTACTGGGATGCCTTGGGGGTTGCCCCACTCCTGCACATGCAAGCTATGCGCCGTATCCGTCGGTAGGGTAAAGGTGCGTAGTGGCGCTTGTTCGGGGTACAGCACAGTGGATCAATTGCAGGTTTCTACTAGGGGTTTCCCCGGACTCTGTACACAAGTGATTGCAGAGGTCGGCGATACTCAATTACGATGTTGGCCGGGAAGTCAAAAATCCCAGCGCGCATCAGCCGGTGTCGCGCTAAGTTCATTAAAGGAGTTATTCTATGCAATGGCAAAAACCAGCAGCAATTAATTTTCGCTTCGGCTTTGAAATTAACTTGTACGTTTCCGCTCGCTAACCGCGGGGCAACGGCAGACGGCGTCCGGGCGAAAGTCTGGACGCCGTTCTTTTTCCCAATCCCACTCATTGTTTATTGTTCATTGACTGACTATCGCGTCAGCCATCACTGCACACTTTATGCGCATCACAATTCTTGGCGCCGCAGCCGGCGGCGGATTTCCCCAGTGGAATTGCAACTGCCGAAACTGCGCAGGCGTTCGCAATGGCACGGTGCGTGCCAAGAGCCGCACGCAGTCTTCCATCTTCATTCGCAATGACACGGATGCTGACGGCATCCTGTTCAATGCATCCCCCGACATTCTGGAGCAGATCCGCAACAGTGCCACGTTGCAACCCGGCCGCGCCGACCGGGACACCGCCATCGCCGGCATCGTGTTGATGGATGGCCAAATCGACCACACAACAGGTCTGTTCATGTTGCGTGAACGCGCCGCACCGCTCGCTATCTGGTGCACCGATCCGGTAGAGCAGGACCTGCAGTACGGCAACCCTGTCTTCCGTGTGCTCGGTCATTTTTGTGGTGTGCAACGGGAGCGCATTGCGCTTGACGGTACGCCATTCCAGATTCCTGGAGTGCCCGGCATCTTGCTGCGGGCCTTACCCTTGCAAAGCAAGGCGGCGCCCTATTCTCCGCACCGCGAAGCGCCGGTGGATGGCGACAACATCGGACTGTTGATCACTGACACGGCCAGCAACAAGACGCTGTTTTATGCGCCGGGCTTGGGCGAAATAACACAGCCGGTCATGGATGCCATGGCCAGCGCCGACTGCGTCATGGTTGATGGCACTTTCTGGACCGACGATGAAATGATCGCCCTGGGCATGAGTAAAAAAACGGCCCGCAGCATCGGGCACCTGCCCCAATCGGGCCCCGGTGGCATGGTGGAGACCCTGACCAAGCTGCCGCCGCATGTGCGCCGCATGCTGATTCACATTAACAACACCAATCCCATCCTTGACGAAGATTCCGCACAACGTGCCGAGCTCACCCGTGCCGGCATTGCGTTATGTGAAGACCGCGCCGAGATAACCCTATGACTATGCGAGCAGAAATCATCAAGGCCAGCACCAATGTGGCAGCTTCTGAACCCGCCTGGAGCGTGGAAGAATTTGAGGCCAAGCTGCGCGAGCGTGGCCGGGCTTATCACATTCACCATCCATTCAACATCATGCTCAATGGCGGTCGCGCCACGCCGGAGCAGATTCGTGGCTGGGTGGCGAACCGTTTTTATTACCAGATTGCCATTCCGATCAAGGACGGCGCCGTGCTATCCAATTGCCCGGACTCCGAGGTGCGCCGCGGCTGGGTGCAGCGCATCCTGGACCACGATGGATTCGAGATCGCGGGCGTCAAGGATGCGGGCGGTATCGAGGCCTGGTTGCGCCTGGCACAGGCGGTCGGGCTGACCCGCGACGAGGTAGTGGACCTGCGCCATGTGACTCCGGCAGTGCGTTTTGCGGTGGATGCTTATGTCAATTTCGCGCGTCGTGCACCGTGGCAAGAGGCGGTGTGTTCATCGCTGACTGAGTTGTTTGCCCCTGAGATCCACAAGCAAAGGCTGGCGACCTGGCCCGAGCATTACACGTGGATTGATTCAGACGGCCTGAGTTATTTCCGCAACCGAATCAGCCAGGCGCGCCGCGATGTGGACCAGGGCCTGGCTATTACCCTGGCGCACTTCAACACCCGCGGCCTGCAGGAACGCGCACTGGAAGTATTGCAGTTCAAGCTCGACATCCTTTGGGCGCTGAACGATGCCATCTCACTGAAGTACGGAGTGACCGCGTGAGCGCGCTCACTTTGCAGTCGGTTCCCAGAGTTGCATCGGGTTTTCGGTTGCAGTTCGAGCCTGCGCAAGAGTGCCATGTGCTGCTTTATCCTGAGGGTATGGTCAAACTCAACCAGGCCGCCGGCGAAATCATGACGCGCTGCGACGGCAAGCGCAGCGTGGCCGAAGTGGTGGTGGAGCTTGAAAAGGCGTTTTCTACCACCGGGCTGGAAGCTGATGTGGTCGGCTTCATGAATGCGGCCAAAGAACAGCTGTGGCTGTCCTGGGAGTGAGTCCATGAACGCAATACCGAACTTGCCCGCAACCGCCCGCCCGGGCCCTCCGCTGTGGTTGCTGGCCGAGCTGACCTACCGCTGCCCACTACACTGTGTGTTTTGTTACAACCCCGTGGACTTTGCCCGCCACGAGGATGAAATTTCCACCGAAGACTGGATTCGTGTGTTGCAGCAGGGCCGTGCCTTGGGTGCAGTGCAACTGGGGCTATCGGGCGGCGAGCCTCTCTTGCGCGATGACCTGGAGGTGATTGTCGCCGAGGCCCACCGCCTGGGCTTCTACTCCAACCTGCTCACGTCGGGCGTCGGCCTGACCGAGGAGCGCGCCGCTGCCCTCAAAGCTGCCGGGCTAGACCATGTGCAGTTGTCGTTCCAGGATTCCACCCGGGAGATGAACGATTTTTTGTCGCACACCAAGACCTTCAGCCTGAAAAACAAAGTGGGCAAGATCATCAAGGACCAGGGCTGGCCGATGGTGATGAACGTGGTGATCCACCGGCTGAACATCGACCACATTGACCGGATCATCAGCATGGCCCACGAGATGGGCGCCGAATACCTGGAGCTGGCCAATACACAGTATTACTCGTGGGCGTTTGTGAACCGCTCGCAGCTGCTGCCCACACATGCCCAGCTCAAGCACGCGGAGATGGTCACTGAAGAATGGCGCACCAAACTGGGCGACGCGATGAAGATCTATTTTGTTGCACCCGACTACCACGAGGGCAAGGCCAAGAAGTGCGTCAACGGCTGGGGCAGCATGTTCATGACGATCGCGCCCGATGGCTTCGCTTTGCCCTGCCACACAGCGCGCCTGCTACCCGGCCTGACTTTCCCCAACGTGAAAGAGGCCAACTTACGCGATATCTGGTTTGACTCTGATGGATTCAACCGCTACCGCGGCACGGGCTGGATGAAGGAGCCCTGCTCCAGTTGCGCCCACAAGGAAGAAGACCTGGGCGGTTGCCGATGCCAAGCCTACATGCTGGCGCACGACGCCGAAGCCACCGACCCGGTATGCCGCCTGAGCCCTCTGCACCACACGGTGCAGGCCGCAGTGGCCGAAGCAGCCACCGTCAGAGCCCAAGAGCACCCGCTGGTATTTCGCGATCCTGCCAACTCGCGCCGCCTGAGCCCTTGATTTCGCTGCAGACCATAAAGCCGCTACAAATAAGGCCCCATCAAAAACCGTATTGCTATCAAAAAAATAGCTGTTTGCGCAACAGGACCGGGGGCTACGGCCTTATTTGATCAGAAATCTAATGCCCGGTGCGGCGTAGTTCATCCACCCGGTCAGCAATGGCGTCCACATCCACCAGATCGTCGGCATGCACCAGATAGCACTCCAGGTCCGCCAGCGCCTGCTCGGTGTGCCCCAGCTCCGAGTGGGCCAAACCCCGGTCACGATATTCGGGCCACGATTCGGGCAGCAGCACAATCAGGCGCTCCTGAATGGCCAGCAGACGCTGCCAGTCCCGCTGGTTGCGATGAATTTCTTTCAGGTTGCGCAGCATGCGCGCGATGATGTCCCGGGGTGGTGCCGTCTGCAGGTAAAGCCCCAACGGCGCCTCGAATTCATCGAGCAGGCCGCTACGCCTGCGGTAGGGCTCGAGCCGCTCGGCGAGGTCTTCACGGCTCAATGATTTGCCACTCAGGGGGTCGATCACGGCCTGCCCCATGGGCAGGGAAACCTTCACCATGAAATGTCCCGGAAACCCGACTCCCCGCACCGACAGACCCAGTCCCTGCGCCAATTCCATCCACAGCACCGCGAGCGTGATGGGAATTCCCCGGCGCGTGTGCAACAACGCGCTGATGTAGCTGTTGTCCGGGTCGTAGTAGTCGTTGACGTTTCCGCCAAATTTCAGGTCCTGAAAAAAGAACTGGTTCAGAATGCGCAGCTTCTGGATCGGCACGGCATCGGTCGGAATGCGCCGGCGCAGACGCGCCTGAAGCCGGTCCACCTCGCCCAGAATGGTCTGCACATCCAGTTCGGGATATTCATCCTGCGCAAGGCTCACAGCCGCTTCAAACAGCGCAAAATCGCTGTCGCTGTGCACCAGCGTGGCAAAGTAGTCCAGCGGAGTGGGCACGTCAAAAGACAGGTTCATGTTGATCCCCCCACAAATATCAGCGGCGCAGGAACTGCCGCAAATTCAGACCCGCGGCCCACACGGCCCCCAGATACACCACCCCGGACCCCACCAGCAACAGCGTCAGCAAGCCAATGCGCTTGAGGCTCTCGCTGCGCAACTCAATCCAGGGAAACGCCTGTGCAGCCCACAACAGATAGATCACCAGCAAGGCACCGCCAGCCAGCACCTGGGCGATAAACACGCCCCAGCCCGGCTCAGGCCGGTAGCGCTTGCGCCAGAGTAAACCTGCCAGCAACCACAGGGCATTGATCAAAGCGCCCAAGCTGATGGACAGCGACAAGCCCGCATGTTTAAAGATAGGCACCAATGCCAGATTAAGCAACTGCGTAATCACCAGCACCGCCACGGCAATGCGCACCGGGGTTTTGATGTCCTGATTGGCGTAGTAACCGGGAGCCAGCACCTTGATGGCAATGATGCCCACCAGACCGGCGCCCCAACCCATGAGGGCCACGGTGGTCTGCTGCACATCGAATTCGGTGAAAGCGCCGTAGTGGTACAGCACTGCAACCAGGGGCTTGGAAAATATCAGCAAGCCGATGGAGCACGGCACCGACAACAGCACCACGATGCGCAGGCCCCAGTCCAGCAGCGCCGAGTATTTTTTGGCATCGCCCGACGCACTGGCCAAAGCCAGCTGCGGCATCAGTACCACGCCCAGTGCCACACCCAGCATCGCGGTGGGGAATTCCATGAGGCGGTCGGCATAGGTGAGCCAGCTGACGCTTCCGCTGGGCAGGTGCGAGGCAATCTGCGTGTTGATCAAGGTGGATATCTGCGCCACGCTGACGCCCAGCAGTGCGGGCACCATGAGTCGGGCCACGTTTTTGGTACCCGGATCTGCCCAGGCGGCGCGAATAGCGGTCAGGCGCCAGTCCACGCGCGGCATCAAACCCATTTTGTGCAGGGCCACAAACTGGACGGTCAACTGCAAAACTCCGCCCGCCAACACTCCCGCACACAAGGCGTAAATGGGCTCCAGCCCCATGGTCTTGAACCACGGTCCGCCCAGCCAGGCCGCCAAAATCATGCACAGATTCAACAAGACTGGCGTGACGGCAGGCACTGCAAAGCGCCTCCAGGTGTTGAGCACCCCTGCTGCCAATGCCACCATCGACATGAAGCCGATGTAGGGAAACATCCAGCGGGTCATCACTACAGCCACCTCAAAGCCCGGGGGGTTTTGCTGCAATCCACTGGCCATGGCCCAGACCAGCAGAGGTGAACCGACCACTCCCAGCACACAGGTCAGCAACAGGGCCCAGGCCAGGACCGTTGCCACACGGTCCACCAGCAAATGGGTGTTTTCCTGCCCCTGCTGCGCGCGCGTCGCCGCCAGAACCGGCACAAAAGCCTGACTGAAGGCCCCTTCGCCAAACAGGCGGCGGAAAAAGTTGGGAATGCGAAATGCCACGTTGAACGCATCCGTCATGGCGCTGGCGCCGAACGTGGAAGCAATCAGCAGTTCACGCACCAGCCCGGTAATGCGCGACGCCAGGGTCAACAGGGAAACGGTAGAGGCGGATTTGAAAAGACTCACAGGCCAAGTGTAGCTGTTACAATAGCAGGCTTTGCTGGCATCATCCTCGAACACAAGGAACTATTATTATGGCATCTGGAAAACCCAAGAAAAAGAACCCGCGCCTTGCGTCGGGCCGTAAGCGCGTCCGTCAGGACGTCAAAATCAATGCAGCAAACACTTCTTTGCGTTCCAAGTACCGTACTGCGGTCAAGAACGTCGAGAAAGCAGTTATTGCCGGCGACAAGACCAAAGCCGCAGAACTGTTTGCGAAAATGCAAGCCGTGGTTGACACCGTGGCCGACAAAGGCATTTTCCACAAAAACAAAGCAGCACGCGACAAGAGCCGTTTGGCTACCAAGGTGAAAGCCTTGGCACTCGCAGCCTAATATTTAGGCAAAAAGCACGCGCAGGGTCTTCAAAAACTCCGCGCGCCGTTTTGTAAGGGTGCGCTGCCAGCAAAGCAAAAAAGCCGTTCAAATGAACGGCTTTTTTGTTTCGGCTGTTTGTTTCAGCAAACTATCACGTCACAGCATCAGGGTTTGGGCGGGGCGGGCACATCAGGGCGGGCTTCGCTGACCTGCAATTCGTTGTCTTTGGCAAAGTTCAGGCAAAAATCCCACGCCATCACGTCATATTCGCGCAGATCGCGGTGGACGATCACACACTTCACCTGACCAATGGACGTTGGCACACACCAGGGGGAATACCCCAGATGGCTTCCAGGCTGCGGGCCGCCAGGACGAAACGGGCTCATCACCCCCGCCAGGCGCTCAGCCCAGTCGCTGGGGCGAAACGCCTTGCCTTGTCGGGTCAAACCCAGAATATATAGCTCTTTGGAAGGTGTGAAAGCCATCGGATAGATGTGGGTCGCCGCGGCTGGTTTGCTGCAGCAAGGGTGTTACTGCGCCGCAATACGATTCTATCTGAGACGGCCCCCCGCTTTGCTGACAACCTCTCCGCACGCGGCCTCAACCAAACTTCACAAACATTTTGCTGTACGCCCCCTTCAGCTTGCCGATTGTCGCTTTAACTGCCGCGGCATCTTGCGCCAGCAAGACCGCTTTCAGGTCTGCGACCGATTGCTGAACGGCATTGAGCTGCGCTTTGAACTCCGCATTTGCGACGTAGTCAGCCGGTGCCTGTATGTTCAGCTGCCGAGCCAGATACTCCAGTGCACCGGTTTGCCCGGTGAGTTCCAGCAGTCCCTGGGGTTGGTCAATCAATTGGACACCGTCCATCAATAGGCGCTCCATTTGAGCGTGATAGGCGTTCATATGATCGCTGCACACAATCACATTGTCGCGGTGACGCAGCCCGGCAAGCGACGCTGCGAATCGGCTTGTGATCCCGTATTGGTCTTGAAAAACGCGGCGCGGTACGGTGCATAGGCCTGTTGCAGGGCATCGGTGACCGGGTCTGCGGCCCACAGGGATGCGCTCGCAGCAAGTGACAGGGCACCTATAAGAGTGCGCGGAGTTAAGGCAGTGCAAAACAACATGGGAACCTCCATATAAGCAATGACTGAAGTACAAATATTAAACGGTTTGTGTTAACCGGCGGTGAACCCCCAAGGCAAGGGCACACTGACGGCCGATGGCCCTAGAATCACGGTTCAACGGCCCAACCCGCCCGGATCTGCCCGGGCTCGCATTGGGCCGACTTGTTTTTGAGCCAAAACTGGAGCCTTTACATGACCGCCGCTTCGTCCCCTGCCACGCCGTCTTCACCCCATGTGATGAATACCTATGGCCGCCTGCCCATTGCACTGTCGCATGGCCAGGGTTGCCGCGTATGGGATGTGAATGGCCGCGAGTACCTGGACGCTCTGGGTGGCATAGCCGTCAACACCGTGGGGCACAACCACCCCAAACTGGTGGCAGCCCTGCAGAACCAGGTGACCAAGCTGATCCACACGTCCAACTACTACCACATACCCCTGCAGGAAGAGCTGGCACGCCTTCTGGTGGAGCGCTCGGGAATGACCAATGTGTTCTTCTGCTCGACCGGGCTGGAGGCCAATGAAGCAGCGCTGAAACTGGCACGCAAGTTCGGCCACGACAAAGGCATTGAGCGTCCGGAGATCGTGGTGTACGAGAAGGCCTTTCATGGTCGCAGCATTGCCACACTCAGCGCTACGGGCAACCCCAAGGTACAGGCCGGCTTTGGCCCGCTGGTGGAAGGCTTTATCCGCGTACCGATCAACAACATCGACAGCCTGAAAGCGGCCACCGCCAACAACCCCAATGTGGTGGCTGTGTTCTTTGAAGCCATTCAGGGCGAAGGTGGCGTCAACCCCATGCACATGGACTACCTGCGCAACGTGCGCGCCCTGTGCGATGCGAACGACTGGCTGCTGATGATTGACGAGGTGCAATGTGGCATGGGCCGCACCGGCAAGTGGTTTGCACACCAGTGGGCGGGTATCAAACCCGATGTCATGCCGCTGGCCAAAGGCCTGGGCTCGGGGGTGCCCGTGGGTGCGGTGGTAGCCGGCCCCAAAGCAGCCAACATTTTTGCGCCGGGCAACCACGGCAGTACGTTCGGTGGCAACCCGTTATCCATGCGCGCCGGGGTGGAAACCATCCGCATCATGGAAGAAGAAGGTCTGATGGCCAACGCAGCCCGGGTGGGCTCCCACCTGAAAGCTGCGCTGCAAACAGCGTTGGCAGCCGAACTGGCCAGCGGTGCAGTAAAAGACATCCGTGGCGAGGGCTTGATGCTGGGCGTGGACCTGACAAAACCCTGCGGCGCACTGGTACAACAGTGTGCGGACAACGGCCTGCTCATCAGCGTGACCGCTGACAGCGTGATTCGTCTGGTACCACCGTTGATTCTGACCACGTCCGAGGCTGACCAGATCGTGGCTATTTTGTGCCCGCTGATATCCAGTCTATTGAAGGATGCGGCATGAGCACCGCACCCAAAACCATCGCAAAAGCCATCGCGAAAGGTATTCCCAGCACCGTTCCCACTGGTGCCCCCCCTGTCAGGCACTACCTGCAATTTGCCGACTTCAGCACCGAAGAGTACGGCTACCTGCTGGAGCGCGCCGCCTTCATCAAGGCCAAATTCAAGACCTTTGAGCGTCACCATACCCTGGTGGACCGTACCTTGGCCATGATTTTCGAAAAAGCCTCGACCCGCACCCGGGTGAGCTTTGAAGCCGGTATGTACCAGCTGGGTGGCAGCGTAGTGCACCTGACCACCGGGGACAGCCAGCTGGGCCGCGCAGAGCCGATTGAAGATTCCGCCCGCGTCATCAGTCGCATGACCGACATCGTGATGATTCGCACCTTTGAACAGACCAAGATTGAACGCTTCGCCGCGCACTCGCGCGTGCCGGTCATCAACGGCCTGACCAACGAGTTCCACCCTTGCCAGATCCTGGCAGACATCTTCACCTACATCGAGCACCGTGGCCCTATTACAGGCAAGACCGTGACCTGGGTGGGCGATGGCAACAATATGGCCAACACCTGGTTGCAGGCAGCGGCGTTACTGGGCTTTCACTTGCGCGTGAGTACGCCAAGCGGCTATGAACTGGATGAGAAAGTGGCTGTAACCCCGCGTGGAATGGGCGTAGGTAGCTATAAAACTTATAGCAACCCGCTAGAGGCGTGTACCGGTGCCGATCTGGTCACCACCGATGTCTGGACCAGCATGGGCTATGAGGCCGAGAACGAGGCACGGCGTACTGCGTTCGCGGCCTGGTGCGTCGATGCCAAAATGATGGCGGTGGCCAAGCCCGACGCCCTCTTCATGCACTGCCTGCCCGCCCACCGGGGGGAAGAAGTGGCCGCCGACGTGATTGATGGACCGCAGTCGGTCGTCTGGGATGAAGCCGAAAACCGCATGCATGTGCAGAAAGCGCTGTTGGAGTACCTGTTGCTGGGACGTCAGGAGTAGAGGGCTCCGCTCAAAATTCGCGGGCTTGGCACACTGTGGGTCGCCAGCAGCACGGTGCAGCAAGCCCATGGAGCTGCCTCACACCCAGTCCGGACTCAGGGCTTTGAGCAATTCTTCATGGAGGTCTTTACCCGTCGTCTGGGCCATGAAATCGGCCACGGAACCGACAAAACGCACGACCCCTTTGTTCAGCAAAATCAACCGGTCGGCTACTTTGACTTCTTCCACCAGATGGGTGGTCCACAACACCGCAACACCATCGCTGCCCGTAAGACCGCGCACCGTAGTCAAAAGCTGTTGACGGGATGCCGGGTCCAGGCCCACGGTGGCCTCATCCATCAAAAGCACCTTGGGTTGGTGCAACAAGGCGCGCACCAGTTCCACCTTGCGTCGCGTACCGCCCGACAAGCTGCGCACGACGCTATCGGCCTGTTCCGCCAACCCCATTGTTCCCAGCCCGCTGGCAATACGCTGACGTGCCAGCGTGCGCGGCATGCCGTGCAGGTCGGTGTGAAACAGGAGATTGGCCTGCACCGTCAAATCCAAGTCCAGCGCGCTTTGCTGGAACACCACACCCAGACCGGCCAGCGCCCGGCTGGCATGGGTGCACATGTCATGACCCAACACCTGTATCTGGCCCTTGTCCGGACTGAATAATCCAGTGAGAAGTTGAAGCAAAGTGGATTTGCCCGCACCATTGGACCCCAGCAAAACCACCATTTCCCCCGCATGCAATTCCACGCTGACACCGCTGAGCGCGGGTTTACCCGAGTAGGACTTGTACAGGTCTTTCGCATTCAACAAAATATCGGTCATAACTGACTACGGGAGCGCCGCAATGGTGGAGTGAGGATTTGCACGTTTATTCTAGACACTGTTGTAACATCTCACGGAGCCTGACGGTGTTGAATCACTGTTCCAAAATACCAAACACGAGACACCACCCATGAAACAGTTGCAAACTGCAGGCCAGAGAATGGCAGCCAGCGATTCCCCCCCCCGGGTTCAGCCGTTGCTACGCAACGTTTTGGTGGCGTTGTTGGCTGTGTCGAGCAGCGTGGTCATGGCGCAATCGCCAGCAGGTGGCCGGGTTTATGTATCCAGTGAGAAAGACAACACAATCTACGTTTTCGATGTCGATGGAAAGCGGCTCTCCGCCATTGCGGTGTGTCAGCGACCGCGCAACATGATGTTTGCCGCCAATAGCAAGCAGATCTACGTGACCTGCGGCGATAGCAACCAGCTGGGCGTGGTGGATACTGCCAGCCGAAAAATGGTGAGCAGTGTGCCGGTTGGCGACAGCCCTGAAATGTTTGACCTCAGCCCGGACGGAAAAACCGCCTATGTAACGATTGAGGAGGAAAGCGGCATGTCGGCCTACAATCTGGAAACCAAGGCCAAGTTGTTCGATGTGAAGACGGGTGGCCAACCCGAAGGCATTCTGGTCATGCCCGACGGAAAGCACGCCTATGTGACCTCTGAGGTTGCCAACGTGGTACACCTAGTTGACTTGGCGCAGCACAAGGTGATCAAGAACATCCGCGTCGGCAAGCGCCCGCGGCGCTTTGTACTTGCGGCAGGTGGCAAGGAGTTGTGGGTTACCAATGAGTTGGGGTCCAGCGTCAGTGTAGTCAGCACGGAAGACCAAAGCGTCAAGCATACCCTGGAGTTCAAGATCAAAGGCATGCGGGCTTCTGACATCACTCCCGTAGGCATGACCCTCAGCCCGGACGGCAAAACCGTATGGGTGGGTTTGGGTCGCGCCAATCATGTGGCTGAAGTCGATGTAGCAAGCCGCCAGGTGCAGCGCCAGATTCTGGTTGGCAAGCGCGCATGGGGCCTCACCATGCACCCCAATGGCCAGACTTTGTATGTTGCCAACGGCCTGTCGGACGACATGACGCTGATTGACACGGCTACCGGCAAAGCGTTGCGCACCGTACCCGTAGGCCGTGTACCGCACAGCATTCTGGTGCAACCCTGATGGCGTGCAAGCCAATGAATGAACACCTCCTGAGCGCAGCACTTCGGTGGAGTCTGGCGTGGGGTCTGGCCTGGCTGGGAGCCAGCACAGTAGTGGCGCACGCAGCATCCAGCAAGAATGTCACTGTGGCGGTCATCTCATTGGCCAACGATGCACGCTACGCCCCGCGCCGTCTTGAACGGGCCTACCCCGGGCACCCCCAAGGGCGGGCTCTGGACGCCGTGAAACTGGCCGCTGAAGACTCTGCAATGGAGTTGCAGACGACGGGTTTGGAGTTGGGCGTCCGTGACATCGTGCTTCCCGACATGCAGGCGTTGCCGAAAATACTGGCTGAACTCAAGGCGCAGCATGTGCAGCACCTGATTGCCGACCTGCCGGCAACCGAGTTGCGCCAACTGGTGCTCGCAGCGCCAGCGGCCTTGGGCGGAGCCATTGTGTTCAACACCGGCCTGGATGACGATGCACTGCGTGCCGAGCAATGTGCAGCCCACTTGCTGCACACCTACCCGAGTCGCCAAATGTTTTCAGACGCGTTAGCACAGTATCTGGCCGCGCGCTCCTGGCGCAAAGTGCTGATGCTGCAGGGACCTTTGGTGGGTGACCAGCTGCATGGCGATGCCATGACCCGATCAGCGCGCCGCTATGGGCTCACCATCACGCAGACGCGCCCCTTCAAGCTCTCCACTGATCCACGCGACCGCGATCTCGCCAACACCCGTCTGTTGACCGGTGACCGGGAGCACGAAGTCGTGGCCGTCATGGACAGCCAAGGTGAGTTCGCCCGGACCCTTCCCTACGCCACCCAGTGGCCTCGCCCGGTCGTTGGCGCCAATGGACTGGTCGCAACGGCCTGGCATCCCCAATGGGACCGCAGCGGTGGACCCCAGATTTCTCGGAGCTTTCAACGCCTGGCCAAGCGCCCGATGCAGAGCGCCGACTGGGCTGCCTGGGCAGCGGTCAAAGCGGTGGCAGCGGTGCTCGTGGACGACCCTCGTGCGGGCATCGCCCAACAGCTCAAAGCCCTGCGCAGTGGAGCAGTCTATTTTGATGGATTCAAGGGCCCTCGGTTGTCATTTCGGCCCTGGGACGGCCAGTTGCGCCAGCCCCTGTTCCTGAGCCACGTTGACGGTGTGGTGGGCATCGCGCCGCTTGACGGCGTGCTCCACCCCACCGAGGTAATGGACACGCTGGGCGTGGACGAGAAGGAAAGCAAATGCAAGCAACGCCCTTGAGCCTGCACATTGCCCGGGCCATGCGTGCAGTGGTTGGGCGCGAAATACGCAAGTTTTTGCGACAACCCTCGCGACTAGGCTCTGCCCTGGTGCGCCCGCTGCTGTGGTTTGTGGTTTTTTCGGCAGGCTTTAACAATGTTTTTGGCGTTTCAATTGTTCCCCCCTACGAGACCTATGTGGAGTATCAGGTGTACATGGTGCCGGGGCTTCTGGGCATGGTGGCTTTGTTCAACGGCATGCAAAGTTCGCTGTCAATGGTGTACGACCGTGAAATGGGCGTGATGCGGCTGCTGCTAACCGCCCCCCTGCCCCGCGGCTGGTTGCTGGCCTTCAAGCTCATGGGAGGAACCAGCCTATCGGTACTGCAAATGGTCGTTTTTCTGGTGATTGCATGGGCTTTTGGCGTGCGCTTCGAGTGGCTGAACCTGCCGTTGTTATTCCTTGCCATGCTGAGCGGAGCCACGATGCTGACTGCGTTGGGACTGGTGTTGTCGGTGTACATCAAGCAACTGGAGAATTTTGCAGGCACCATGAATTTTGTGATTTTTCCGATGTTCTTCATCAGCCCGGCGCTGTATCCCTTGTGGAAACTCGAAGAGTCTGGCGCGTGGTGGCTGCTTACGTTGGCGCAGTGGAACCCTTTCACGCATGCAGTGGAGGCTATTCGCTTCGCCATGTACGGCCAGGTCAACGGTCTGTCCTGGGCTGTCGTCATCGCAGGGACGTGCCTGTTTTTTGGACTCGCATGGTGGGGCTATGACCCACAGCGCGGGTGGATCAAACAACGCGGGGCGGCCTGAAATCACATTAGATGGACTTCGAGTCGGAAGGCTGCTGCGACGGCAGCGCAGGTACTGCAGCGTGCACCGGTGGTAATCTTCGCCTCCCAAGGCAACGGTTGAACCTGATTGCGTTGACCTGAACCTCTACTACTATTTTTTGTCGATATAAATATTTGACGCGGCAATCGGAACAAGCATGAAAAAGAACAATGAACCCAAGGTGTGGGTCACCGTCGTGAAACTGGTGTTGGGTGCGGTCATTCTCATCGGCGGGGTGGGCCTCGCGCTGTGGTTTGCCGCGCGCGACGAAATGCAGGGCACTGCACCCAGAGCTTCATCTTCAGACTCCTGGGGTATCAGCCATGACTCTCCCACGCGCATGAAGCGCTAAGCCCATTTGATTTTCCGGGTGTTGGAAATAACCGACACCACACAGTTTTGAGCGGTGTTACCTTTGCGGCCAGCCAAGAAAAAGGACCGCCATGATCACCCTGCAAGACTGCCAGCAGCGCGACGCCGCAGACCCACTGCGCCCCCTGCGCGACCTGTTCTCCATTCCCGTTGGCGTTATTTATCTCGACGGCAACTCACTGGGCGTCATGCCCAAAGCAGCCGCAGCGCGTACTGCCGAGGTAGTGACCCAGGAATGGGGCCGGGGCCTGATCCAGTCCTGGAACACTGCCGGCTGGTTTAATCTTCCGCAGCGGCTAGGCAACCGCATTGCGCCGCTGATCGGGGCGGGTCAGAACGAAGTCGTGGTCACCGACACCACCTCCATCAACCTCTACAAAGTGCTGTCCGCAGCGCTCTCCATTGCCGCGCAGGATGCGCCCCAGCGCCGCGTGATCGTGAGCGAGCGGAGCAACTTTCCCACCGACCTGTACATTGCTGAAGGCCTGTGCAAGGAACGGGGCTACACGCTAAAACTGGTGGAACCCGATGAGATTGCCGCCGCCCTGACACCCGATGTGGCCATCTTGATGCTCACCCATGTGAACTACCGCACCGGCGCCATGCACGACATGACCGCCGTGACCGCTGCTGCCCACGCTGCCGGCGCTTTGACGGTGTGGGACCTGGCACACAGCGCGGGTGCCGTGCCCGTGAACCTGACCGGCGCTGGTGCCGACTTTTCCATTGGCTGTGGCTACAAATACCTCAACGGGGGCCCCGGCGCTCCGGCCTTCGTGTGGGTGAACCCCCAGCATGCCGACCGGTTCTGGCAACCCCTGTCCGGCTGGTGGGGCCACGCAGCGCCCTTTGCATTCACCCCCGATTACCAGCCCGCACCCGGCATCACCCGCTACCTGTGCGGCACCCAACCGATTGTCAGCCTGTCCTTGCTGGAATGCGGGCTGGACGGATTCAAAGCCTCCGAAGCACTGGGCGGCATGGCTGCGTTGCGCGCCAAATCGCTCGCATTGACGGATCTTTTTATTGCGCTGGTAGAAGAACGCTGTCCAGGCTATGGCCTGGATCTGGCCACACCGCGCGAACACGCCCAACGCGGCTCACAAGTCTGCCTGACGCGTGAACACGCAGTGGGCGGATCAGGTGCCTTTGCCATCGTGCAGGCGCTGATCGCACGCAGTGTGATTGGCGACTACCGTGCAGGCGACGGCGGTCTGCACAAGGACATCCTGCGCTTTGGCCTGACACCGCTGTACATCGGCTATGAAGACGTGTGGAACGCCGTGGAGCACCTGCGCCAGGTGCTGGAAACCGAAGAATGGAAGCAGCCCCAGTTCAACCAGAAACATGCGGTGACCTGAAAGGCCAAGCCAACTATGACCACACCCGAAAACATCGTTGCCGAAGAAAAGGCCCAGCTCGATTTCAGCAAAAGCATGAGCTATGGCGACTACCTGCAGATCGACACCATTTTGTCGACCCAAAAACCCCTCTCGCCTGCGCATGACGAGATGCTGTTCATCATCCAGCACCAGACCAGCGAGCTGTGGATGAAACTTATGCTGCATGAGCTGGGGGCTGCCATCGCGTGCATTCGCAACGACGAGCTGGGCGCAGCTTTCAAAATGCTGGCGCGCGTCAGCAAGATCATGGAGCAGCTCGTCCACGCGTGGGACGTGCTGGCCACCATGACCCCGCCGGAGTACAGCGCCATGCGGCCGTATCTGGGCCAGTCCAGCGGCTTCCAGAGCTTTCAATACCGCTGTATCGAGTTTTCACTGGGCAACAAAAACGCCACCATGCTCAAACCACACGCCCATGCGCCTGAGCGGCTAGCGCTGGTGCAGGCAGTCTTTGAAGCACCCTCCCTCTACGACGAGGCCTTGCGCCTGCTGCAGCGCCGTGGCCTGAGCGTGCCCGCCAGCCACACCCAGCGCGACTGGACCCAACCCTATGCCGCAAGTACCGAGGTCGAGCAAGCCTGGCTGCAGGTCTACCGCTACCCCAAGGAGCACTGGGACCTGTACCAACTGGGCGAAGAACTAACCGACCTCGAAGACGCCTTTCGCCTGTGGCGCTTTCGCCATGTGACGACGGTCGAGCGGGTGATTGGCTTCAAGCGCGGCACCGGCGGCACGGGCGGGGTGAGCTACCTGCGCAAGATGCTCGATGTGGTGCTGTTCCCCGAGATCTGGAGCCTGCGCACCGAGTTATGAGGGAGTCAGGCCACCAGTGCTGACCGAACTCGCTCCAGGCGACCGCGAACTTCGGTAGCGACTTTCGCCACTTCCGGGTCGTCGGTCATCTGCATCACGGCTACCGGATCCATGAAGCCGACGGTCTGGTTGCCGTTGGCCTCGGCTCGCACAATCACGTTGCAAGGCAAAAGGAGTCCGATATCCGGTTGGGCTGTCAGTGCGCGATGCGCCAACGGGGGATTGCACGCACCCAGAATCCGATAGGCGGGCACATCGATGTTGAGCTTGGCTTTCATCGTTGCCTGGACGTCAATGTCCGTCAGCACACCGAAGCCTTCGGTCTTGAGTGCGTCGGTCACCCGGGCGACCGCATCTGAAAAGCTCAGTCCGTTCAGGGTGCAGTAAAAACCGTATCCGGCACCTTGTGGTGCAACGGCAGGGGATTCATTAGCGGCGTTCATGTTTCTTCCTTCATGGTTTGCGCCACTTTTTGACGCATACCCATCATCTATGCGTGCAGGGCTCGCGTCAACCGGGGTCCATTCACTCCATCGTGATTTTCTGCCGTGCAATCTCGGCACCCGGTCCTCGATACAGCCACGGCACGTCGAGCAAGCGCTCACCCAGCAACCGCATGGACAGGTCACGCCCCCAGCGCACCGGCCCCCGGGCATGAAAAATTTTACCGTTGCGGATGGATCGCGCCTGCACCCGTGCATTGCGCTGCCAGCGCTGCTGCGCATAGCGTTGCAGGCGCTGTGCCATGGGCACATCGGATGGCGTCAGCACCTGCTGCAGGCACGCTGCGTCTTCAATCGCCATGCCGGCCCCCTGCGCCATGTAAGGCCGCATGGGATGGGCCGCATCGCCCAGCAGCGCCACCCGGCCCTGAGCTTGCTCGTGTGCGCCACGCATGGTCGGACGGTCACACAGCGGCCACAGGCGCCAGTGCTCGATGCCACCGATCAGGTCCCGCAACGGACTGCAGGTGGTCGCGAGTGCGGCGTAAATATCCAGCGCATTGGCATTGTGGTCCCAGTCTTCCATGCGGCCAGCCACACGGCCCTGCACGATAGCCACCACATTGAGCCACTGCCCGCGGCGCACCGGGTACTGAACCACATGCATTCGGGGTCCCAGCCAGACCGTGATGTGCTGGCTGCGCAGCCTCTCAGGCAAGTCCACCTGCGCCACCATGGCCCGATAGGCCAGATGACCCGTCACACGCGGCCTGGCATCATGCAATAGCTGCTGACGTACCCGGCTCCACAGCCCGTCTGCGCCCACCAGTGCATCCCCTTGCAGCATCCTTCCACCCAGCGCCTGCACATGCACGCCGTCATCGGCCTGAACAAAAGACTGCAGCCCCTGATTCAGGTGCAGTTGCGCCTCGGGTTGCTGCTGCACCGCCTTCAACAGCACTTGGTGCATATCGGCCCGGTGAATGGTGGCATAGGGTGCGCCATAGAGCGTGCGAGTACGCTCACCCAGGCGCAGCCGCCCCAGTTCCGCGCTCGTGGCTGCACTGCGCACCTGCAGCAGTTCGGGATAAGCCGCTACCCGGCTCAAAGCTTGCCCCAGCCCCCAGTCGTGCAGCACCCGCACCACGTTCGGACCCAGCTGGATGCCGGCTCCCACCTCGGTGAATGCGCTGGCTTGCTCCAGCAATTGGACCGGCCAGCCTGCCCTGGAACAGGCTAGCGCGGTGGCCAAGCCGCCGATGCCGCCACCGGCAATTAAGATTTGTCGAGACATGGGGCCATTGTCCGGCAAATAAATCTGCAACCCTTGACTTGCGTCAGATATCGGTAACCGCACTGACGGGCAAAACGCCTGAGCTGCAAGACAATCCTGCCCATGAGCCTCAAGAAACCTGAACTACTGCTGCCCGCCGGGTCGCTGGACAAAATGCGCGCCGCTTTCGACTTTGGCGCCGATGCCATCTACGCCGGCCAGCCCCGCTACTCGCTGCGCGCCCGTAACAACGAATTCCGGCTGGAGCAGATCGAAACAGGCATCCAGGAGGCCCACGCCCGGGGCAAGAAGTTCTTTGTTACCAGCAACCTGCTGCCGCACAATGACAAGGTGCGCACCTACCTGCGCGATATCGAACCGGTGATTGTCATGCGCCCCGACGCACTCATCATGGCCGACCCCGGCTTGATCATGATGGTGCGTGAAGGAATGGACAAGGGCAACCTGAACGACGTGCCGATTCACCTCTCAGTACAAGCCAACACGGTCAACTACGCGGCAGTCAAGTTCTGGCAGAAGGTGGGCGTTACGCGCATCATTTTGTCGCGCGAACTGAGCCTGGACGAGATCGAGAAAATCCGCCAGGAATGCCCCGACATGGAACTCGAAGTGTTTGTGCACGGTGCGCTGTGCATTGCCTACTCGGGCCGCTGCCTGCTCTCGGGCTACTTCAACCGGCGCGACTCCAACCAGGGCACTTGCACCAACGCCTGCCGCTGGAACTACAGCACGCAGGCCAGCGCGACGGACCCCAACACGGGTGAGGCGATTGCGGTCCAGATGGACACCGGCTTCAACTTCAATGAAGCCCAGCAAGAGGCGGAGTCCGCGTTTGCAGGCTGTGGCGGCAGTGCGCGCCACCCCGAGGCCGACAAGGTGTACCTGCTGGAGGAAGCCGGCCGCCCCGGCCAGCTCCTGCCCATCATGGAAGACGAGCACGGCACCTACATCATGAACAGCAAGGACCTGCGCGCCGTGGAGCATGTGGAGCGGCTGGTCAGGATGGGCGTGGACTCGCTCAAGATCGAAGGCCGCACCAAGAGCCTGTACTACGTGGCCCGCACCGCACAAACCTACCGCCGCGCCATTGACGATGCGGTGGCTGGCAAGGCGTTTAACCCGGAGCTGATCACCGAACTGGAAGGTCTGGCCAACCGCGGCTTTACCAGCGGTTTTCTGGAGCGCCGCCCGTCACAGGACTACCAGAACTACGAGACCGGCCACTCTGACATCGGCCACAGCCATTTTGTGGGTGAGGTGCGCAGCATTGCGGACGGTTGGGCCGAGGTGGAAGTGAAAAACAAGTTTTTGGTGGGCGACCAGATTGAGGTCATTCACCCCAGCGGGAATCACATCGTCACCCTCGAAGCAATGCGTAATCTGGATGGAGACCCCATCACGGTGGCACCTGGCAGCCCGCTGCAGGTGCGTATTCCCCTGGATGTGCGCTATGCTGGCGCGCTGCTGGCGAGGCGGCTGCCCGCCTGATTCAATAGGTGATGCTCAACGCATCGGCATCCACGTTCACCACGGGCTTGCCCAAAGCCGCGCTGGTTGCCTGGGCAAACGCCAGTGCCCAATCGGCATCCGAAAATTTGGCGGGACCAGCGGCTTGCGCCACCACCACGACCCGGTCCGCCATCAGCAATTTCCCCGTTGCCCGCAGAGGCTCACATTCCATCGCGAGGAACTGCTCATCCAGCCATTTGCTCGCAAGCTCGCGCGGCATGGGCTGATCGGGATCAAGGTCAATCCGCACGGGTGGTTGATTCTTGAAAGTAACGCTGACTTGACTTCGCATGGTGGACTCCGGTTGGGCCAATGATAAAAGCAAAATGGCATGGCTGACGCAGCCAGCTACGTATAATCCTGCGCACCTTGCCTCACAAGGCGGCGCAGGCAAGCCAACCTGATTGGCCGCTTTCCACTCCCCCCCACATACCGAAATGCGATTGACCCGACTTTTCATGTTGACCACTGCAGTCCTTTTGACGCTGGTGTCGATCATGCTGGCGCGATCCGTCTTGCAGGAATGGGCCACCGTCAGCGCGGCACAACGGGGCCTCCAGACCATGGAGCTCTCGTTTCAGGCGATCCGGATTGCCGAGAAGGCGTCATTCGAGCGTGGTCCAACGAATGCAGTATTGGGCGACGCTGACCAGCCCGACCCTGCAAAGCGTCAGCACTTGATGGATGCGCGCAACGCGAGCGACGCCGCATTTGCAACAGCCCTGCAGTCTCTGGCAGGCACCACGCGTGCCCAGCACGAGGCCGCCGCAAAGCAGATTGCCTATGCACAAGATCAGCTCAACCAGGCCAGACAGGAAGTCGACCGAGTCGCCAAACTGACGCTTGCCGAACGTACTGCGGGCACAGCCCGCACGACAAAAACTCCGATCGAGCAGATGTTTGGCGTCATTGACACCACGCTGGAAGCTGTGACGCTTTTGTCCACGGACGCCGAACGCGCTTACCCGGAACTTTCACTCTCTCTGGCGGGTGCGCGGCTCGCGGCCGAGCTGCGGGAATATGCCGGGCGCGTCGGCTCCAAATTTACTGCAGCGGTGGCCGCGCAAGCGCCGCTGGGGGATGAAGAGCGACGCGACATTCCGATCCTCATCGGCCGCATCGAACAGCTGCGAAAAATGATCGAAGTGCAGACACGTGCCAACCCTGCCGCAGCACGCGTGGCCAGCGCCATTGCCGGTATGGAAAGCCACTACTTTGCCATCGGCCTGCCCTTTATTGCAGACATGACTGCAGAGGGCCTGGTCCGGGGATCGTACGGCATCGACACGGCTCAGTTCGCCGCACGGTACGTGCCGGAGATGGCCTCCATCGTGACCCTGCGGGACACCCTGTTCGATGTGGCGCGCGAGGATGCCACTGCAAGCTACGCGCAGGCACGGCACGACCTGGCCGTCGACGCTGCCATTGGCTTGGCGGTGCTGACCATCGAAATAGGCGTATTCCTGTTGTTGCGCCGCCGGGTATTAAGACCGCTGCTCGCGAACACCCGTGCCGTAGTGAAAATAGCCGAAGGCAAACTCGACACGCCACTGCTACCCACCACTCGCAAGGATGAAATTGGCGACATGCAGAACGCGATGGCTGCCTTGAAAAAGACCAGCCAGGCCAAGCAACGGCTGGAAATGGAGCGCGAAAACCTGATCGAACAGTTGAAGTACGCGTCGAGCACCGACTTCATGACCGGACTGCTCAACCGCCGCGAGTTCACGCAACGCGCGGAGCAGCAAATGGCACTCGCCAGGCGCCAGGATTGGTCGGTTTCATTGATCCTCTTCGACATTGATCACTTCAAGTCGATCAATGATCAGTATGGGCACCTGTCGGGGGACTTGACCCTCCTGAAAATCGCCGGTATTGCACGCCATGAGTTTCGGGTAACGGACAACCTAGCCCGCTTCGGGGGTGAGGAGTTCATAGCGCTGCTCGTGGACAGTAAACAGGAAGCCGCCGTCTTGCTGGCTGAACGGGTGCGTGCGGCCATCGCCAGCACATCCTTTGTCGCGTTTAACGGTCAACCGTTTGGCGTCACGGCCAGCTTTGGGCTGGCAACCGCCAAAGCCAGGGAAATCCATGACATGGACGCATTTTTCCAATTGGCGGACCAAGCGCTTTACCAGGCAAAAGCAGGCGGACGCAACCAGGTCAGCACGGGCGACACCCCTGTCGCGGACAGCCCGTTCGACTGATTCGCAGCCTTCAATCCCGCAGCAACTGGCGCAGCACAAACGGCAGAATACCGCCGGCGCGGTAGTAATCCACCTCAATGGGAGTATCGATGCGCAACCGCAGCGTCGTAGTGGTGCGGCTGCCATCCGCGCGGGTCACCACCAGCTGGGCATCGCTTTGGGGACGCAAATCGGGGTCTGGCACGATCGTGATCAGCTCGTTCCCTGTAAGGCGCAGGGTCTGCCAACTCTCGCCATCCTTGAACTGCAGCGGCAACACACCCATACCCACCAGATTGCTGCGATGAATGCGCTCAAAACTTTGTGCCACCACCGCCTTGATACCCAGCAACTGCGTACCCTTGGCCGCCCAGTCGCGGCTCGACCCGGTGCCATATTCCTCGCCGGCAAACACGACGGTTGGGGTGCCCTGCGCCATGTAGCGCATGGCGGCGTCATAAATGGACAGCTTCTCCGCTGGAGCGCCGTCTTGCCCGGTCTGGAACAGCGTCACGCCGCCCTCCTCGCGCGAACCGCCCGCGTCCGGTGGAATCATCAGGTTCTTGATGCGCACATTGGCAAAGGTACCACGCACCATCACGTCATGGTTGCCACGGCGCGCGCCATAGGAATTGAAGTCGGCTTTCTGCACGCCGTTGTGCACCAGCCATTGACCGGCAGGCGAGCTTTCCTTGATCGAACCGGCAGGCGAGATGTGGTCCGTGGTGATGGAATCGCCAAACAGGGCCATGATCCGGGCATCCGCCACAATTTCAGTACCAATTTTGCTTGTAGCCACCGTATCCATTGCGTGAGCAGCTCCTGATTTCATAGCAAAATCTTTGAAGAACGGTGGCTCGGCAATGTAGGTGCTGTGCGGCCAGGTGTAGGTTCGTCCGGCTACGCCTTTGATGTCTTCCCAGAGCTTGCCAGGCTCGGTCTTGACCTTCCCGTAATTGGCACGAAACGCCTCGCCGTTCATGGCGAACTTCAACAAGGCATAAATCTCGTCGCTGGTGGGCCAGATGTCGCCCAGGTAGACATCACGCGGCTTGCCATCTTTGTCCTTGCCCTGCCCCACTGGCTCGGTCATGAGGTCGCGCATCACATTGCCCGCAATGGCATAGGCCACCACCAACGGCGGGCTGGCCAAAAAGTTGGCTTTGAGGTTGGGGTGAATGCGCGCCTCAAAGTTGCGGTTGCCCGATAGCACGGCGGCACAGATCAGGTCGTTTTGCGCAATAGCGGCATTGAGCTCGGGGGTCAGGTCACCGGCATTCCCGATGCAGGTGGTGCAGCCGTAACCTGCCAGCGCAAAACCGAGCTTTTCCAAGTAGGGCAAAAGCCCGGTGGCGGTCAGGTATTCGGTAACAATCCGCGAGCCCGGCGCCAGCGAGGTCTTGATGTGCGGCGCCACGGTAAGCCCGGCCTCCACCGCCTTTTTGGCCAGCAGGCCCGCCGCCAGCAGCACGCTGGGATTGGAGGTGTTGGTACAACTGGTGATGGCGGCGATCAACACATCGCCATGACCCACTGTCAACGGCATTTGGGCGGGCCCGTGAATTTCGCACACCTCGGATGGGCCGCCTGCAACCACCAGCGCTGGCCGGTTTCCGACCATTTCAACGACGTCGCGCGCAGCGCCGGGCTTGAGCGGCGGCGCCTCGGGAGGCAGCGCTGCCGAGCCGCAGTCCACGGTGTACCTCAACCCCAGGCGCTGGGCTGGCTGGTTAAAGCCATTCTCCGTACCGGGCTTGCTGAACAAGGACGCAAACTGACTGGCCACCTGGCCCAACTCAATGCGATCCTGCGGGCGTTTGGGGCCGGCCAGGCTGGGCGTCACCGCACCCAGGTCGAGCGTGACCACCTCCGAGTAATCAATGTCGCCAGACTGGGGCACGCCAAACAGCCCCTGTGCCTTGAAGTAGGCCTCAAAAGCTTCGATCTCTTCCTGGGTGCGGCCTGTGCCTTTGAAGTACGCAATGGTCTTCTCGTCCACCGGGAAGAAGCCCATGGTGGCCCCGTATTCAGGCGCCATGTTGGCAATGGTGGCACGGTCCGGCAGGGCCAGGGTGCGCGTGCCTTCGCCGAAGAATTCCACGAACTTGCCCACCACCTTGTGCTGGCGCAATATCTCGGTCACGGTGAGCACCAGGTCGGTTGCGGTGACACCCTCGCGCAGACGGCCTGTGAGCTCGAAACCCACCACGTCGGGGGTCAGCATGTAGACCGGCTGCCCCAGCATGGCCGCTTCGGCTTCAATGCCGCCTACACCCCAGCCCACCACGCCAATGCCGTTGATCATGGTGGTGTGGCTGTCGGTGCCCACGAGCGAGTCGGGGTACACGACCACGCCGTCGGCTTCAGGACGGCTCTGCACGCCCTTGGC
>JAYTRR010000218.1:0-10445 GCA_043746005.1 Burkholderiales bacterium
GGTAGCAGTGCCGATGTGTGGGCCATGACGACCGGTCCGGTGGACAAAACCTCCCTGCTGCAGCCGCCGCTCACCCCCACCGCTCTGGCCCAGCGCAAGCGACTGGTCACCAGTCGTGCGGCCGAAAACCTTTTCTGGCTGGGCCGCTACACCGAGCGGGCTGAAAACTCGGTGCGGTTGGCGCGACTCACACTGGAATGCCTGAGTGGGGAAGACCAGTCATCGCCCCCCCTGCTGGCATGGTTGGGCCGCATGGCCCTGAACAACACGCTGGTGCTGCCGGGCGTGCCCGCCCTCACCCCCGTGCCGCAGGCCCGCCGGGTGTTTGAGCGCTCGCTGATCGCCAGCCTGGGCAGCACCGACCAAGCCACCAGTGTGGGCTACACCCTGCGCGCAGTGCGCCTCGCCGGAGCCTCGGTGCGAGAACGACTGTCGCAGGAACACTGGAACCTGATGCAGCGGGCCGAAGAGAGTTTTTTCAGCAGTTGCGCGGCGCACACCGGCAGCGGTGATTATTCGTCGATGGAAGCCCTGGGCACCCTCAAGGTAGCCAGCAACCATCTGGCCGCCATCACGGGTTTGCAGACCGACCGAATGACCCGCGACGACGGCTGGCGCCTGCTGAGCATTGGTCGCCATATTGAACGCCTGGGTTTTTTGTCTGCGGCGCTCCGGCTCGGTTTTGAGACAGGCTCCGTCCACCACGACGGCGGGTTGGAGGCCATGGTCGCTTTGTTTGACAGCACCATTACCTTCCATGCGCAATACCAGCAGAGCCGGGATGTAGCCGCGCTCATCGACTTGCTGGTGCTGGACCGCGACAACCCCCGATCTCTGGGCTGGGTGGTGCACACCCTGCGCGGGCGGCTTGCCAAGCTTGCGGGGAGCCAGCCCGACCAACTCGGTTTGCTGTCGCACAGCGTACCCGACCCTGACCAGTGGCGCCTGGAGCCTCTATGCGAAGCCGATGCTGACGGTACATTCAATGCGCTGGACCAATTGCTGGAAGACTGCGGCCAGGCGGCCTATCACGTCTCGGAAGAAATTGGTGCCACCTACTTCACCCATTCAGGCGATGCCAGCATGAGTCTGGGGGCCTGATGAAGCTTCAGATTACCCACGAAACTTGCTACGACTACGTGCCCGCGGTAGACATTGCCCAGCACGTGGCGTACCTGCAACCGCTCAATACAAACACCCAGCAGCTGCTGAGTCACAGCCTCTTGGTTCAACCCGAACCCGCGCAGCAAATTGCCATGCAGGACGTGTACGGCAACACGCGCCAGTTCTTCTCCCTGCAAACCGCACATACCCAACTCAAGGTGATGGCACGCAGCATCGTATCCACGCAAGCGCGGCCCATGCCCGAGAGCTTGATGGGATGGGAGGATGTGTGCGAGCGCTTTCGGTATTCCTCCAAAGGGACATTCGATGCGGCAGCCGAATTTGTTTTTGCCTCACCCTACGTGCCACGCCACGCGGATTTCACCGCCTACGCACGACCCAGTTTTGCGACCGGGGCACCGTTGGTGTCAGCCGCGCGGGATTTGATGCAGCGTATTCACCGTGATTTCACCTACGAGAGCCAAAGCACCCAGGTCAACACCCCGGCGCTGGAGGCCCTGGCACAGCGCAAGGGTGTGTGCCAGGACTTTGCCCACATCATGATTGCCTGCCTGCGGGCCTCTGGCCTGCCTGCCCGCTATGTGAGCGGCTATTTGCTGACGCAGCCCGCTCCCGGTCAGGAGCGGCTTGTGGGCAGCGATGCATCCCATGCCTGGGTGTCGGTCTACCTGCCTGATTTACCCGTAGGCAGCCGCTGGTGTGACTTCGATCCTACCAACAACCGTGACGGCTGGGGCACGCCTGGCGAAGACTACGTCACCCTGGCCCTTGGCCGGGACTATGCCGATGTGTCGCCCATTCGCGGCGTGATCCATGGAGGAACCAATCACACATTGAACGTTGGCGTCACAGTAGAGCCTTTTATCGACTACAGCGCGCCACGCCAGGGGATGAGCCAGTCTCAAAGTCAATCGCAGAGCCAAGGCACTATCATTTAGATAGCTACAGGCGCAGCATCTACAGGGGCTAGAGGCCGATTTTCCATAAAATTTTTCTCAACCGAGCATCACCATGAATATCTACGAAACCCTCACCAGCCTTAACATCACCCTGCCCCCTGTGGCGATTCCGGCTGCAGCCTATGTGCCCTTTGTGCAGACCGGCAATCTGGTTTTTCTGAGTGGCCACATTGCCAAGAAAGACGGCAAACCGTGGGTGGGCCAGTTGGGCAAAGACACCACCACCGAAGAAGGCAAGGCCGCGGCCCGCGCCATCGCGATCGACCTGATGGGCACGCTGCATGCCGCCGTGGGCGACCTGAACCGCGTCAAACGTATCGTCAAGCTCATGTCGCTGGTCAACTCCACCGGCGACTTCACCGAGCAGCACCTGGTTACCAACGGCGCCAGCGAATTGATGGGTCAGGTGTTTGGCGCAGAAAAAGGGGCCCACGCACGCAGCGCCTTTGGTGTGGCGCAAATTCCGATGGGTGCCTGCGTTGAAATCGAGATGATTGCCGAGCTGGCTTAAAAACCGAAAATATAAGTAGGTCGACCCAAAACTTCGGGATAGGCGCGTCGGGGGCCGTCAGAGGCGTCAGAGCTTTCTGATCGCTTGTCCCTGCACCGCCTGCAATTGGCCTGCAGTCACACTCTGTGGCGCTATTTCTGCCAGTGGCAGCAATACAAAGGCGCGCTGTGCCATGCGGGGGTGCGGCACGGTGAGATCGGGTTTGTCGATACTGGCGTTGCCAAAAAGCAGAATATCCAGATCCAGCGTGCGTGGCGCATTGCGGTAGGGCCGCTTGCGGCCGGCCAGCAGCTCAATGGACTGCAATTGCGCCAGAAGCTGCAAAGCTTTCAAGCGGGTTCGCACTTCTACCACGGCATTGACGTAATCCGGCCCACTGGAATCCACAGGTGCCGTGGCATACAACGAAGACTGCCGGGTGAGCATCAGGCCATCGATATCCGCAATGGCTTGAATAGCCTGCAGGATGGCGGCGCGCGCATCCCCCAGATTGGCACCCAGACCGATGTAAGCGGTAACTGGGTCGCGCATGGCATCTACGCCCGGCTCAGGAGCCGGAATCGGCTCCGCCAGAAGAACCACCATCCGAATTTCCCGCACCGCGGGCTGCACCAGACTTCCTGCGGCGACGGCGCTTGCGGGGGGCGCCATCGTCTCCCTGGGCCTCGAATGCAGGCGCGTCGGTGTTTTCCTGAACGAGCGGAGCGGGGGATGCGGGACGCGGCGCACGCGGTGCGCGCTGGCGTTTTTGCTGCTCTTCGCGCACCTGGTCCACCAAATCCTGACGCAAGGTGTCGTCGGCCATGCTGAACTCTTGCCACCAGTCGGCCAGGGCTTCGTCCACTTCACCAATGTCAGCGCGCAGGCGCATAAAGTCGAAAGCCGCCCGAAAACGGGCCTGCTCAACCAGGCCAAACGGGGCACTGCCCACACGCTTCTCAAAGCGGGGCTGCATGACCCAGATTTCGCGCATGTCGCCAGCCAGCTTGCCGCCGCCCGACACATCACCAATGCGGGCATGGAAGACGTCGTCAATCGCATCCATCAATGCAGGGTGCGAATGGTGGCGCTGTTCCATGCGTCGAGCCCAGCCATCGCGCACATCAGCCCACAGCACGCAGGCCAGCAGGAAGCTGGGTGCGACGGGTTTGCCTTCGCCTACGCGGCGGTCGGTATCCTTCAAAGCGGCGTTGACAAAGGGCTGGTCGGCGCGCTCCACCACCACATCCAGCAGGGGGTAAATGCCGGTGGCCATACCCAGCTTCTTGAGTTGGGCGATGGATGCCAGGGCATGACCGGTTTGCAGCAGCTTGAGCATTTCGTCAAACAGGCGGCTCTGCGGCACGTCGGCCAGCAACTCTTGCGACTTGATCAGGGGTGCCGATGTTTTGGCTTCCAGCTCAAAACCCAGCGGGCTGAGCTTGGCAGAAAAACGGATCGCACGGATGATGCGCACCGGGTCTTCACGGTAGCGCGTGGCGGCATCGCCAATCATGCGGATGGTGCGATTTTTAACGTCTTTCATGCCATTGTGGTAATCCACCACCACCTGCGTGGTGGGGTCGTAATACATGGCGTTGATGGTGAAGTCGCGACGAACCGCGTCTTCTTCCTGCGGGCCCCAGACGTTATCGCGCAGAACCCGGCCCGTGGAATCCACGGCGTGCTTCATGCCAGCGAGTTCGCTCTTGCTGGTCTTCTCGTTGCCTGCCACTTGCTCGGCAGCGGCGTTGTCCAGATAAGCGCGGAAGGTCGAGACCTCAATCACCTCATGCTCACGGCCCCGGCCATAGACCACGTGCACGATGCGAAAGCGCCGTCCGATGATGAAGGCACGGCGAAACAGGCTCTTGACCTGCTCGGGGGTGGCGTTGGTGGCCACGTCAAAGTCTTTGGGGCGCAGGCCAACCAGCAAATCGCGCACTGCGCCGCCCACCACATAGGCTTCAAACCCCGCTTGCTGAAGGGTACGCACCACGTTGATGGCGCGCTCGTCCACCAGATTCGGATCAATGCCGTGAACCTGGACGGGTACGTCCACCCGTTTGCCAAACTGAGGCTTTTTGCGGGACAGGGTGATGCTGGATTTTCCCAGCAATTTATCGATGAATTTTTTAATCATTTTCTCTTTTGCGAGACCGTTGTTTGCGCCGAAGCGGCAAGCCCGGATCCCAACTAGCTAAACAGGTCAAGTATGCGCCATCCGCGGGTCTGGGCCAGCGCCCGCAACCGTTCGTCCGGATTGGTTGCAACCGGCACGGCGGCTTTCTCCAGCAGCGGCAGGTCATTCATGGAATCGGAGTAGAAAGTGATCTCCACCGACTCCCAACCCAGGCCACGTGATTGCAACCACTGCTCCACCCGCGTGACCTTGCCTTCGCGAAACGAGGGGACACCGCGAATGGCGCCGGTAAACCAACCCGAACCGCCGGGTGTGGTGTCACGCTCCAGCTCCACAGCAATCAGCTCGGCCACGCCAAAAGCCTCGGCAATGGGACGGGTGACGAACTCGTTGGTGGCGGTCACGATGGCCACCGCATCACCGGCCTGCTGGTGCTGGCGAACCAGCTCCAGCGCCTGCGGTTGTATGGATTTTAGCACCACCGCCCGCATGAATTCTGCGTGGGCAGCTATGGATTTGATAGCACCCTGACGGCAAACGGCTTCGGTAGCAAAGCGCACATAGGACTTCACATCCAGTGTTCCGGCCTTGTATTGCGCATAAAACGCATCGTTCTGCTGCTTGAAAACCTGCGGATCGGTCCAGCCCAGCGCCGTGGTGAATTCACCCCAGGCGTAGTCCGAATCGATAGGTATCAGCGTGTGGTCCAGGTCAAAAAGAGCCACTCTGGCCCCCGTGCGTGGCGTCTGCATTAGTTGTTTTCCATCATGGATTTGATCAAGGGAACGGTGATGCTGCGCTTGGTCTGCAAGGCATAGCCGTCCAGCAGTTCCAGCAGTTCCATCAGGCTACCCAGATCGCGGCTGAAACGGGTGAGCATGAAATCCATCACGTCATCCCCCAGAAACACGCCACGGGCATCTGCGGCCCGGCGCAGCACAGCGCGCCGCTCGGGCTCACTGAGCGGCTGCAAACTGAAAACATGACCCCAGCCCAGGCGGGTGCGCAAGTCATCGCGCAGCTTGAGGTCTACCGGCGCGAACGCGCCAGCGGCCAGCACGGGCCTCTGGTGGGTCTGGGCATTCACAAACCATTTGAAGGCGGTGTGCTGCTGCTCTGCGGTGTACAGGTGCACATCATCGAGCAGCACAGCGGCCCAGGATTCGCTGAACTCGGGCGACGCGTGCATGGACGGATCCAGCCAGCCCACGCGGGCACCCTGCTCGCGAAGCGCTTCGCGCGCAGCCTTGAGCAGGTGGGTTTTGCCACTGCCGGTTGGCCCCCAGAGGTAGGTAGGCACGGGTGAGCGGGTTGGCAAATTCGTGTTGGTACCAGACTTGGCTCCAATCCACAACTCCAGGTGGCGCAACGCCGCTTCGTTGGGTCCAGCGCAAAAATTGGCAATAGTGGGGCCTGCCGACAGACCAATATCGAGTGCGATTTGTTTCATGCTCATGGGGCTTCACCCCCGTACAGGCGGCTGGTCAGATAGCCCGCTTTGACGCGGCGCATCGCCACCAGCAGCACTGCGCTAACGGGCAAGGCAATCAGCACTCCGACAAATCCAAACAACTGGCCAAATGCCAGCAAAGCAAATATGACGGCCAGCGGGTGCAGCCCGATGCGCTCACCGACCAGGCGGGGCGTCAGAAAAAGACTCTCCACCACCTGCCCGGCGCCAAACACGATGGCCACCATCAGGAACGCGTGCCCGACGCCCGACGCGGAGGAAAACTGCAGCAAGCCGGCCAGCGTGGCCAGCACCAGACCCAAGCCGAAGCCCACGTAGGGCACAAAGATGGCCAGCCCGGTGAATATACCAATCGGCAGGGCCAGATCCAGTCCGAAGAGGGCCAGCCCCGCGCTGTAAAAAACCGCCAGAATCAACATCACCACCAACTGGCCGCGCAGGTACTGCCCCAGCACGGAGTCGGCCTCCAGCACAAAATTGTTCGTCGCTGCGCGCAGACGCGGTGGAATCAGCTGACCCAGCTGGGTCACAAAATGCGCCCAATCCATCAGCAGGTAAAACAGGGCCACCGGAATGAGAATGGCGTTTCCAATCAGGGCGAAGGCCACACTGCCACCGATCTTGAGCGACGTAAGGACCGAGGCAAACGTGTCCTCCACATTGGCATTCAGGTACTTCATCGCAAAGGCCCGTGCACTGGCACCATCCAGCGAAAGATGAATACCCCACTGCTCCAGCCACGGCTTGAGCGCCGTGTTCACGCTGTCCATCACCGTGGGCAGCTGCTCACGCATGAGCGGCAACTCCTTGGCCAGAATCGGAACCATCAGTAAAAAAATACCCAGCACGGCCAGAATAAACAGCAACTCCACGACGACAACGGCCAGCAAACGGGGGATACGACCGCGCCCGAGATCGTCAAGACGGTCCACCACAGGGGTCAGGGCATAGGCCAGCACAGCGGCCACTACGAAGGGGGCCAGCACCGGGGCGAGCAGCCACAGCACAAAGGTCAGAAGCGTTGCAATCAGGCTCCAGGCGACAAAACTTTTTTGGGGGGACGTGAATTGCATACAAAACCGGGAGGGCAAACCTTTAAAATCTAGGCAAATTCTATCGGGCTCTGCCTGTGCAGCCGCCGCACCCCACTTCAAATGACCCAATCAAGCTCCCCCACCCCCCTGTCCTACAAAGATGCCGGCGTTGATATCGTCGCTGGTGACGCGCTGGTTGAGCGCATCAAGCCGCTCGCCAAAAAAACCATGCGCGAAGGCGTGCTGGCTGGCATTGGCGGTTTTGGCGCCCTGTTTGAAGTGCCCAAGCGCTACAAGGAACCCGTGCTGGTGAGTGGCACCGACGGCGTGGGCACCAAGCTCAAACTGGCGTTCGAGTGGAATATGCATGACACCGTAGGCATCGATCTGGTGGCCATGAGCGTGAACGACGTGCTGGTGCAAGGCGCCGAGCCGCTGTTCTTTCTGGACTACTTTGCCTGCGGTAAGCTGGACGTGGAAACTGCGGTTGCTGTCGTCGGCGGCATTGCCAAGGGCTGCGAACTCTCGGGTTGCGCGCTGATTGGCGGCGAAACCGCTGAAATGCCTGGCATGTACCCGTCCGGCGAATACGATCTGGCCGGTTTTGCCGTGGGCGCGGTCGAAAAATCCAAAATTTTGACCGGTGCTGATGTGAAAGCCGGTGACGTGGTGCTGGGCCTGGCGTCCAGCGGCGTGCATTCCAACGGCTTCAGCCTGGTGCGCAAGTGCATTGAGCGCGCGGGCAGCAATGCCCCCGCCACGCTGGACGGCAAGCCGTTCAAAGAAGCCCTGATGGAGCCCACCCGCCTGTATGTGAAAAACGTGCTGGCGGCACTGGCTGCGCACCCGATCAAGGCGCTGGCCCACATCACCGGCGGCGGCCTGCTGGAAAACATTCCCCGCGTATTGCCCGAAGGCATGGCCGCGTATCTGGTCAAAGGCAGCTGGCCCCAGACCGAACTCTTTGCCTGGCTGCAAAAAACCGCTGGCATTGACGACACCGAGATGAACCGCACCTTCAACAACGGCATCGGCATGGTGGTCGTCATTGATGCCGCCAACGCCGTGGCCTGCTCCGACATGCTGCGTGCGGCTGGTGAGACCGTGCATACGATTGGCGTGATTGCACCGATCGGCCAGGGTGCCGCGGTCGTCGTGTCCTGATTGGATCCAAAGCTGTCCACTCGCACGCCCAAGTGGCAGACTCGTATTCTCAGAATTGCTGAAATTCCTCCTCGAGCAAATATCAACGTAATTTCTTTCACACCGACTCAAAGCAGTCTGTGGCAATCCGCAGGATATCCCCGGCGTGAACTTCTCAATCAGTGACCGAGAGTGTCGCTATCAGACAGATTTTTTGCCTGAGTTGAGGTAGTTTCATTTACGCATGTGACGGTAGACCAAGCCGCGCGATACACCCAGCAAACGCGCTGTTTTCGCGACGTTGCCGCGGTGCGCTTTCAGAGTCTCGCCGATCAGGCGTTGTTGTGATTCCGCTAGCGATGAAGCCCCTTCAGCATCGCTCTCCGGAGCCGGGCGAAGTTCTATGGAGTCCTCTGCCCGTGACAAGGGAGACGTCGAAGGTGCAACGCTGGGCGATGCGGTTATGTGGGTTTTTGGTGGTTGTGCGGTGGCCGATGGGTCAATCATGAGGGGGTTGTTGACGCCATGGGCGCCTTGCATGCAAGCCTTGGCCCAGATGCCCAGACCGCTGGGCAACTTTAAATGCTGTAACCGGCTGGTTCCACACAAACCCAACAGTGCGTGCAAGTCCATGCCCAATACGTCATTCACGTGAAGCATCGCTGCTTGTTGATCGGCGCCCAGCAAGCTATGGCCCAATCGGTTGATCCAGATGACACGCCCATGGGTATCCACCCCCAGCAGACCTTCCATGGGGGTGTCCAGTAGGCTGAGGGCGGTCTGAAAATGCAACACCAGCAACCCGCGCGATTGTGCAACTAGCAGCCGGTTGCCGATTGTGGTGGCAAACATGCCTACCACCGCAGCGGCGTCAAAACCAAAGTCACGCGCTTCGGTGGACAGATCCAGAACCCCTGCAAGCTGGCCATTGATGTCGCGAATGGGCGCAGCTGCGCATCGCAGTTCCCGAAACATGTTGTAAAAATGTTCGCCTCCTTGCACTTGGCTGGCTTGACCGGTGTGCACGACGATGCCAGGAGCGGCGGTGCCCAGGCGATTTTCAACCAGATTCACGCCCAACCGGGCGGCTTTGTCGAGCACGGACTGGTTGGCCTCGTCAGCGTTTTGCGAGATGTGCACGATCACCCCGCGTTCGTCGGTCAACAAGACCCGGCAATGGGTGCCACTCAACGAAGCCTGGAGTTGATCGAGCTCCAGGCGGGCCGCTTGCATCAGGTCTTCATTGCGGGCCAGCGCGGTGCTCAAAGCGGCTCGACCCACGGGATCCAATGCTGGCAGCTTGTCGCACCGGTAGCCGAGCTGACGGCACCGATCCCACGACTGGATCACCGTTTCGCTCACCAACCCGGATGGTCGTATGCCTTCTTCAAAGAACTGTTCGCGTGCCAGCGCCGTGCGCTGTTCCGGCGTGCGAAAGAATAGCTGTATGGGCAGGTGCTGGGTGTTCATGTGGCGCCGGCTTTTCGAACAATTATGAGAACGCACAGCTTGGAAACATGGCCGCGGTGTGGCAATAGAGTAAACCCTGATTCGTTGTCGCCTTGGTTGCCCATGTGTTCCGAAGCGGAACAGATGGGACCAAGGGAAAACCCCGTGGTGCGCATGGCTGGCAAATTTTTTAACATGTGCGAGTTGCCAGCCCAGGGAAAAAAACCGGCAATAACCACTACAAGGATACAAAATATGGTCATCAATCGTACCCTTCTCGGCAGCGCGGTGCTGTTGGCAGCGCTGGGCTCGGCTCAAGCGCAAAACCTCGACGACTTGAAGCGCGACGCCGCCACCCCCGGCGATGTGCTCACCTACGGCATGGGCTACAACAATCAGCGCTACAGCCCGCTCAAACAAATCAACACAGGCAATGCAGCCAAGCTTCGTCCTGTCTGGGCCTACAGTCTGAACAACCCGCAAAGCCAAGAATCACAGCCCATCGTCTACCAGGGGGTGATGTATGTGACGACCCATAACAGCACGGTGGCGATCAACCCCGTGACCGGCAAGCAAATCTGGAAACAGGAATTTGATTTGCCGCAAGACGTCTTCAAGATGGCTTGCTGTG
>JAYTRR010000219.1:0-3337 GCA_043746005.1 Burkholderiales bacterium
CTCCATCGCACTGGACGGCACCTTCGTGAAGCTGATCAGCTGGTATGACAACGAGTGGGGTTACTCGAACAAGTGCCTGGAGATGGTGCGCGTAGTGGCCAAATAAGCGCTTGTCTGCACATCCAGAACGCGCCTGAGGGCGCGTTTTTTGTGGAGCAAGATGTGTGCACTATGCGTTCAAATAGAGAGACCACCAAGGACACCCATGCGGACTAGTACGGTGCGCCGCAGCTTGCTGGCACTGCTTTTCTGGTGCCTGGGTGTGCTGGCATTTTCCGCGAATGCATCTGAAAAATCGCTGGATGTGACGGAGGTCGGGCCCGTAGCGCAGTCGTTGACACAGCACCTCGCCATCCTCGAAGACCCCGGCGTGACGCTGACACTGGCTGACGTGATGCGGCCGGACATGGCGAGCCAGTTCACATCTGGCCAGGCTCCCGCGGCGGCCATCAACCTGGGTTTTACGCGGTCAGCGTACTGGCTGCGACTGGCTTTGCGCAATGCGGGTGACAAGGCCAGCGAGCACCTGCTGGAAGTGGAGAATCCCCGCCTGTCCCGTATCGATTTCTACCAGCCGGACGCCCACGGTGTGTACCGCTCCGTAGAGACAGGCGGAGATTTGCCGTTTGCCACCCGGGCGTATTCCAATCGCAATTTTGTTTTTCCGGTCAGCCTGCCGGCACACGCAGAGCAGCTTGTCTACTTGCGGATGCAGTCCACGATTGCCATCATTGTTCCGGCCCGGCTCTGGAGCGTTCCGGCCTTTCATGCCAATGAGCGCAGCGACTACATGGTTCAGGCCTGGTATTTCGGAATAGCCGCTGCCATGGCGCTCTTCAACCTGATGCTGTTCATTGCGTTGAAGGAGCGCATCTATTTTCAGTACGTTCTTTTTGTGGTTCTTGCGGTGTTGACCATTGCATCCAAGAGCGGAATGGCGTCAGAATTCTTGTGGCACGGCGTGATTCTCTGGTCGAATGTTTCCTACTACCTTTGCGCCTCACTCGCGCTGGCGGCCCTGTTGATGTTCATGCGGGGCACGCTCGACACGGTCCAGCTCACGCCCCGGGTTGACCGTCTGTTGGGATGGCTTGTTGGCATATACCAGCTGAGCCCCTTAGCCTATTTCGTTGCGCTGCAGACGGTTGCCAGAACGGCGGTGTTGCTGTTTATGGTGACGGCGTTCTTGATCCTGATCACGGGCGTCATCTGTGCATTCAAGCGGCAACGCAGCGCCTACTTCTTTGTCGGTGCGTTTGGCTTGCTGATGGTGGGCGGGGCTATGACCACCATGCGGTCTGTCGGACTGCTTCCCACCAACGCGTTTACCGTGGATGGCCTGCAGCTGGGATCCGCACTGGAGATGCTGCTATTGGCGTTTGCGCTGGCGGACCGGTACAACGTGATGCGCCGTGAAAAAGTCGAGACGCAACAGGCGCTTCTTCAGTCTCAGCAACTGTTGCTGGAAACCTTGAAATCCTCTGAGCGTGTGCTGGAGCAACGGGTAGCAGAGCGAACCCATGAGCTGCAAACAGTGAATGCCCAGCTTGAAACGCTGAGCATGGTGGATGTTGACTGGTTCAAGCAATACAACGACCACTATGGTCATCAGGCGGGAGACCAGTGCCTGCGGGAAATTGCCCGGGTTTTGGCCGATACGGTTTCTCGCACCAGCGATCTGGTGGCGGCAAGCACACCACAACGCCGGAACACATGCCAGTCTCGCACCGGGCACATCTGGAATGGACGCCGCAGAAGCTCATCGACTGGGGTTTGCGCATTGGCGTCAGCACGGCGGCCATCGTGACTTGGCAGCTTGAGCACCGCCCGCATCCGGAGCAGGGCTATCGGGCGTGCCTGGGCATGCAGCGACTGGGGCGTCAATACACACCGGCCAGACTGGAGGCAGCTTGCACCAGGGCCATGGCCATTCGCGCGCCCAACCTGCGCAGCGTGACCAACATCCTCAAGAACGGAATGGATCGCCAGCAAAGCCTGCCCGCCACAAAGCCGGGCAACTTGCCAGCCCACGAGAACATCCGTGGCTCTGATTGCTTCCATTGATTCACCAACCTCCCAACCAGAAGAAACACGATTGCCATGAACGAACACACCCTTACCCAATTACGAGACCTGCGCCTGGACGGCATGGTGCGTGCCATTGAAGACCAAGCCACAAGCACTGCAGCCACCGCGCTGGGGTTTGACGAACGACTCTGCCTGCTGGTCCAAGCCGAGGTTGCCTGGCGTGATGACCGGCGCTTGCAGCGCCTGCTCAAGGCCGCCAAGTTGAAGGTAAGTTCGGCCTGTGTAGAGGACATCCAATGGCGCGCCGGTCGTGCACTGGATCGCGAACTGGTGGCCAGTCTCGCCGGTGGTGACTGGATACGCAACGCTCAGAACCTGCTGATTACTGGCGCCACCGGTTGTGGCAAGACTTGGCTGGCATGTGCACTGGCGCATCAGGCGGCGCGCTCAGGCTTCTCGGTTCTGTATGTCCGTGCAGGTCGCCTCTTTGATGAACTGCATGTAGCCCATGGCGACGGCAGCTTTGCACGCCGCCTTACCCAACTGGCCAAGCTGGACGTTCTGGTCATTGATGACTTTGCAATATCTCCAATGGGGGCCGCAGAACGCAACGATTTACTGGAGGTGCTCGACGACCGGGTGGGCACCAAGTCAACCTTGATTACCAGCCAACTGCCGGTCAAGGCCTGGCACACCTATCTGGATGATCCAACATTGACCGATGCCATCTTGGATCGTGTCGTGCACAGCAGCCACCGCATCGCTCTCAAGGGCGGAACCCTGCGAGATCCGGAACCGTTGAAAGACCACTGATGCCACGCTTAGCGGTGACACGCCGGACACCGTTGTGGCCCTTGAGATACATTTAACCCCTCGCTTGCGCGCATCCCCTGCGCGTCCACGATCGCCGAAATGCGCATCAACACACAA
Source organism: Burkholderiales bacterium (assembly GCA_043746005.1). Classification (GTDB taxonomy): domain Bacteria; phylum Pseudomonadota; class Gammaproteobacteria; order Burkholderiales; family Burkholderiaceae_C; genus Allorhodoferax. The sequence continues at coordinate 2,959 of JAYTRR010000219.1, forward strand.
CTTCACGTGCCACACCGTGTCTGCGGCCAGTGAATTTGCCTGCTGGTCGGCGTCCAGGGCCTTAGCCGCACAAGTGGGGCACTTCTCCAGAATGTCCTTAACAGTTAGCCAAACAGCGGGAAGGTTTTGAAATCTCCGCCCAGCAGCACCTTGCTGTCATGCGCGAGCCAGCCTTCGATCAGACTCGCGTACCCGCGCCTGAAATCCGTCGTAAATTTCAGGTTGCCACCTTCATCGAGATCAGTCAGCGACGGCGCGTCGCCGAAGTGGCCACCTCTTACCGGCTTGCCGATGACATACATGTGGTTGGCAGTGCCGTGGTCGGTGCCCAAGCTCGTGTTCTCGGCAGCGCGGCGACCGAATTCGGAAAACACCATCA
>JAYTRR010000220.1:0-3328 GCA_043746005.1 Burkholderiales bacterium
CGGCGTTTATCAAACCGGCATTGAAGACCATCTGCCCAATACCCAATACAGCCGCGACGAGCACCAAAATGCGGTGGTTCAAGACATTGCCGACAACTGGATCACCCTGAGCCAAGGCGGGAAATTCCACGCCATCTTTGCCACCAGTAGCATCCCGGAAGCGATCACCTACTATCGCCTCATGAAGCAGCGGTGTCCAGCGCTGAAAATCACAGCGCTTTTCGATCCGAATATCAGCGACGAAGACGGCGGCGCCGATCCTACTTTCAAAACGGACGGACTCGTAGAAATCCTGGAAGACTACAACGCAGCCTATGGGCAGAAGTTTGACCTCGGTACGCACGCGAACTTTAAAAAGGACCTGGCCGCCCGCCTCGCCCACAAAAGGCCCTACCTCCGCATCGAGGCCGAGCCTTCGATACGGCTCGACCTGCTGATCGTGGTGAATCAGATGCTGACCGGCTTCGACTCGAAATGGGTGAACACGCTCTACCTCGACAAGCTGTTGGAGTATGAAAACATCATTCAGGCGTTCTCTCGCACCAACCGCCTGTTCGGGCCGGACAAGCCCTTTGGCACCATCCGCTACTACCGCAAGCCCCACACGATGACGCGCAACGTCGCTGCCGCCGTAAAGCTATATTCCGGCGACAATCCGATTGGCCTCTTTGCCGATCTCTTGCCGATTAACCTGGGGCGGATGAACGCAAGCTTTGCCGAAATCACCGCCATTTTCAGCACAGCGGGTATCCCAGATTTCATGAAGCTGCCGGACGACCTCACGGCGCGCGCGGCCTTTGCCAAGCAGTTCAACCAATTCAGCGCCATCCTGGAGGCCGCGAAGATTCAGGGCTTTAGTTGGGAGAATGCGGTTTATGAATTCGGCGAAGAACCCAAGACACAAGTCACGCTCTCCATTAGCCACCATCAATATTTGACGCTTCTGCAGCGCTACAAAGAGCTTGGTACGGGTGGCGGCGGAGGCGACGAGAGCATTCCCTTCGAGATCGATAGCCACATCACCGAGATCGACACCGGCAAGATCGACGCCGACTACATGAACTCGCGGTTTGAAAAATATCTTAGAGTCCTGCAAAGCGGCGACGAGCAGGCCAGGGAAACCACCTTGGCCGATTTGCACCGCTCCTTTACATCGCTCTCCCAAGAAGACCAAAAGCTCGCCGAAATCTTTCTCCACGACATCCAGCGTGGTGACGTGCAGATCGACCCCCTGCGCACCTTCCGCGATTACCTGACCGACTACAAAACAGCGGCTAAAGACAAAGAAATAGCAGCCATCGTCTCAATTCTGGGTCTAGACGCAACGAAGCTGATCGCCCTGATGAACACCCATGTCACTGAAGCCAGTCTCAATGAATATGGCCGATTTGATGATCTGCGGGCAACGGTGGTTAAGGAAAAGGCCAAGGCTTACTTTGAAGGTTTAGAGGGTACATCGCTCACGATGTCCCAAGTCAATATCAAAGTTGCCAAGCTGCTGAGTGACTTTGTGCTACGGGGTGGTATGAAGCTGAAGAAAACAAGTTAGAAATAGATAGGATGCCAGCGCAGACACCATCGCGGTGATGCTGGATGGCGAATGTTCATTTCGTGATATCGACCCGGCGGGTGTCACCATCTGGTGGGGTGCTTATCTGGGCATGCCAGAACAAGTGCTGATACGCGGCCCGCTGGCTGAAGTGGCCGAGAAAATTCTGCAGCAACGCCAGACCGCACGTGCGGCGCATGGATGGATTATGGATACGTATTTGCTGCGCCGGGCAACTTATTGATCCGGCCTTGTGAAGTCTGAATTCCTTTATCCGTTCGCCCTAAGCTTGGTCGTTGGGTTTTCCTGTGCTAGCCAGGCTTCGACAGGCTCAGCCCGAACGGAAACTCAATACGTCATCGGGCCGGAGCAATAGAGCAATAGAGCAATAGAGCAATAGAGCGTTACACGGCTAAATTTTGCATTAAAAGTATTTCCAGTCCTTGTTGAATATGCGTAAAAAGCTATTATTTTTATAGCAAATCGGATGGAAAACGCCGCGCTTTTTACGCGGTCTCCAGCCTTCCAGCTGCGAAGTTTTCTAGTAACACCGGCTGCAACCAGCGCTGAAATACCAGCCCGCAGACCAGGCCCATGCTGAGCCAGAAGCTCAGGGCAACCCAAGTGGTGGCCCAGGCAAAATTTTGCGCTATTTGACCCAGTGCCGCTTGGGCTACGGGGTTGAACCCGGCCAAGGCGTCGCCCTGCAAATGCGGTGCGCCCAGTGCAAACGGCAGGGCCAGCAACATGGCGGCGGCAGGCCAGCGCCAGCCTCTTTTGGCAAAACCCATCAGCGCGCAGGCCACGCCAGCGCTACCCGCAGCCAAGGCCCACCACAATTGCCGGTCGTGCAGGGGTGCGGCGTCCATACCGGGTACTTCGGCGGGTAGGCCCAGCGTGGGCCAAAGGTAAAAGCTTAGCCAGCCCGCAGCGGCCACCATACCGGCCAACGGCAGGGCCGCCAAAGTGGCACCCCGTTGGTAACGCCATACGCCCATGACCGCAAACACCAGAAGCGCCATGCTAAAGGCGTGCAGCGCGTTGGCCACCCACGTCCAGCCAGTGCGCTCAGCGCCATTGGCTGGCTCCCAGTCTTTGGTGGTGGTGCGCTCTTGATCTTGCGCGGGTTCTTTCGCCTGCACCGGTTGTTGAACTGCAGTCTGCGGATGTCCGTGCGCGGCGGTACCGGGCGCATGTGCGTGAGCAGCTGCAGCTTGCGCGGGGGCCTCGGCTTTTTGGCCTTCGTACACCTCAGCGCTCAGGATGAGTGGTGCAGCCTGCCAGCGTTGCACGCCGGTTTGTACAGTGCCCACCAGTACGGCGACCGCCAGGCTGGACCAGATCAGTCTCGGAAAAATCAATGGCACGGTTGAACGGTAATGTGGCGCACGTCATGCGCTGCGTTGTGCAGCAAGGGGCTGTCGGCAAACGCCACGCCATAAAACACCACCAGACCCAGTGCCGCACCAGCGGCGAGCTGCAAAAGGAGGCTGTGCGCCGCGCTGCGAGTGCCCGTAACGCCGGTAACGATGGGGGAGGTAGCAGTGGTTACTGTATTCATAAAGGACTCCAGTTTAAAACTCGAAATATGTGGTGACAGTTTACTCGCCCTGTGTGGCAACCAGTGTTGCGGGTAGAAGCCTGTCGGACTTAGGAATCGTCGAAAGCCCGACAGGCTGCTAGCGGCGGAATGCGTGCCAGTATGCCGTTGCGCAAGCGCGCGGGCCGGTCGTTGCGCAATAGCGTGCCGTCGGGGGTGGCGGCGTGCAACTGGGCACA
>JAYTRR010000221.1:0-10271 GCA_043746005.1 Burkholderiales bacterium
CTCCTTGGGATGACCCGGCATTGCGCTGACGCACCTCACTTCCTTCAGTCAGCGAGACGACGCCAAATGGTGCCCCCGACTTATGGCACTTGCCAATCATGTCGAGGTAGCGCACCTCAAAAATTTGCAGTGGGAGCGTTCCGCCAGGGTAGAGCAGGCTGCCCAGTGGGAAGAGCGGAAGCGAGGTGAGTGTCAGTGCGTCGGACATGGCAGCATGCTCTCGGTTTCATGGCGCATAAACAGGCACGCGCAGGTCATCCAGGTAATCTCTCGCGATGTTGACGGTCGACACCACGCCAAGCGATTGATGGTGCTTCTCTATCCACACGAGCGCAGACTCCCGACCCAAATCGTGCAGTGTCTTGATCAATTTCGCATCGGTGGACGCCTTGGTCGCGGCATGGAACTGCTCGAGCGTCTCGCCGCCGTCAATGCGGTGCATCAGGACATTCTTGTAATGCGTCGAGTCCAGCTTGCCCTCGGCTAGCAGCCGTTTGACAAAATCAATCGCGCGCATTTCCGCAATCAGCGCAGCATTGAAGGTGATTTCGTTGAGGCGGTCCATGATGTCGCTGGCACTGGTGGGCAGCTTGTCGCGGCGAATGGGGTTGATCTGCACGAGCAGGATGTCGGGGCTCGCACATGCATAGATCAACGGGTGAATGGCGGGGTTACCGGAGTAGCCGCCATCCCAGAAGTGATCGCCTTCAATTTCCACGGCTTGAAACACCATCGGCAGGCACGCCGATGCCATCACCGCTTCCGCCGTGAGGCGTTTGCCCGAGAAGACTTCGGCCTTGCCCGTGCTTACACGCGTCGCCACTACAAATACTTTCAGTTTTTTGAGCTGTACAAGACGTTCGAAATCCACTTGCCGCTCCACAAAGTCTTTGAGTGGATTCAGATCAAACGGATTGCTCTGGTAAGGCGACAGGGTGTTAGACCACACCTGGGTCATGGCGTCCGCCCAGAGCGCAGTGGGTGAGCTGTTGACGCCGGTGCGACCGAAAAGCAAATCAAAGGGGGCACGCTGGGCCTGACCCAGCGCGCCCATGCCCACGATGCCATTCCAGAAATTGGCCAGCGACTCGCGGGCCGCTTCGCGCGGATCGATTTCTGGCTTGCCTAGGGCTTGCGCAAATCCGTGGGCCAGCGCCACAGCATTCATTGCCCCGGCACTGGTGCCGCTGATACCTTCAATGTCGATGCGGCGGTCTTCCAGCAAGGCGTCGAGTACGCCCCAGGTGAATGCACCATGTGAGCCTCCACCCTGCAAGGCGAGATTGAGTAAATGGTTGTTGGGCTGATTCATACCGGTAGCGTAGCAAACTGCCCGCTTTTTAGTGAACGTCCGCGGGCCTGATTACCACGAAGGTCACGATAGCAGCCAGTGACAGAACCGCGCCAAAAGAAAAGGCGAGGCTGGGTGCAAAGGCCCATAGCGCACCCGCCACCAGCGAAGCAGGAAGGTAGAGCACCCCGGTTACGAAGTTGTAGACACCGACAGCTGTGGCACGGCGATCGGGCTCCAGATCAGCGATGAAGGCCTTGCTCTGCGAATCTTCGATGGCGTAGAAAAACCCGTAGAACGCAAACAACACGATCAGCTCCCACCGGCTGCTGGCAAACACCAACCCGACATTGATCAAGCCGTAGAGTGCGTACCCCAGCACAACGACTCTGCTGCGGCCCACCCGATCGCCCAGTTTGCCAACCAGCGGCGCAACGATCACGCAGGTGGTATTGAACAAGGCGTAGAGCAGCACGATATCGGTCACACTGAAGCCCACGTCATGTGCCTTCAACAACAAAAACCCCAGACTGAAGTACGCCAGCGCAAAGATGCCCGCCGGGATCAGAAAGCGTTTGAAGGCGGGGCTGAGGGCGCGCCAGTTCTGGGCAATGTTTTCGCGTTCGTGGCTGACACCGGGCTTGTCCTTGACGAACGCCAGTACGACAACGCTGAGCACAGCGGGAACAAATGCCACGAGAAAAAGCGTTCGATACGTGCTGGTCGACTCACCCAGCGAGGAAAGCAATGCATAAGCGACCAGTGGTCCCAGAACGGCACCTGCCTTGTCGAGGGCTTTGTGCACGCCAAAGGAATAACCCCGCGTCTTGGGGTCGGCAATGCTTGAGAGCCACGCATCACGCGGCGGCCCGCGAAAGCCCTTTCCAAGCCGCTCGATGACGCGAAACAGACTCAGGCCCACAATTCCGTTTGCCACCAGCAAAATGGTCTTGGCAAGCGTTGAGAACCCATAGCCTGCGATGGCAAAGGCCTTGCGTTTTCCACTGCGATCGGACAGCCAGCCCGCAAGGTAGTTCAGGGATGAGGATGACAGGTCGGCCAGCCCTTCAATAAGCCCCAGCAATGCGGCCGACGCCCCCGCTACGGTCGTAAAGAAGACCGCGAATACCGAAAAGATCATCTCCGAGCTGAGGTCGGTAAGAAAGCTCACCAGCCCCAGTTTGAGAATATCCGGATGAAGCTGTCGCGACTTCACGGGGTCTGGCGGAATGTCAGGCATGGCGCGATCCGCCCAGCGGAACAAAGTCGATAAAGCCGTGCTCTACGTCGGTAGCGACGAGTTTGACGCGCACTTTGTTACCCACCTGGAGGCTGCTGTTGGCGACGACCAGTTTGCCATCGGCTGGCGGATTGATCAAGCGAACCCAGATGCCGCGCGCGGTGCTGCCGGTGACAATGGCGTCAAATTGCTCACCCACGCGGGATTCGAGCAACAGCGCCGCTTCAGACTTGCGCATCTTGCGCTCCACCTTTTGGGCAGCGTCTTCCTGGCGGGTGCAATGCAGCGCCAATTCGCCCAGTTCAGCATTCGAGTAGGGTGGCGGTGTTCCAGAAAGTGCTGCCTTGAGTAGCCTCGAAGTAATGAGGTCTGGAAAACGCCGGTTGGGCGCGGTCGAGTGGGTGTAATCGCGCACCGCCAAACCGAAGTGGCCAATCGGCGGGCCACCGGGTACCTCGACAACATATTCACCCGAACCCATGAGCTTGACGATGACCAGCGACAGGTCTGGAAAACGCAGCGGATCGGCCTGGTGGCGCTTGGCGAGAAAGGCCGCCAGCGCCTGCGAGTCAGGCTCAGTCGGCAATGATTCACCATATTCTTTTGCCACGCCCACAATGCGCAACCAGCGCTCCGGTGAACGCACCACTCGCCGCAAACTGGCCCCACCCACCGCGGCAAGATAGCGTGCGGTGCAGCCATTGGTGGCGATCATGACTTCCTCAATCAGCTGACGCCCCCGGTTTTGCACCTGCTGGCGAATGTCGACCACTTTGTCACCCTCAAATACGGCGCGGGGTTGAAATGTTTCGAACTCCAGTGAGCCCGCTGCATGCCTGCGCAAGCGCAACTTCTGAGCAACCGCATCTTGCGTGCGCAACTGTGCCTCCATGCCAGGCACGGCTGCAACCGAACCGGGCAACGCGCCGCTACCATCCATCCAGGCGCTGACTGCGTCATACGCCAGCTTGGCCTGGTTTCGCACCAAGGCACGGTAGACAGTGGATCCGGTCAGCGTGGCGTCGGCGCTGAAGACCATCTCGGTCACCAGTGCCAGCCGGTCCTCCCCCGCATTGAGCGACGTCAGGTCGGTAGACAAGCGCTCCGGCAGCATCGGAAAGATGCGGGCCGAGGTGTAGACCGACGTGGTGTTGGTGTGGGCATGGTCGTCAATAGGCGAGCCCTTGGCAACCAGCGAATCGACATCGGCAATGGCCACCCACAGTCGGATGGCACCCTGGGGCAGCTCCTCGCTCACGGTGAGTTGGTCCAAGTCGAGGGAATCGTCGTTATCAATAGAACACCACAGCAGTCCGGTCAGATCCTGAATCTGCGGTCCATGCTCGCGACCGGGTTTGGTGATGGACGTGAGTTGTTGCCCGACAAGCGCCGAGAACTCGGGCTCCAGCCCCCGCTCAGACATGGTGCTGATGGCAATGCGGATGAGGTCCGCGCGGTGGTGAGGACGACTGGTGTACATCAGCTCACTATACAACCGACATTGCCCCGGCGACCTGACACGGGCACCGGGGCAGTGGCTTGGAGTGAATGCTATTACTGCTTAATTGCTTCCACCTGAACAATCAGGCGGACATTTTTCGGGAATCCCCAATCAATGCCGTAGTTCATGCCAAACGCGGCGCGATCAATGGTGGTTTCGAAGTCACCGCCGCAGACCTCACGCTTGAGCATGGGGCTTGTGTAGCAATTGAACTGGCTGGCTTTGAGCGTCACCGGCTGGGTCTTGCCCAACAAGGTCAGATTACCCGTCACTTCCGAAACCTTGTCCCCATTGAAAGCAAACTTGTCGGAAACAAATTTGATGGTGGGGTACTTGGCTGCGTCAAACAGGTCTGCGCTTTGCAGGTGGTTGTTAAAGGCCGTTGTTCCAGTGTTGATGGACGTGGTGTCGATGGTGACTTCCACCTTGCCGGATTTGGCCGCACGATCCAGCTGCACAGAACCTTCTTTTTTATCGAAGCGGCCACGGTTGGTGGAGGTTCCAAAGTGTCCAATTTCAAACGTCACAAATGTGTGCGTTGGGTCCATGGCATAGGTAGACGTTTCAGCTTGGGCCATGCCGGCGACAAGGGTGGTTGCCACTGCAAGGCAAAGAAGGGATTTACGCATTGTGTTTACTCCAGAAAAAAGAAAAAAATTGAAAGAATCAGAATTTACCAACGCCAGACAAAGCCAGCTTGAACTTGACCTGAACGTCGTCGGCCACCATGGACGTGTCAGCCCAATCGTTTTCACCTATTTTGAAGGCCAGCCGCTTGATCGTGAAAACTCCATTGGCCACGGTGGAGGCGCCACTTTGGGTCAGTGCCACAGGAATCACCACCTCGCGCACATTGCCCTTGATGGCCAATTTTCCTGCCACTTCGAACTTGCCACCACCCAGGCCTTTGATGGCACTGGACTGAAAGGTGGCCTGCGGGAATTTGGCCGTGTTGAACCAGGTAGCTTTGGGCAACTCGGCGTCGGGCTCGGGTGAGCCCAGCGTTGCGCTGGCGATGTCCACCGTAAAGGCGATCTTGCCAGCGTCCGGCTTGGCCGGATCAAATGCGATTTGCGCGTCGAACTTCTTGAAGCGCCCCTCAACCGGCACACCCATCTGTTTGCTCACAAACGTAATTTCACTTTGCGCTGGCACGAGCTTCTGGTCTGCATGCGCCGGCAACGCACCGGCGAGGACCAGCAACATGACACCGGTTGCGCGAGCGACAGGAACAGAAGATTTCATGGAATGATTCCTTGTTTTCAACATCGAATAAGGTCGGGGTTCAACGACGCCCTGGCAGCATGCGCTGGAGTAAACCATCGCGATCAATCCAGTGGTGCTTGAGGGCCGCTGCGACATGCAACGCCACCAACCCAGCCAACGCAAAGGCAGAAATCTGGTGCCAGGGTTTGATCACGTCGGCAAGTGCTTTGTTGGCCTCCACAAAATCAGGCAGAGGCAGAACACCAAACACGACGATGGGAAAACCGGCCGCAGAGCTGTACGTCCAGCCGACCAAGGGCACACTGAAAAACAGTGCATAGAGTAGGACGTGCGTGGCGTGATAGACCAGTAGTTGCCACCGCGGCATGCCCAACTCTATTGACTGGGGTAGAACCGGTGGGCGAAGGGTCAGACGCCAGGCCAGTCGCACGATCGACAGGAAAAGTATCGATATGCCAGCCCATTTGTGCCAGTTATAAAGCTTGAGACGCTGGGGAGAAAACGGCAAATCGGCCATGTAAAGGCCGACCACAAAAATTGCCACCAAAGCGATCGCCAGGATCCAGTGCAGCGCGATGGAAACCCCGTTATAGCGGGAAATGGTGACGTTGGACTTCATTGCAAAAATTTGAATAATTCTCACAGGAAAACCTGTGAATTGCTGAAAGAGAAGCCTAGTCTATAAGATTAGGTTCTCTACAGATTTCAAATAGCTTGTCGCAATGGTTCAATAATTTTGAATGAGACCGGCACACCCGCCAGCGGGCCGGTCCACTACTTGTTAGCCCGCCACCATCCCGAGCGCCCTTGGCAAGGCGAGCGTCAAGGTCGGCCAGTAAGTCACCACAACCAGAAAGCCCAGCATGGTGAGCAGCCAAGGCCAGACCGCGATGGTCAACTCAGTGATACCCATCTTGGTAATGCCAGACGCCACGTACAGGTTCAGCCCTACTGGTGGATGGCACATGCCAACTTCCATGTTCACCACCATGATGATGCCAAAGTGCACCGGGTCAATACCCAGTTTCGTGGCAATCGGAAACAGGATGGGCGCCAGAATCAACACAATGCTGGAGGGCTCCATGAAGTTACCCGCAATCAGCAGCAGCACGTTGGAGATCAGCAGAAAACCAATCACCCCAATGCCGGTGCCGATCATTTGATCCGCCATTTGCTGTGGAATGTTTTCGTGAGTGAGCAGGAAAGAAAACAGCACGGCGTTGGTAATGATGTACAACAGCATGGCGCTCATGTTGGCCGATGAGAGCAACACCCGTGGCACATCTTTGAGCCCCATGTCCTTGTACACAAACACGGCAACAACGAATGCATACACCGCACTCATCGCAGCTGCTTCAGTAGGCGTGAAGATTCCGGAGTAGATGCCACCCATCACGACCACAATCAGCAACAAGCCCCAGATCGCCTTGCGAAACGACACCCAGCGCTCACCCCAGGTGGCCTTGGGCTGGCAGGGGTAGTGGTTCTTTTTAGCGCGGTACCAGGTGGTAAGCCCTAGCAAAAAGGCCAACACGATACCGGGCACCACGCCCGCCATGAACAAGGCACCCACCGAGGTGTTGGTGGACACCGAATACATCACCATCACAATGGATGGCGGAATCAAAATTCCCAAGGCACCCGACGTCGTGATCACCCCCGCACCAAAGCCTTTGGGGAATCCCGCCTTTACCATGGCGGGCATCAGGATCGAGCCAATGGCCACCACCGTTGCTGGACTGGAGCCAGACACTGCGGCAAACAAGGCGCAAGCCAGCACGCCGCCCAACCCCAGCCCGCCGTGCCAGTGCCCAACCATCGATGTGGCAAACGCAATCATGCGTTTGGCCACACCGCCGTGGGTCAGGAAGTTGCCCGCCAATATGAAGAACGGAATCGCCATGATCTCGAACTTCTCAATACCGGTAAACAACTTCAGCGCCACCGACTCAATCGGCACTTCCGTCAGAAAGAACAGGAAGGACAGAACGGTTAGACCGAGCGATATGGATATGGGCATGCCGGTGAGCATCAGCACCACCAGCAGACTCAAAATGATTAAAGCGTTCATTTCTGGCCACCCTTGTCTTTGTTCTGATCCAGCCCATGGGGGTGCAGGTTGTCGTCCATGCGATAAATCGCATCTTCTTTGCCAGGCTCCAATGGCGTGACTTCATCCAGACCATCCACGTGACCATGATCATGGTGCGGCAACTCGCCAGTCCGCAAGAAGTTGGCCGTAACCTGGAGGAAACGCAAGCACATCAAATAGGAACCCAGCGGAATGACGGCGTAAACCATCCAGGTGGGCCATTCGAGATCTGGTGTGGTAGGGCCTTCAGGCAGATCAGCAGGTGCCATACCAAAGGCGGTCGACACAAAATAGTGCATGCCGTTTTCCCAAACGAAACGCAGGCCCAGCGTGCCTACGATTCCGGTAAAAAGCGCACCCGCCAGCAAGCCCAAAATAACGAACTTGCTGCGCCGGCTGTCCGACATGCGGTTGATCAGTACATCAACCCCCACGTGGATGCCGGTACGCACGCCGTAAGCTGCACCAAACTTGGCCATCCACACAAACATGATGATGCACAGCTCTTGTGCCCAACCCATGTTGACTGACAGCAACCAGTCCTGCAAACCGGGTATGGCAAAGCCTGACATGTAGCGGTGAACGACCGACGCAAAGATAACCAGCGTCGCCGCTCCCATGAGGAATGTGATGATCCATTCCTCGACGTGATCGAGAATTTTCATGGTGACGCCTGATTACAGCTGGGCAGGGTCGAACCCGGTTTCTTTGTAGATGCTCTTGATAAGATCCTTGCCGATTCGCGATTCCATCTCGGTGTGGGTCTTGAGCATGATCTTTTTGAATGCCAGCTTCTCTGCAGCAGTAGGTGTGTAGACCTCGGTCTTCCCTGATTTCTTCACGCTTTCGAGTGCCTTGTCGTTCTCCATCTTGGCAATTTGATTGGCATAGCGAGTGGACTGGTCCATCGCGTCGTCCAGTTGCTTGCGAATGTCGGCAGGCAGGCCCTCCCAGAACTTCTTGTTGGTAATGACAGCGTAGCCCAGGTAGCCGTGCTCTGTGAGCGTCAGGTGCTTTTGTACCTCATGCATTTTTTGGGTATAGAGGTTGGAGATGGGGTTCTCGGTGCCGTCAACGACTCCCGTTTGCAGGGCCTGATAGACCTCTGAGAAGGCCAGAACTTGTGGCAAGCTGCCCAGCGAACGCATCTCGGACTCGAGGACCTTTGAGGACTGAATACGCATCTTCAGGCCCTTGAAGTCGGCAGGAGTTTTCAGCGGTTTGTTGGCGGAAAAGGATTTGAAGCCATTGTCCCAGTAGGCCAGACCCTTTACACCCTTTGCGTCAAGCTTATCCAGCATCATGCGCCCCATTGGGCCTTGGGTTACTTTGTGCAAGTCGTCATAGCCATCAAAAATGTAAGGCAGATCGAAGACCTCAAATTCCTTGACACCCAGAGGTCCAAACTTCGCCAGTGAAGGGGCCAGCATCTGCACGGCGCCAATTTGCAACGCCTCCATTTCCTCTTTGTCCTTGTAGAGGGTGCTGTTGGCGTAGACCTCAATCCTGACCCGCCCTTTGGTCAGCTCTTCGGCCTTTTTCTTGAAATACTCAGCAGCGTGCCCCTTGGGGGTGTCATTTGCAACTACGTGGCTGAACTTGATCACGATGGGGGCTTGGGCGAAGGCGGGCAAGGCAAAAGTAGCCGCTGTCGCAGCAGCCAGCAGGCTGCGCAGGAAGAATCGATTGTTCATGGGTCAGGTCTCCTCGTTTTAAGATCGCCCGATTATCAAAACCCTTGGCCAATAACACCAGTTGTGGATTTCCACATTTCGACGGCGTCGGCGCCAATACGCCCTTGGTAGATCTAGACTTGACGTCATGCTTCCCGCTGTTTTGCGACCGTCATCCACTTTCACCGTTCCGGTGCACCGTCGCGGGGTCTGGATTTGGCCCTTTTTGCTGGCGCTGACCTTCGCGGCGGCGGTGGGCGGGTGGCTGCAATGGTCGGATGAGCAGGAACACGAAGAGGAGCGTCGCACACTGATCGCCGACGTTCTCACACTGGAAAGCCGTATCAGCGATTGGCTGGCCAGTGAGGAGTTGGCGTTGATAGCGCTGGCAAAAACACTGCCCTCTGAGGTAGACGATGCCGCATTGCTGCGTGAGCGCGCAGTTTCCGAAGGGTTGCGTAGGCTGTGGATCAGTGTCACTGTGCTTGACCGGGACAACCGCCTTCTGGCCCATGTACCACAGCAAAGTCCGCGACCGGCAACTATTCAGCTCGGTGGTGGCGTCGATGATGGCAGCCTGTCGGCGCATCTGTCTGCACCGATCTCGGGCGGCGGACGACTTATTGCACGTTTCGCTCCGACTTCCTTGTTGCGCCAAACGGTGCCGTGGTGGCTTTCCCGAAAATACGATGTGCGCCTGATCGACGACTACGACCAGCTCATTGCTTCAACCGGCGACGCGTTGCCAACAGCCGGGCGCCAGAGCTATCGCGTCAGCATTGAGCCGCGCATGAACAACGCCTTTCTGGAGTTGACAACCCGCGATGTGCGCAAGCCGTGGTGGCGCACCCTGCCGCTCGCGTTGATGGCTGTTTTCTTGCTTCTCAGCGCGGCCGCATCGTGGACCCTGCGCCGCCAGATGCGGGAAGTGGCCAGTGCAGAAGACCGGTCACGGACCGAGGCTGCCTGGCGCCGTGCCATTGAGAACTCTCTCACCGTCGGATTGCGAGGCCGCGACGCCGAAGGCCGGCTGATGCATGTGAACCGCGCATTTTGCGACCTGGTGGGATTGCCCCCAGAAAAACTGTTGGGGCAGCTGCCACCGATGCCCTATTGGCTGCCCGAAACCATGGAAGACAGTATGCAACGGCATTTACGCAATATGGCAGGCGGCGCACCCCGCGAGGGGTACGAAGCCCGCTGGCTGCGCAGTGACGGCGCCACCATTGATGTGATGGTTTTTGAGG
>JAYTRR010000222.1:0-3275 GCA_043746005.1 Burkholderiales bacterium
CTGCCGGTGCTGACCCCGCACCGGTCGGCCATCGCAATGTCAGCCAAACCGGATTTCAACCACCGTGCGACCGGGCTGACTACTGATTTGAAGCTGTGCGCCGATAGCCGTTGCCCGCTCGTGCATGGATACCTGCCCCTTAAGCTGGGCGCTCAGCGTATCAAAGCCCACACCATCATCCGCAACCCGTACGCACACCACCTGGGCGCCACCGTCCCCAGCCGGGCGCTCGGCATGGGCTTCAATGCACAGTGTTTTTGCCTGCGCATGCTGCAGCACGTTGGACAGCGCCTCAAACAGCATGAACTGAAGCTGGCGCATGGCGTTGGCGTCGAGATGGGCCAACACCGGCAATAAATCCACATCCCATCGCAGTTCAATGCCGGACGCCGCGAGACGTGGCTCCAGCCGGTAGCGCAGGTTGGCCAGCAGTGAGGTGATGTCACCGGGCGGCAGATTCATCGCGTCGATGGACAGTTTGAGCTGGTCCAGCGCATCGCGTAGCGTCCGAAGTACCTCGGCGTGCCCTACCCGGCGGCTGACCTCCCGATCCGATTGCAGCTGGCGAATAGCCGAACTGATGTGGGAACCGACGCCATCGTGCATGTCGCGCAAGATGCGTGTCCGCTCTGCCGTGCGCTCCTGCTCGCGCGCCAGTGCTTCAAGCTTGTTGTAACTGTCTCCCAGTTCGGCCTCTTTCTGAGCAACCCGGGCCGCCAGCGTGGCCATCAGGTCACGCGCTTGGGCACTGGCGGTGCGAAACCGCAGTAACACGATGTAACCCAGTGACAGCCCAAACAGCAACGAGGAATAACGGATCCAGGTGATTTCGCCGTAGGAAGGGTGGATGCGGTACACATAAAGGTCCCGTAGGCCGACCAGCGCATTCAAGAAAATCGCTGCGGCCACCACGCGGTGCCCCATCGGAGCCCGACGGGCAGCGTGCCAGACGAACACGGCGCCAAACGTCAGAGTCGTTACGCCAGAAAGTGCGTAACTCATGGTCAGCGCCAATGGTTGCCCTCCGGCCAGCGCCCAATAAGCCATGCTGACGCTACCGACCATGAAAAGCCCCAACCAGCGGCGAAGCCACTGCGCCGCAACCGTCTGACCCCAGTCAGCCACCTCGACACAAAACAGCAACATATTGCACATCCAGGCACTCGACGCCACGATGGGTAGCAGGCCCCACCAAGGCCAGGGCAGCGGTGGATCTTCGATGAGGGCGTACCCCACACCAAAGGCCCAAAAGAGTTCAGCCAACGCGGCAAAGAGATAGAGCGGGTCGCGTTTGAATTTGCCGGCTTCACCAATGTCCACCTGGGTCAGCCACACGGATAGCGCGATCAACCCGACCAGCAAACTGAACACCGCCACCACGGCCGAGCCAGTGCCCCGCCAAAGATAGCCTTGCACATAAGCCGGTTGCACCTCGTCTTGTGGTCCCAACACCAGCTTTGCGAGACCACCCCGTCGACCCACGTCTGCACGGATATGCACGCGAAACTGGTTGCTTGAGCGCAGGACCCCCGAGGGAATGACAACGTAGCGCGGCACCTGCGAATAATCTGCGCCGTTGTAGTGGACCAGGTCGCCCTGGCGCTGCAGCAGCGTGCCGTTGAGCCAGATTTCGTAAGCGTTGCCCAGGCGGGACAGGTACAGCCCCCAAGGCTCCACGGGCACATCGGCCAGATCAAATGAAAGCGCAAACACCGCCTCGCCACGATGGCCTTTGTTGTACAGGTCCCAGTGATAGGGCAACTGCACAACCTGGGTCGTGGTGGCGCCGCCAGCCGAAGCCGTGACCTGTGCTTGCGTGAGCTCCATCGTATGGGCTTGCACTTGCGGTGCAAAGACCAACACCATCAATAGCGCCGCAAAGAATGGGCCAAGGCGCGGAATAGTCATTTACGCAACGTAGTAACGTATGGCTGCGTCAACAGGCCCATGCGGGTGGCTTCAAACACCGCTTCGCTTTTGGAATGCACTGCCAGCTTGCTATACAGGCTTTTGATGTGGGTCTGCACGGTATGCACGCTCACCACCTGGAGACGGGCAATCTCGGCATAGGAAAACCCCCGTGCAATCAATTCCAGCACTTCTTGCTCGCGCCGGGAAAGCAAACCCTTCTCACCATCATTTGCTCCACTTTTTATAGCTGCTTGCGCAATATCCACGCGGGCTAGAGGTCTATTTGACTGCAAAGAAAGGTACTTGGACAGCACGCGGCGGGCAATCATGGGGGAGATGGGCGAGGCCCCTGCCTTCATCTCCAGAATGGTGTGGGCAATGTCGGCGGGCGCTGCATCCTTGTGGATGTAACCCAAGGCCCCAGCCTCGATGCTGGCGAGCACATTGTCTTCGTCACCAAACATCGAAATCACCAGCGCCTCGCATTCGGGATGGCGCTGACGTGCATAGCGAATCACATCCAGACCACTGCCGTCAGGTAGTCCCAAGTCGGTCAGCAGCACATCCGGCCCTCGTGCAGCGTCGTCCAGAAGCGCCCGCGCGTCCGCCACCGTGCCCACGCTGGCAACCAGAGTCAACTGATCGCAGCGCCGCACGCTGGCCGCAAAAAACTCGCGCATCTGCGGTTCATCTTCAACAATTAGTACTCGCCACATGCGGTTACGCCTCCTTGGCGCCGCTTGCTGGGTGAATCACCAGAGCGACATGGGAACAAGCATATCGGCATAACCGATGGCCTTGGCCTTGATAGCTCCCACAAACGCGGGAAGCGGGGGTCCGAACCCCATATCCATGGGATGCGCGCACCCGTGAAGTGCATTTCAATGGCACTCAGCGCCGTCCGACCCATGGAATGGCCGACTCATGCAAACTCAAGGGGTATTGAATGCAACTGAAACCTACAAAAATCGCACTGGCTCTGGCTGGTATTTTGGCGCTGACATTAGCAGGCTGTGGCGGTGGTGGAAGCACCAGCACAACGGCGACACCGACCACATCACTTTCTGGCGTCGCGGCAACCGGCGCCGCCTTCACCGATGCCACCGTTACGGTGATGGACAGCAGGGGCCAATCCGTTGGAACAGGCACCGTGGGTGCCGATGGCACCTTCAATATCACGCTGACCGCTGGTGCAGTAGCCCCGTTTATCTTGACAGCAACACGCACCAGCGCCGATGGCGCCACCGAGTCACTGGTTAGCGTTGTACCAACGGGTACTGGCACCACGGCTGCGGCCACCGTCAATATTTCGCCGGTCACCAACCTGATCGCATCGCGCCTGTCCAGCAGCGGCGACCCGACCA
>JAYTRR010000223.1:0-27752 GCA_043746005.1 Burkholderiales bacterium
ATTATCAGGTTGAAGTCAGCCACCAGCAAGCTGCCTGTTCATAATTATGAATTCAGTTTCAATGGCCCGAATGGAGACAAACCATGACCCCCACAACGCATTACGCAGACTTTCATCGACGCTCCATAGAAGATCGCGATGGTTTTTGGGCCGAACAAGCCCAATTGGTAGACTGGCACACCCCGCCCACTCAGGTGTGTGACTACAGCAATCCGCCTTTCGCGCGCTGGTTTGTAGGCGGCACCACCAACCTCTGCCACAACGCGGTGGACCGCCACCTGGAAGACCGCGCCGACCAGGCCGCGCTGATTGCGGTGTCGACTGAAACCAATACCGAACGGGTGTACACCTTCGCCCAGCTGCACGCAGAAGTGCAGTGCATGGCTGCCGCTTTACTGGAATTGGGCGTGCAAAAGGGTGACCGGGTCTTGATCTACATGCCCATGATCGCCGAGGCGGCTTTTGCCATGCTGGCTTGCGCGCGCATTGGCGCGATTCACTCCGTCGTGTTTGGTGGATTTGCGGCAGGGTCCCTGGCCTCCCGCATCGAAGACGCCTCGCCCAAGGTCATCGTCAGTGCGGACGCGGGCTCGCGCGGTGGCAAGGTGGTGGAGTACAAGCCCTTGCTGGATGAAGCCATCGCCACTTCCAGTCACAAACCCGACGCCGTGCTCATGGTGGACCGCAAGCTGGCCACCATGAATTTGGTAGCCGGTCGCGACCACCTCTGGGGCGCGCTGCGGAAAAAACACCTCGGCACCACCGTGCCTTGTGTATGGGTGGACTCCACCCACCCCAGCTATACCCTCTACACCAGCGGCACTACCGGCAAGCCCAAAGGCGTGCAGCGTGACACGGGCGGTTATGCGGTGGCGCTGGCCGCCAGCATGAAATATATTTATTGCGGCAACCCGGGTGAAACCTTCTTCTCGACCAGCGACATTGGCTGGGTCGTCGGCCATAGCTACATCATTTACGGGCCCCTGATTGGTGGCATGGCCACCATCATGTACGAGGGATTGCCTACGCGGCCGGACGGTGGCATCTGGTGGAGTCTGGTCGAGAAATACAAGGTCACGGTCATGTTCAGTGCGCCGACTGCGGTGCGCGTGCTCAAAAAGCAGGACCCTGCGCTGCTTTCCAAATACGATCTCTCGAGCTTGCGCGCGCTGTTTCTGGCGGGTGAGCCGCTGGACGAACCCACCGCTAAATGGATCAGCGAGAGCCTGAAAAAGCCCATCATTGACAACTACTGGCAAACGGAAACCGGCTGGCCCATCTTGAGCATTGCCAATGGCGTGGAGAAAGCACCCAGCAAGTTTGGCAGCCCTGGCGTGGCCATGTACGGTTACAACGTCAAGCTGCTGGACGAAAACACGGGCGAAGAACTGCTCGGAGCCGACCAGAAGGGTGTAGTCGCCATCGAGGGGCCGCTGCCACCGGGCTGCATGCAAACCATCTGGCAGGACGATGCGCGGTTTGTCAAAACCTACTGGAATAGCGTGCCCGGCAAGTTGGTCTACAGCACCTTTGACTGGGGCGTGCGCGACAAGAATGGTTACTTCTTCATTCTTGGCCGGACGGACGACGTGATTAACGTGGCCGGTCATCGCCTGGGAACCCGGGAAATTGAAGAAAGTATCTCCAGCCACCCCAACATCTCCGAGGTGGCCGTGGTGGGTGTTGCCGATGCCCTCAAGGGCCAGGTGGCCATGGCGTTTGCAGTCCTGAAGGACGCCAGCGTCCTGGTGGATGAAGCGGCCCGTGCCAAGCTGGAAGCGGAAGTGATGAAGGTCGTGGATCAGACGATTGGTGCCGTGGGCCGCCCGGCCCGGGTGCGCTTTGTCTCGGTTTTGCCCAAGACTCGCAGTGGGAAACTGTTGCGCCGCGCTATCCAGGCCGTGTGCGAGGGGCGTGACGTGGGTGACCTGACGACCATGGAAGACCCTGCGGCTCTGCAACAAATTCGGGATCAGGTGACGGGCTGATTCAGGAAACGCTCCTGTTTTTATAGCTGACCACGCAATATCGACGGGGGCTAACCGTCGATATCACTAATGGTGTCGGCGTGCACGATGATGTCCCGCTCAAAAAGATCCACTGCAGTCCTGGCGACCTGCAGCGTATCGAAGTACGCATATGCTCCCACGCCTACGGCGCCCAGGATGGGCAAGAAACGGGAAGCACTTTTGCCGAGCGCGGCTTTGGTGACTTTCATGCCCACTTGTTGAACCAGCTTTTGCAGAAAAGTTATTGAAGCCTGCCGTACGGTTACCCGTTCGCCGACCCGCACGATCACGTCGCGAAAGAGCTGTGCAGAGACATGCCTGAAGAGGCAGTAGACCATCTGCTCGTGTCCCAGTGTCTTTTTCTTTCCGTACACGCTGGCAATGTCAGAGACCATTTGGGCCTGCAACTTCCAGACACCCACCAACTCAGGCAAGACGGTGAACCAGCCCCAAAAACCGGGCGGCAGCGACAGGGACCCGGACAGCAGGCTGGCATTGCGGGCGGCTGTTCGCGCAATGGTGTGGGCGCGTGCGGCGGGGTGTTCGAGCCGGTGCTCCCGACTGGCTGGTACATGCAGCACCAGATCCAGAATGGCATCGGTGATGGGGTTCTTGGGTAGCGTGCTTTTTTTTGCCATGGTTTCATGCCTCTCGCTGGATGGTAGTCCGATAGTCATCCAGGTGGAAAATGGCACGGTCGGAACCCAGGGGCGGGCTCAGGCGCTTGACGAGCAGCCGGGCGAATTTCCTGCAGGATGCGCATCTCGCGCGCCACTTTACTTGCGGACTGGAAATGCGACATCACCCGGGCACGCAGGGTCACGCTTTTGCCCACATACAGCGGCAAGGGGCCTTCGCCAAAAAAAGGTAAACGCCTGGCGTGTCGGGGATGTTGGCAATCGGAGTTTCCAGCAGGGGCGGCACGCTGGCGTTGCCCTGCAGGAGGCCACTCGCTTCGCGCTGCACAACCTCCGGTCCCAACTCCCTGGCGGCCATGTGCAGCCAAGCCAGCACCATGTCGACGTCGCCCATGGCACGATGGCGGGCCTGGGTCTGCAGGCCGTGGCGCTGCATGATGGCGTCGAGCCCGTGGCGGCGGTGTTGCGGGTAGAGCTTTCGGGACAGCCGAACGGTGCACAGGGTCTTGATTTTGAGCGCCACGTCCATCCGCAGCAGTTCATTCTGTACAAAGCCATGGTCAAAGCGGACGTTGTGGGCCACAAAGACGGCACCGTCCAGCATGGCCAACAGTTTGCTTGCCACTGCTTCAAAGGACGGCGCATCTTCCACTATTGCGTTGGTAATGCCCGTCAGGCTCTGGATAAATGGCGGAATGGATACCCCAGGGTTGACCAGTGTTCTCCAGCGTTCCACTTCAACGCCGCTCTCCATTCGTACCGCTGCAATTTCGGTAATGCGGTCGTGCACCGCGTTGCTCCCGGTCGTCTCCAGGTCCAGCATGACGTAGCAGGGCAGCATGCCGGGCAGACCTAGACGATGTCGACGATGTGGATGCCGTATTGCCCCGTGCGGCGATCCGCAAAGTAACGCTCCAGCGTTTCCTTGACGGTTCTGAAGGCGATGTCGTCCCAGGGAATTTCTTCCTCGGAGAACAAACGGGCCTCAATGGTTTCAGTGCCCGGGTTGAACTGGTCGCTTAGCAGCCGCGCGCGGTAAAACAGGTGAACCTGACCCACGCGTGCGACGTTGAGCAGAGTGAAAAGACTCTGCATTTCAATTTGTGCGCCGGCCTCTTCGTCGGTTTCGCGCTCGGCACCTTCAGCCGTGGTTTCGTTGAGTTCGAGAAAACCAGCCGGTAGCGTCCACTTGCCCCAGCGCGGTTCGATATTGCGTTTGCACAGCAATACCTTGTCGCCCCAATGCGGTACGGTGCCCACGACGTTGAGGGGGTTCTCGTAATGGATGGTGGTGCAGGCCGGGCATACGGCGCGTTCTTTGGTGTCGCCGTCATCGGGTACCCGGTAGATGACGGCCGCGCCGCATTGCCGGCAATGTTTGATGGGGCTGCGCAGCACGGTGAGTTTCAGGTTGGGTTGCTGCCGCTCATCAACGCCGGTTTTTTAAGTTGATTTTTGACCAGTTCACCCGTTGCGTCATGAAAATCGCTGACGACACGTTTCACCAAGCCCAATACGATTCTCTGGTTATGGTTGTCTGAAGAAAACATGTTTTTACCCCGAATAAAGTGAGTGAAATTGTCGGATAAGGTCGCGTTGGACGGTTACTCCACGCGGACCCGAATCGTCTGCAGCCCGTTGATTCCGCCCACCATCGTGTCTCCGCGCACGACGGCGCCTACGCCTTCGGGGGTTCCGGTAAAAATCAGGTCGCCGGACTGCAGGGTCCAGGCCGCGGAAAGCTGTTCAATGGTTTCTGCAATGTTCCAGATTAATTTATCGATGGAGCTTCGCTGGCGATCCTGTTCGTTGACTTGCAGGTAAATCTCGGCACTGCCAATTTGGGGCACCTGGGCTGCTGGCGTAATCGCGCCCATGGGCGCGGAATAGTCGAAGCCCTTGCTGATGCTCCAGGGTCGACCTTGTTTTTTCATGTCGTTTTGCAGATCGCGCCGGGTCATGTCCAGGCCCACCGCATAGCCATAAATGTGCTTGCTTGCATCGGCTGCCGCAATGTCGGTGCCACCAACACCGATCGCCACAACCAGCTCTATTTCATGGTGCAGGTTGTTGGTCAGAGTCGGGTAGGGCATCACAGCAGTGGTGCCTGGCCCGGCTACGAGCACGGCATCCGCGGGTTTCATGAAGAAGAAGGGGGCCTCGCGCCCAGTTCCACCCATTTCCTTGGCGTGCTCCACATAATTACGGCCAACGCAGTAAATACGGTGCACCGGAAAGCGCGCGGTTTGACCCACGACGGGTACGCTGGTGGGTGCGGGGGGAGTAAAGACAAAGGACATGGCGGGAACTCCAATAGGTTCGGTCGGACTATTCTGACTTCGCAACCAGGTCAAAGTGCTCCACCACCGGCGGGACTGCGAAAAACGGACCTACGATGGCGCGCCATTGGGTGTAAGCATCGGACTGGCGAAACTCCACTGTGTGGTCCTCCAGCGTGTCCCAGAAAATCTGCAACAGGTAGCGCTCGGGGCTCTCCAGCCCGCGGTTCACCTTGTAGCCGTTAAAGCCCTTGGTGAGCCCAATAACGGAGTTCAAGCCGCGCTCGATGGCCTCTTCAAAGGCGGCGTTCTGGCCGGGGTGGATGCGGATGTCGGCAAGTTCGAGAATCATAAAGAGCTCCGGGTGCAGTTTGTTGGATGGTCAGTCCCCCAATAGTAACGGCCCTGGTTTATCCTTGACCGGATGAAGCTTTACAACTACTTTCGCTCATCGGCGTCATTTCGGGTGCGTATTGCGCTGGAGTTGAAGGGTTTGCCCTACGAGTACGTGGCCGTGCATTTGGCCCGTGGTGATCATCGGATGAAATCCTATCGGGTTATTTCAGCTGATTTGCTGGTACCGCTGCTGGAGGTCGATGGGCAGCATCTGTCGCAGTCCATGGCCATCATCGAGTATCTGGATGAACTTCATCAGGGCCCAAGCCTGATGCCAGCGGACTCCCTGGGGCGTGCACGGGTGCGGGCTCTGGCCCAGTCGGTTGCCTGTGAGATTCACCCCCTGAACAACCTTCGGGTCCTCAAGTACCTGGTCGCGAAAATGCACCAGGATGAGGATGCCAAAACGACGTGGTACCGCCACTGGGTGCGTGAGGGGCTGGAGTCCTTTGAGCGCCAACTGGTGGTGCTGGATACCCAGCGCGCGCACAGCGGCTGGGAGCCGTCGATCTATTGCTATGGAAACACCCCCACCCTGGCGGACTGCGTTCTGGTGCCACAGATATTCAATGCCAAGCGCTTTGCCGTGCCGTTGGAAGGCTTGCCGCGAACGATGGCCACTTTTGACGCGTGTATGCAACTGGACGGTTTTCAGCGCGCACAGCCGGAAAATTGCCCGGACTTCCAGGCCTGAGCATGTCAGCGAGCCCATGGAACCCTGACTGGCTGGTGCCCCAGTGGCCGGTGCCTGCCCAAGTGCGGGCCGTGTGCACCACCCGCGCCGGTGGTGTGTCTGCCGCTCCGTATGACGCCTTGAATCTGGGCAACCACGTTGGAGACGACTCCCTGCATGTGCGGCACAACCGCAAATTGCTGCAAGAGGCATTGGGTGCCAAGCCTGTTTTTTTGGACCAGGTGCACGGCACCCAGGTTATTGAAATCACGCACCAGACCATGGACAACCGGCAAGCCGATGGTGCGCTGACGCGTGAAAGCGGTGTGGCCTGCACCGTAATGGTGGCCGACTGCCTGCCGATTCTCTTGTGTGATGCGAAAGGCAGCACAGTGGCTGCGGTGCATGCCGGATGGCGGGGCCTGGCGGGTGTGAATGGAAACGGGGTTCTGGAGGAGGTTCATCATCTTTTTATGCCTGTAGCCTCCGCAGACAGTACTCAACCAGCTATTGAATTGATAGCATGGATCGGGCCTTGCATCGGTCCGGACGCATTTGAAGTCGGTCCCGACGTCCTGGATGCATTTGTTGCAACGCATTCGCAGGCCGTTGGGTGTTTCAAGGAGCTGCCCGGTGGCAAATGGCTGGCCAACTTGCCTGCGTTGGCGCGCCAGCGTTTGCAGGCCTTGGGGGTGTCACAGATCTATGGCAATGACGGCAGCCCGGACTGGTGTACTGTGGGCAATCCACTACGGTTTTTTTCGCACCGGCGGGACCGGGTCAGTGGGCGCCAGGCTGCCAGCATCTGGCTGGAGTGATGCGCGTTCTGCCGCTTCGCGTGCCTTGATTGCGCGCTTGCGCCCGGGGGTTCCCATGAAATACAGCACTAGCGATACCGGCAGCACCCCATATAAAACAAAAGTGATCACGGCACCCAGCAGTGATCCGTTGGAGTTCGTGGCCTCGGCCACGCTCATCATGATGGCCACATAAAGCCAGCCAATAGGAATGATGTACATAGGGTTTTGTTTTTGCTTTTTGTCAGGAAATTGTAGGTCAGATACTGACATACTATGGTTTTAGACATGCTTGCCTAAAACGAAATAAAAGAGGAGACCGTGTGACACAAAACGCTTCCGAGTTCTTGACCCAGGCGTCCCAACAGCTTCAGCAGTCGCTGTCCGACGGTTGGACAAAGGCCATGCAGTCTCTTCAGAGCATGGATCTGGGTGCTGCGGGTGCAGGTTTCCCTGCACCCACTGGCCAGCCTCCCGAGATCCGCTTTGCCCCTGAACGTCTGCAGAATTTGCAGAAAAAATATCTGGAAGATGCCGTGGGCCTGTTCAGTCAGGGGCTGGCCGTTCCGACCTCCACGGGGGACAAGCGCTTTGCGGATGCGGCTTGGGGCAGCAATCCGCTGGCGGCGTATTCCGCTGCGGTGTATCTGCTCAACACCCGCACCATGATGGGCCTCGCTGACGCCGTCGAGGCCGATGAAAAGACCCGTACCCGCATCCGCTTTGCGGTGGAACAGGTGATGGCGGCAGCAGCGCCCAGCAATTTCATGGCGTTCAATGCCGAAGCCCAGAAAAAAGCCATTGAGACCAAGGGTGAAAGCATCGCCAAAGGCATGCATAATCTGCTGAACGATATGCGCCAGGGCCATGTCTCGATGACGGACGAGAGCCTGTTTGAAGTGGGCAAGAACGTGGCCACTACCGAAGGTGCGGTGGTGTTCGAGAATGCGTTCTTCCAGCTGATTGAGTACAAGCCGCTCACGGCCAAGGTCTATGAGAAGCCGTTTTTACTGGTTCCGCCCTGCATCAACAAGTTCTACATTCTGGACTTGCAGCCCGAGAATTCACTGATCCGCTATGCCGTGGCTCAGGGGCACCGCACATTCGTGGTCAGCTGGCGCAACCCTGACACTTCTTTGGCAAAAGCCACATGGGACAACTTTATTGAAAACGCGGTCATCAAGGCCATAGCTGTGACGCGTGAAATTACCGGTGCGCCCACCATCAATGCCCTGGGTTTCTGCGTGGGCGGCACCATGCTGGGCACCGCATTGGCAGTGTTGGCGGCCCGCGGCGAAAAGCCCGTGGCCAGCGCCACTTTCCTGACCAGCTTGCTGGACTTTACGGACACTGGCATTCTGGATGTGTTCATCGACGAATCCTTCGTCCGGTACCGCGAAAAGGAAATGGGCGAGGGCGGTCTCATGAAGGGGCAGGACCTGGCATCCACCTTCAGCTTTCTGCGTCCCAATGACCTGGTATGGAACTACGTGGTGGGCAACTACCTCAAGGGCGAGACGCCACCGCCGTTCGATCTGCTGTACTGGAATTCCGACAGTACCAACCTGCCGGGCCCGTTCTATGCCTGGTACCTGCGCAACACCTACCTGGAAAACAACCTGATCAAGCCGGGCAAGGTCACCGTTTGCGGCGAGAAGGTGGACTTGAACCGGGTGGACATGCCGGTCTATATCTATGGCTCACGCGAAGACCATATCGTGCCGATTGGCGGCGCCTACGCGTCGACCCAGGTGCTGCCCGGCAAAAAGCGATTTGTGATGGGGGCTTCGGGCCACATTGCCGGTGTGATCAACCCACCGGCCAAAAACAAGCGCAGCCACTGGATTCGCAGCGACGGCAAATTGCCCAAGACCCATACCGCATGGCTGGAAGGCGCCGTGGAACACCCTGGCAGCTGGTGGACCGACTGGTCGCAATGGCTGCAGAGCCATGCTGGCAAACAAATTACTGCACCCAAAACCTATGGCAAGGGCAAATACAAAGCGATGGAGCCGGCCCCCGGCAGCTACGTAAAAGCCAAGGCCTGATTTCTTGACAACTGACACACTGAAGGAGACAAAATGGAAGACATCGTTATCGTTTCAGCCGCTCGCACGGCGGTCGGAAAATTTGGTGGCACGCTGGCCAAGACACCCGCCCCCGAGTTGGGTGCTGCGGTCATCAAGAGCCTGCTGGCCCGCACCGGGCTGACCGCAGACCAGGTCGGCGAAGTCATTTTGGGTCAGGTGCTGGCGGCTGGTTCCGGGCAAAATCCGGCCCGCCAGTCGGTTATGAAAAGTGGTTTGGCCAAGGAAACCCCCGCCCTGACGATCAATGCCGTGTGTGGTTCGGGTTTGAAGGCCGTCATGCTGGCGGCCCAGTCTGTGGCGTGGGGCGATAGCGATATCGTGATTGCGGGCGGTCAGGAGAACATGAGCGCCAGTCCGCACGTCCTCATGGGTTCGCGCGATGGCCAGCGCATGGGCGACTGGAAGATGATCGACTCCATGATTGTGGATGGCCTGTGGGACGTCTACAACCAGTACCACATGGGCATCACCGCCGAGAACGTGGCCAAGCAATATGGCATCAGCCGCGACATGCAGGACGCGCTCGCGCTGGCCAGCCAGCAAAAAGCCGTCGCTGCTCAGGATGCAGGCCGTTTTGTGGATGAAATTGTGCCGTTCAGCATTGCCCAGAAGAAAGGCGATCCGCTGGTGTTTTCCGCAGATGAGTTCATCAACCGCAAGTCCACCGCTGAAGTGTTGGCAGGTTTGCGTCCGGCATTTGACAAGGCGGGTGGCGTGACCGCTGGGAATGCGTCCGGCATCAACGACGGCGCTGCAGCCGTGATGGTGATGACCGCCAAGAAAGCTGCAGCCTTGGGTCTCACGCCCATGGGTCGCATCGCCAGCTTTGCCACCAGTGGTCTGGATCCCGCCCTGATGGGTATGGGCCCGGTACCCGCGTCACAAAAGGCGCTGGCGCGTGCCGGCTGGAAGGCGCAAGACCTCGATCTGCTGGAAATCAATGAAGCCTTTGCCGCGCAAGCCTGCGCAGTCAATAACGAGATGGGCTGGGACACCTCCAAGGTCAACGTCAATGGCGGCGCTATCGCTATTGGCCACCCCATTGGCGCGTCCGGCTGCCGCATTTTGGTGACGCTGCTGCACGAAATGCAGCGCCGCAATGCCAAGAAGGGCATTGCCAGCCTGTGCATTGGTGGCGGTATGGGTGTCGCGTTGACCATTGAACGCTGATATCAAGCGTCAGTATTGAGTGATTTAGGCTGCTAGCCCGCATAGGTGTTTGGCTAGTAGCTCCTGTTTTTGTAGCAAGTAAACCAAAGAGGAGACTAGAAATGAGTCAAAAAGTAGCTTATGTAACGGGTGGTATGGGTGGTATCGGTACCGCCATTTGCCAGCGCTTGCACAAGGACGGTTTCAAGGTCATTGCGGGTTGCGGCCCCACGCGCGATCACGTCAAGTGGATTGCAGAGCAAGCTGCGCTGGGTTACACCTTTTATGCGTCAGCGGGCAATGTGGGCGATTGGGATTCCACCGTTGAAGCTTTCGCAAAAACTAAAGCGGAACACGGCACCATTGATGTGCTGGTGAATAACGCCGGTATCACCCGCGACCGCATGTTCCTGAAAATGAGCCGCGAAGACTGGGACATGGTCATCGAGACCAACCTCAACAGCATGTTCAACGTCACCAAGCAAGTGGTGGCGGATATGGTGGAAAAGGGCTGGGGCCGCATCATCAACATCTCATCGGTCAATGGCGAAAAAGGCCAGGCTGGGCAAACCAACTACTCGGCTGCCAAGGCCGGCATGCACGGTTTCTCCATGGCGCTGGCACAAGAGCTGGCCACCAAGGGCGTGACGGTCAACACCGTGAGCCCTGGCTACATTGGTACCGATATGGTTAAAGCCATTCGCGAAGATGTGTTGGCCAAGATTGTTGCAACGGTGCCGGTCAAGCGCCTTGGCGAGCCCAGCGAAATTGCATCCATCATTGCGTGGCTTGCGTCCGACGAAGGTGGCTACGCTACCGGTGCAGACTTTTCGGTCAACGGTGGTTTGCACATGGGCTAGGCGCAATTCCAGGCAGTGGCAGCCAGTGAAGCTGAACTGCTTGGGTTGGTATAAGAAAGGACGTGTCAACCACGTCCTTTTTTCATGGCGCTTCAAATGACCGGTAAGCGTTGCCGGTGAAATGCTGGAGGACCGCGCCAGCGGGGCTGCTATGCCACAGCGCACAGCCGGTTGTGTCGGCTCACATGATATTCTTTCCGTCATGACTGACATATTGACCGTAACCATGAATCCGTGCATTGATGTTTCCGCGGTCACCGAGCAAATTCGCCCTACCAACAAATTGCGTTGCCATCAGGTCCAGCGGCATCCTGGCGGGGGTGGAATCAACGTAGCCCGTGTGTTGCACCGTCTTGGTGCCGATTGCATTGCGCTGTACCCGCTGGGTGGATCCACGGGACAACTGTTGGCGCAGCTAATGGACGAGGAGGGCGTTACCAGTGTGAAAGTGCCCATTGCCGGTCACATTCGCGAAAGCTTTACCGTCGCCGAAACCAGTAGCTCGCAGGAGTACCGTTTTGTATTGCCAGGTCCCACATTGGAGGATGACGAATGGCAAGCTTGCCTGGACCGAATTGCTGCCATTTCCCCGAGCCCGCGAATTGTTGTGGGTAGCGGCAGCCTGCCCCCCGGTGTTCCCGCTGACTTTTATGCGCGTCTGGCGCAACAGGTCGCGGCGAGCGGAGGCAAGTTCATAGTGGATACGTCCGGACCTGCATTAGCCGCGTCTCTGGAGCAGGGCGTATTCATGGTCAAGCCCAGCCTGCGCGAGATACGGGAGATGACGGGGCAATCTCTGCTCACCATGGCAGAGCTAAAGGAAGCGGCCCTCCAATGGGTACATGACGGAAAATCCGAACTGGTCGTGGTGTCCATGGGTGAGAAGGGGGCTCTGCTGGTGACGACAGGCTCAACTCTTTATGCGCCTGCACTGCCTGTTGACGTGGTCAGTGCGGTGGGCGCAGGTGACAGCTTCGTAGCTGGCATGGCTTGGGCACTTGCCGCCAACAAGGATATCGAAGAGGCATTCCGCTTCGGCGTGGCATGCGGAACTGCGGCATTGATGAGTACTGGTACCGGACTGTGCGTGCCCGTTGATGTATATCGGATATTCCCCCAAGTCAAATGCACAAAAAGCTTGCCTTTTGAACCGGTTTAGTCATGCTTGTGTGATAAAAGTCACGTATCAGTATTTCATTTGTGATCAGTCGCCTTTGCCTGGCTAGCCCGGCAGGTGCTATGTGCACACAATGACTCCAAACAAGATGAGTGCCAAGGGGGCCGGATGAATAAGTTCGGTGGCAATTAGTTTATGAAAAATGATGAGTCCGATTACGTTGATGTCAATCAGCTTCGAATAGGCATGTTCGTGGAGCTGGGCGTGGGCTGGATGGCGCATCCGTTCCCTGTTGGCAACTTCAAGATCTCTTCGGAAAAACAGATTGAAACCATTCGCAGCCTGGGTTTGACCCGGGTGCGTTACATTCCGGAGAAAAGTGACCCGGCGCCCGTCGTGGCGAATCTGTCTGCCAGCGAGCCGGCAGTCCTTGTTGTGTCCGATCGCGCGGCCCAGGCGCAGCGCGACGAGGTGCTACGCATGCGACGGGCGCAATTGCTGGGGGCCCAGCAGCGCAGTCTGGCTGTATGCGAGCGGCGTTTCGGGGAAGCAGCTCGCCAGTACCGCCAGACACTGGATCAATTGCATAACCAGCCGAGAGTCGCTGCCGACCAATGCCAGGCAATGATTGCCAGCTTCGTTGGGGAGATTACGGCAGATGGTGAATCAGCCATCCGGCTACTCACGGAAGCCGCAGGAGAGAAGTCTTCCATGCATTCGGTGAATGTCACCATCGTTTCTCTCCTGCTGGGCAAGGCCATGGGCATGCACGCGAACGACCTGATTGATATGGGTGTAGCGGCCTTTCTGCACGACATAGGCAAGACGCAGCTTCCGGACCGGGTCCGATGGTTTGAAGAAAATTTTTCGACGGCAGAGTACAAGCTCTACCAGGAGCACGTCGCTCTCGGCGTGCAGATTGGTGTGAGCATGGGGCTCTCCAGAGGCGCCATGCTGACGATGTCGCAGCACCATGAACTGGCAGACGGCAGCGGTTTCCCTACGCGAATCAAGGGCGCCAGCATGACAGCGGGCGCCCGTATTCTTGCGCTTGTCAATCGTTACGACAACCTGTGCAACCCGAGTCGCCCAGCCGCAGCAATGACGCCGCACGAGGCGCTTTCGCTCCTGTTTGCACAACTCAAGACCCGCTTCGACTCCGTGACCTTGAGCGCTTTCATTCGCATGATGGGTGTGTATCCGCCTGGATCGGTGGTCCAACTGATGGATGATCGTTTTGCGATTGTGGTGTCGGTTAACTCTTCGCGCCCTCTCAAACCAAAAGTTATTGTCCATGAGCCGGGTGTGTCCGAACACGAAGCACTGATTCTGGACCTGGAGCATGCCTCAAACGTTGGTATCCGCAGGAGCGTCAAGCCGGCAAACCTGCCCAGCGCCGCCCTGGATTACCTCGCACCTCGCCAACGCATCAGTTACTTTTTCGAGCGTTCCGGGGACTCGCAAATGCAGGAGCTATTTGCATGATGGAGGCAGAGTGGGCGAGTCTGCTGGACGGCATGCTGGAGGCTGTGTGGGTGGTGGACCCCAAGAGCCTGCGCATTGTTGCCGTCAACCAGGTGGCCGCCACGTTGGTGGGTATGGACCGTCGTGATTTATTGGGCAAACCTGCGATTGAGCTGACAGCCACACCTGAAGACCTGTTTTTCTGGGAAGACGTGGCGGCCGGTCTGGCCGACAGCATTCACACGGACACCTTGTTGCGTTGCGCCGATGGCGTCGCGGTGCCCGTGGAGCGCAAGGTCAGCCGGGTATGGCTCAGCCCGGAGTCGCCCATGTTCCTGGTCGGCCTGCGTGACCTGCGTGCGCAGGTCCAGGCCGCGGATGAACTGGAGGATCGCCTCGCCGAATTGCGGGCGACGCTGGAATCCACGGGCGACGGAATTCTGGTCACTGACCTGACGGGTGCGGTTCGCAACTTCAATCGTCGATTTGCGGCGTTGTGGAGAATCCCGGAGCCCGCCCTGAAGTCCGCTGACCATCAGGTCTTGTACCAGCATCTGGCCAGTTGCATGCTGGATCCGGTGGCCTACCAGGCCCGACTGGATCAGATCATGAGTGAAGTCGCACTGGAGGCCACCGATATTTTGCTGCTGCATGCGGGCCGCGTACTGGAGCGCGTGACCCAACCCCAGGTCAGCCGGGGCCGAGCCTTGGGGCGGGTGTATTCGTTTCGCGACATTACCCAACGTGTCGATGCGGAGTCGCGATTGCGGTTGGCCGCCAAGGTGTTTGACTCCAGCCTGGACGCCATTTTTATCACCGATGCCCATTTCGACATCGTTCAGGTCAACCCGCGGTGTGAAACATTGACTGGTTGCACCTGCGCTCAACTGTTGGGTACGTCGGCCCGCAAACTGTTTCATGCGCCACAGCAGATCGATTTTTTTAATGAGGTGGAACTGAGTCTGGAATTGAATGGTTCGTGGTCCGGCGAAGTCTGGCGCACGACCGGTGACCGGCCTTGTGCGGTCGAGTTGAGTTGGGTTGCGTTATGTGACGATGCTGGAGCGTTGCGGCACACCGTTGGATTTTGCCGGGATCTGACCGAGCGGCTGGAGGCGCAGAAGCGCATTGAAGTTCTGGCGTACACGGACTCACTGACGGGCTTGCCCAACCGTCTGTCCTTGGGGCAGCGCATCGATTTCACACTGCGCCTGGCACAGCGCAATGGCGGTACCTTTTCTGTTCTGTTCATCGATCTGGACCGTTTCAAAAACATCAATGATTCTATGGGTCATGCGTTTGGTGACCGGGTGCTGATTGAAGTAGCCCGGCGCATCCAGGGCTGCTTGCGTGAAATCGATACCTTGTGCCGCCTTGGGGGTGATGAGTTCGTCGGCTTCCTGCCAGACTCGGATGCCTATGGTGCAGAAATCGTAGCGCGGCGCGTTCTGGAGTCGCTGGCCCAGCCGTTTCTTGTTGATGACATGAATTTCTCGCTGGGTTGCAGTATCGGCATTGCGATGTACCCCGAGGATGGCAAGACGCTGGATGAGTTGATCCAGTGTGCCGACACCGCCATGTACCGTGTCAAGGATCGGGGTCGTGGCAACTTCCGCTTCTATCAGCCCCAGATGAACGTGGACTTGCTCTCGCGCATGAAGATGGACCACGCCATGCGCCAGGCCATGGAGCAGGGCCTTTTTCGCCTGCACTACCAGCCGCAGATATCGTTGTGCGACGGCCGCCTGCTCGGGGCCGAGGCGCTGGTGCGCTGGCACGACGCAGAGCTGGGCAATGTGCCACCATCCCTTTTTATTCCACTTGCAGAAGAGTCGGGCTTCATCATCGCCATCGGAAATTGGGTCATGGGCGAGGCAGTGCGTCAGGCAACGCTGTGGCAGAAGGCGGGGCGCCCTGTTGTGGTTTCCATCAATGTGTCGGCCCTGCAGTTTCAGCAACCGGACTTTGTAGAGCGTGTGGATAACACCATCCGCAGTGCGGGCCTGGATGCGTCGCTGGTCGAGCTGGAGCTAACGGAGTCCATTTTGCTCAAGGACGCCAACGAGGCTCTGGCGCGGCTGCATGCTTTGGCCGCCCTCGGTGTCAGCCTCGCCATTGATGACTTTGGTACGGGTTATTCCAGCCTGGCCTATCTCAAGAAGTTTCCAATTTCCAAACTCAAGATTGACCGAACGTTTGTCATGGGGCTTCCAGCCGATGAAAGCGACCGCGCTATCGTCGGTGCCACCATTGCCATGGCACGTGCGCTCAAGTTATCGGTGGTGGCTGAAGGCGTGGAAACTGCTGCGCAGCACGACTACCTGCGGGAACTGAATTGCGCGGCTTTCCAGGGTTTCCTGTGCTCGCCCGGTTTGCCCGCGGCCGACTTTGAGAAGCTGATTGCCAGCCTGCCCAAGGCCGGTGGCGCGTCTTAGCTGCGCAAGCCTTTCCAGAGCATATAAGAGGCCAGACCATACAACACGGTTGCAAACACCCGCTTGAGCTTGGCAATCGGCATGCGGTGCGCCATTTTTGCGCCCATGGGCGCTGTCAGTACGCTGCAACTGGCAACCACTACCAGCCCTGGCAGCCAGACGTAGCCCAGTGAATAGGGCGGCAAGCCCGACATCGCGGAGCCACTCACAACATAACCCACCGTATTGGCCAAAGCAATCGGGAAACCCAATGCCGCACTGGTGGCGACAGCGTTCAGTATGGACACGTTGTGCGCCACCATGAAGGGCACACTGACAAAACCGCCACCAGCACCCACCAGACCGGACAAAAACCCGATGACGCTGCCAGCGGCCACCTGCCCTGCAGTGCCTGGCATCTGGCGACTGGGCTTGGGTTTTTTGCCGAGGAACATCTGGGTGGCCGAGAAACCCACAAACAGCGAAAAGAAAATGGCCAGCCAGGTGCCTTTGAGTATCGAGAAAACTCCGACGCTGGCAATGGCGCCGCCGAGCACGATGCCGGGTGCCAGCCCCTTGACGATGTCCCAGCGCACGCTGCCGCGCTGGTGATGGGCGCGAACGCTGGAGATGGACGTGAAAATAATGGTCGCCATGGATGTAGCGATGGCCATTTTGATGGCCAAATCCGCCGGCACACCGCGCGCCGAGAGGATGATTGTCATGAAAGGCCCGATCAGCATGCCGCCGCCGATACCCAGAAGGCCCGCCAGATAGCCGGTCGCCAGACCCAGTGCGGCGAGTTCAACAATCAACAGGGGTTCAAAAGTCATGGATGTGAAAGGTGTCTGCGAATGCCACCGGACCGGCATCCTGAACCATGGTTCAGGTGGGCGAGGTCAGCGCAAGCTTTGGGTTCATCTAACGCGAGATGATCACGCTAGCTAAGCAATGTTCCAAGCCCGGGCTCTAAGAGCATTGGTACAAGGAAATATAAAGCCCGGCGAGCACCGCAGACAATAGTTATTGTAGGCGCGCCTGGGAACAAACGGTGGGCGAATGGACTTGTTTTATAGCAGGCGCCCGTCTTCACTCAGTGCCTGGTCCAGCCGCTCCAGCAAGGAGACCAGCAGAGCGTCAGAATCCATTGCGTCCTCGGGCGAACGGGCAACCCCGGCTGGCGCTGCCTGCGGGGCAGTTGGTGCTGTTGCCGTAGCTACTGCTGCGGGCAAACGGTCCGGTACATCAAAAGCCAGATTAAGTGCTGCCAGCACCGCGATGCGGTCCCGCGCGCGCACCTTGCCTGCATCCCGAATCTTGCACATGGCCGTGTCTACGCGCTCCACGGCTTCGAGCAGCCGGGCATCGCCGCCCTCCGGGCAGCCCAGCAAGTAGCTTTGCCCCATGATTTGAACTTCCAGCTGTTTCATGATGCGTCTTTTTGAACGGTAGCAGCTTCAGGGAGCCGGTCCAGTAGTGCGTCTACCCGTGCGCGCGCTGCACCCAGTCGCGACTTCAATGCGTCGCGTTCCTGGGTCAGGCTTTCCACCTGGGTCACCAGCAGCGCATTGGTGCGCTGCAGCTCGCCATAGCGCACCAGCAGGCGCTCTACACGCTCGGCAATTTGGTCGATGTGGGTCTGATTTGCCATAGATCCATCATTGTAGGGTTTGCGACAGCAAGGCATGGGTAAAATGCGTGCGTTGGTGCTCGCGGTGTGGTTCACACGCCGCAGTTCAACGGGAAGCAGGAGGGTGCGCTGTTCACGGCAAACCTAACCTGCGCTGCCCCCGCAACGGTAAGTGGACGAGCCCTCGTGCTCCGCTTCCATCACAGCCACTGAGCGTTTTGAACACGCGCTTGGGAAGGCGATGGAGGTTGATTCCACCAGCCCGGATACCGGCCAACAAGGTGGTTGCACGTCCGCGTGCAGTCGTGAACGTCCATGCGCTGTCGGGGAAGACGGCGAGGACATTTTGTTGATTGTTTCCTTTTATGAAAATTGCTAGTCAACGCGTGCGTCTTGCCACGCTCTCTATTGCTGCGGTCGCAGCTTTTCCTTCTTCCGCGCAGGTGCAGCTTCAAGAGATGGTCGTTACGGCTACGCGTTTCACAGAGTCTGCCAGTTCAGTGCCCTACGCTGTCAATGTGATCACACGAGATGAAATCAGTGTCTCAGGCGCCACTTCTGTGAATGAGGCCATCATGAAATTGCTTGGTGTACCCGGGCGACTGGACACGTCGGGCGGTGGAAACTACACCCTCGATTTACGCGGGTTTGGCAGCACAGCAGACCGCAACCAGGTCGTGGTCGTGGATGGTCGTCGTCTCAAGAATGATGATTTGTCTGCCACCAATCTGGCCGTGGTTCCGATCGAGACGGTAGAGCGCATCGAGGTGGTGCGGGGTGCCGGTACTGTGCAGTACGGTGAGGGCGCCACTGGGGGTGTTATCGTGGTCACCACCAGTGCTGGTAGGGGCGTGGCAAGAACGAACTCGATTCAGCTTGGTGCCACCGTTGGGTCTTTTGGCTTGCGTGAGGAGCGAGCGTCAGCCGTGCTGGCGTCAGGCGGATTCATGGTGGACGTTGCCGCGAAAGATACGAAGAGCAATGGACACCGGGACAACTTCGCGTCCACCGTCAACAACCTCGCCTCCAGCGTGCAGTGGAGCAACGATTGGTTACGCCTAGGTGCTCTGAGTGGACGCCAAATGGTTCAAAGTGGCTGGCCCGGATCGCTGACGAGTGCACAGCATGCGCAAGACGCGTCGCAGGCAAATTCCTTGGTCAATTTTGGAACATCGAAGAACGAAAATGCTGGTGTGTTTGTTCAGGCGATGCTGGGTGACTGGGAGCTGGCGCTGGATTCCAATGTGCGAACCAATATGGTCAGAAACTTTTCTGGTGCTGCGTACGGTGCTGACATTTCTGCGACGAATACCAATATCAGAGCGCGCCAAGCATTGCACTTCGGCGCCGCACAAAATGAACTCGCTTTTGGAATCGATACCGGTCAGTGGGCGAGCATGTCTACTTCCTCCGAACTGTCTGATAGCCAGACCTCTGCCCTGTATGTAACGGATGATGTGACATATGTGCCAAGCAAAACGCGTCTGAGCGTGGGGCTTCGCAGCGAAAACGTTGACAAGAAACGTTCCTCTTCCGCGGTGAAGCCGCAAGAAAAACCAAGTTCATGGCAATTGGGAATCAGCCAGGGAATGGGTGAAAGCATCACCGCGTATGGCCGCACCGGAACGAGCTACCGCCTGCCCACTGCAGACGAGTTCACCTTTGTGGTCCCCGGTACGGCGCTGCGCACGCAGACTTCACGTGATTGGGAACTTGGCGCGCGGTGGGTGCAAGGTGGGAAGAAGGTTGAGATGCGGTTCTACCGCAATGATCTGACCAATGAACTGGGCTATGATCCTCTCGCCAATGGGCCTTACGGACCAGGAACGGGCGCAAATGTCAATTTCGATCCGACACGTCGCCAAGGTGTTGAGCTTGAAGTCAAGCATCCAATCAGCAGCGCGATTGACCTGCGTGCCAATGCGGCGGTGCGCGAGGCAAAATTTACCGAAGGAGCCTATGCGGGCAATGATGTTACCCTGGTTCCGCATCAAACCGTAGCCATCGGTGCGGCATGGCAGCCAATGGGGGGGCATAGTTTGGACGCT
Organism: Burkholderiales bacterium; assembly: GCA_043746005.1. Lineage (GTDB taxonomy): Bacteria > Pseudomonadota > Gammaproteobacteria > Burkholderiales > Burkholderiaceae_C > Allorhodoferax. The sequence goes on from JAYTRR010000223.1 coordinate 19,565, forward strand.
TCGGTCAACTGGGTTGCCAGCCAGAGCCCTACGGCTAATAACCAATGTTCGATGCCTTCCTATTCGACGGTCGATGCACGCTATTCTTATGCCGCTAGCAAGTTCGAGTGGGCTGTAGGTGTTAAGAATTTAGTTGGCGCCAAATACTACACACAGGCCTATGGCTGCACCAGCGGCGTGACAACGTCGATTTTTCCGGAAGCGGGACGTAGCCTGTCGGCAAGCATGCAAGTCAAATTCTGATCGGTATCGATTCGCTAAATATGACCACCTGCCCCGCCATCCTCATCGCTGCCCCGGCTTCCGGTCAGGGTAAAACCACGGTGGCGTCTGCATTGGCACGCCTGCATACCCGTCAGGGGCGGCGGGTGCGGGTGTTCAAGTGTGGACCTGATTTCCTGGACCCTTGCTGGCACGTGCTGGCCAGCGAGGCCCCGGTGCACCAGATGGACTTGTGGATGACCGGCGAGGCCGACTGCCGGGCGCGACTGGCCGCTGCGGCGCGTGAGGCCGATCTGATCATTGTCGAAGGCGTGATGGGGCTGTTTGACGGCGACCCCAGCGCGGCTGATCTCGCCGAGCGGTTTGGGCTGCCGGTGCTGGCGGTGATCGATGCCAGTGCCATGGCGGGCACCTTTGGCGCGCTGGCGTTTGGTTTGCAGCACTACCGGCCGAATTTGCCGTGGGCCGGCGTGCTGGCCAATCGGGTCGCCAGCGAGCGCCATGCGGGCATGTTGCAAAGCAGCGTGCGCGAACCGGCGCAATGGCTGGGCGCGGTGATGCGCAACCCCGCCATGAATCTGCCCGAGCGCCATCTGGGGCTCACCGTGGCCAGCGAAGTGGTGGATGCGATGGAGCGGCTTGACGTTGCAGCCGATGCCCTGGCTACCACCCCGTTGGGGCAAATGACGCTGGCCGATCTGCAGCGCTGGAGCATCACTTTCACGGCCTCCGACGGTGCAGTTGACGCGGCTTCTCTGTCACAGCCTGGTGTTAAATCACTGGCAGGGCGCACTATTGCGGTGGCCCGTGATGCTGCCTTTTGCTTTATCTACGCTGCCAATCTCGATTGCCTGCGTGTGCTGGGTGCCGAGTTGGTCTTCTTTTCGCCCTTGCAAGATGTGGCCTTGCCGGTGTGCGACGCCGCGTGGATTCCTGGTGGCTACCCCGAATTGCACGCAGCCACACTGGCCAGCAACACCCGCTTGCGCGATAGCGTGGCTGACCATGTAGCGCAAGGCAAACCGGTGTGGGCCGAGTGCGGCGGCATGATGGTGCTGTTTGATCAGCTCACGCTGGCCGATGGCCAAACACACGCACAGTGGGGCCTGTTGCCCGGCACGGTCACCATGCAAAAGCGCCTGGCTGGCCTGGGGCCGCAGCAGCTCAACCGGGATGGTCAGGTGCTGCGCGGCCACACCTTCCATTACTCCACCTGCGCCACGCCCTTGGTGGCAGCCACCCGGACCTCGCGCCCGGACACTGAGCCCGATGCCGTGTCGGGCGAGGCACTGTGGGTGCAAGGCTCGATACGCGCCAGCTACTTTCACGCCTGGTTTGCATCCCATCCGCAAGCTGCCGCGTCCCTCTTTCTCCCAGATGTGGCCACGACGAAGGAGCCTGTATGAACCCGTGCAACAGCACCAAGGGCCCCCACACTTGGGCGGTGCCCGACGGCCCGCAGCGCATCGTTTGCCTTACTGAGGAGACGACCGAGTGGCTGTATCTGCTCGGTCAGGAGCATCGCATTGTGGGCATATCTGGCTATACCGTGCGGCCTGCCAAAGCGCGCGCTGAAAAGCCCAAGGTCAGCGCCTACCTGAGCGCCAAGATCGACAAGATTCTGGCGCTGGAGCCGGACTGCGTATTCGGCTTTTCTGACTTACAGGCCGACATTGCCGCCGAGTTGATCAAGAAGGGCGTGCAGATCACCGTGTTCAACCAGCGTAGCGTCAGCGAGATTTTTTCCATGATGGCGCAAGTGGCGGCTATGGTGGGGCAGGGTGCTCTGGGCTTGGAACGCATGCAAACGATGCAGGCCCGCTTACAGGCTATTGAGGCCATGGCTGCCGCTTTGTCCCGGCGCCCGCGCATTTATTTTGAAGAGTGGGATGAGCCCCCCATCAGCGCGATCCGCTGGGTGTCCGAGTTGCTGGGCATTGCCGGGGGCGACGATATTTTCCCCGAGCTGGCGTGCGAGCCGATGGGTAAGAACCGCATCATTGCCGACAGCGCGACCATCGTGCAGCGCAACCCCGACATCATCATTGGCTCGTGGTGCGGAAAAAAGTTTCGGCCCGTAAAAGTGGCCGCACGCGCGGGCTGGCAAGACGTCAATGCGGTTAAAAATGGCCAGATTTTTGAAATCAAATCCTGCGACATCCTGCAACCCGGCCCGGCCGCTTTGACGGATGGCGTGGAGCAACTGCACCGCATCGTCATGGATTGGAGCCTGGCACATGGCTGAGTTCACCATTGCCCGCAGCGAGCTGATTCTGGGTGGCCAAAAGAGTGGAAAGTCGCGCCGGGCCGAGATGCTGGCGCGCACCTGGCTTGATGCATCGACCTTGCACCGCGCTGTGCTGATTGCCACGGCCCAGCCCTGGGACGCAGAAATGTGCCAGCGCATCGCGCGCCACCAGACCGACCGGGCCACGCGCGTGCCGGGCATGGCAACCGTGGAAGAGCCCTTGGCCTTGGCACAGGCAATTGCGCAGCACAGCCAACCCGACACCCTGGTGGTGGTGGATTGCCTTACGCTGTGGCTCACCAATTGCCTGATGCCCGCTGACGATGAGTCAAATCGGCCTGTAGCCCCTGCAGATGCAGCGCAAGCAGCTACGCTTTTGATAGCAATTGCTCAGGCGCCCGGCCCGGTGGTGCTGGTGGGTAACGAGATCGGTCTGGGTGTCATCCCCATGGGCGTTGAAGTGCGTGCCTTTGTGGATGCGCTGGGCCGCCTCAATCAAGACGTGGCCGCCACATGCCGGCGCGTCACCCTGATGGCGGCGGGTCTGCCGCTTACTTTGAAAGACACCCCATGATGAACAAGCTGCGTAGGGTGTGGACAGAAAGGCTGCTGGGTGCCATCGGCCTGTTCGGCGCCATGGCGGCATTGCCCGTGCACGCATTGCAAGTCACCGACGACCGCGGTGTGGTGGTCACCTTTGCACAGTCGCCCCAGCGAATCGTCAGCCTGTTGCCCTCGCTGACGGAAACCGTCTGCGAACTCGGCCAATGCCAGCGACTGGTGGGCGTGGACCGGTATTCCAACTTTCCCGAGAGTGTGAAAAAATTGCCCCAGGTGGGCGGTGGGCTAGACCCCAACATTGAAGCTGTAGTGGCCCTCAAACCAGACGTGGTGCTCATGGCCACCTCGTCGCGTGCGGGCGAACGTTTGCGCTCCCTGGGTTTCAAGGTCGTGGCGCTGGAGCCCAAAACCTATGCCGACGTGCAGCGCGTCATGCTCAAGCTGGGGCAATTGCTGGACGTGTCCGATGCCCAGAAAATCTGGCGCACCATTGACGCGGGTGTGTCGGCGGCGGCCCAGTCGCTGCCGCCTGGCGTGGGGAACACGCGGGTGTATTTCGAGGTCAACCAGGGCCCCTATGCGGCAGGTGAGCTGTCGTTTATTGGCGAAACGCTCACGCGCCTGGGTGTTAAAAATATCGTGTCCGCCAAGCTGGGGCCGTTTCCCAAGCTCAATCCCGAATACATCGTGCGGGCCAATCCCGACCTCATCATGGTCGGCCAAAGCAGTGCCGATGGCCTGGCACAGCGTCCTGGCTGGGCCAGCATTCGGGCACTGCGTGAAGAGCGCCTGTGTGTGTTTCCCACCGAGCAGGCCAACGTGCTGGTGCGCCCCGGGCCGCGCATGGCCGAAGGTGCGCGGTTGATGGCGCAATGCATCGCCAGCAAAGCGCCGCGCACGTTGACACCGGGGGCCCAACCGTGAACCAGACTCGCGCCTTCTTTCTGGTTTGGGTCATGGTGCTGAGCGCGGTGGCTTTGGTCGCGCTGGGGATTTGCGTGGGCAGCACCGGTTTTGAGAACCTGTTGCAACCCTTGCTCAATCCGGCGCAAGACCCCGATCAGACCGCCATGGCGCAGCAGATCGTGTGGGAAATCCGCTTGCCCCGCACGCTGGGTGCCTGGGCGGCAGGCGCTTTGCTGGGCTTGGCGGGGGCGGTGGCACAGGGTTTGTTTCGCAATCCGCTGGCCGATCCGTATTTGCTGGGCAGTGCCTCGGGGGCTTCATTGGGTGTGGCGTTGGCGCTGGCGTCCATGGGCGGTGGCGCCGGCATGCTGGGCGGCAGCATGATGACTGGCGGCGTGGCGGTGAGCGTTTTTTCCAGCAGTATGCTGGTGCGCCTGAGTCTCACGGGTGCGGCATTTGCCGGTGCCGTGCTGGCCGTGATGCTGACGTTGGCCTTGTCGCGCGGCGTGGGGCACACTCTGCGGCTCTTGTTGGCCGGTGTGGTGGTGGGCGTGGTGCTGGGCGCCATGACTCACATGGTGCTGTTGTTCACGCCCGATTCCTTGCAAGCCATGCAGGCCTTCATGCTGGGCTCTACCGCCTTTGTGGGCTGGACGGCGTGCTGGCTCATGGCCGCAGTCTGGCTGGTGTGCGTGCTGGCTGCTTGGCTGCTGGCCCGCGTGCTCGATAGCCTGAGCCTGGGCGATGCAACGGCGCTCAGCCTGGGGTTACCGCTGGCGCCCATGCGCGCCGCGCTGGTGGCGGTGCTGGCGCTGGCCACCGGAACCGCCGTGGCGCAAACTGGGTTGATTGCCTTTGTGGGGCTGGCGGCCCCGCACTTGGTGCGCTCGGTTGTTAAAACGACGCATGGCCATTTGATGCTGCTCTCCAGCCTGGTGGGCGGCGTGCTGCTGATGGCGGCCGACACGCTGGCGCGCGGGCTGATCGCCCCGCAAGAGCTGCCCGTGGGCGTGCTGACGGCCGTGCTGGGTGGCGGCTATCTGCTGTGGCTCATGCACCGGCGTATTGCGGGGGGCGTGGCGCTATGAATGTGATAGCTATCCACGCACATTCCATAAGGGCTAGCCTCGGAAATTTTCCTGTTTTAAAGGGTATTGACCTAGCCATTGCGGCGGGCCGCTGGACCAGCATCGTCGGCCCCAATGGCGCGGGCAAATCCACCTTGCTCAAGGTACTGGCGGGCTTGCTGCCACACACCGGCACCGTCAGCCTGCTGGGCCAGCCGCTGGCCAGCCTGCCGGGGCGCGTGCGGGCACAGCGCCTGTCGTGGCTGGGCCAGAACGAATCCAGTGCCGACGATCTGACCGTGTTTGACGTGGTCATGCTCGGACGCCTGCCGCATCAGCCCTGGCTGGCCGCACCCAGCGCCGCCGACTATGCCGCCGTGGAGCAAGCCCTCCGAGCCACCCAGGCCTGGGAATGGCGGGGCCGCTCTCTGGGTCAGCTATCGGGCGGTGAGCGTCAGCGCGTGCTGCTGGCCCGCGCGTTGGCCGTGCAGGCTCAGGTGCTGCTGATGGATGAGCCGCTGGCCAATCTGGATCCCCCGCACCAGGCCGACTGGCTGGCCGTGGTGCAGGGGTTGGTGGCAAAGGGTGGTACGGTGGTCAGCGTGCTGCACGAGATCAGCATGGCGTTGCACGCCGATACGGTGGTGGTCATGGCGCAAGGGCGCATCACCCACCATGGTGCTAGTGCCGACCCCGCCACCCACCACGCACTGATAAACGTGTTTGACCGCCGTATTGCCATCCACGCATTAGAGGGGCAGTGGGTCGCACTGCCAAAGTCCCACACTGTCCTGGAAAGGCGGGGTGGGTGTTCTGCGTAGGTAAAGGAGGAGGCCGAAGGCCGGGGGACACGGAGCAGAGCATCCACCCCGCCTTTCCAGCTGCGCGCCCAAGCATGTTTAAAGTTGAAAGTAACCCATGGAAATCGAAATCCCCCCTCTATTGCGCGACACCCCCAAGCCAACCGGCGAACGCCGGGGCCTGGTCATCGTGCACACCGGCACTGGCAAGGGCAAAAGCACGGCTGCCTTTGGGCTGGCCCTGCGCGCCCATGGCCGGGGCAAAACCGTCAAGGTCTACCAGTTTATGAAAGTGCCCACCGCCCGCTTTGGTGAGCACCGTTTGTTTGAGCAGCTCGGAATTCCCATCACCGGCTTGGGCGATGGCTTTAGCTGGAAGAGCCGTGACCTGGACCACTCTGCCGAGCTGGCGATGCATGGCTGGGCGCAGGCCGAGGCCACCGTCCGTGCGGGCGAGCACTTTATGGTGGTGCTGGACGAAATCATGTACCCGCTGCGCTATGGCTGGATTCCGCTGGAGCCGGTTCTGGCCTGCCTGCGCGAACGCCCGCCCCATGTGCATGTGGTGCTTACTGGCCGTGGTGCACCCGCCGAGATGATTGAGCTCGCCGACACCGTGACCGAGATGACGCTGATCAAGCACCATTTCAAAGCCGGTGTGCCCGCCCAGCGCGGCATTGAAGATTGAAATTATTTTTTCCAACAACAACCGATCACTCCATAGGATCACCTGATGCAAACCCGCAAAATCCCCGCCACCATCGTCACCGGCTTCCTGGGCAGTGGCAAAACCACGCTCTTGCGCCACCTGCTGACTAACGCCAATGGGCGGCGCATAGCCGTCATCGTCAACGAGTTTGGAGAGCTGGGTATTGACGGCGAACTGCTGCGCAGCTGCGGCATTGGTTGCGATGAAAACGGCGAGCCCAACGGAGAAGCGCCGGGCCAAATTTACGAGCTGGCCAACGGATGCCTGTGCTGCACCGTGCAAGAAGAGTTTGCTCCGGTGATGGAGTTGCTGGCTGCGCGCCGCGACGAAATCGACTACCTGGTCATTGAGACCTCGGGCCTGGCACTACCCAAGCCCTTGGTGCAGGCCTTCCAGTGGCCTGCCTTGCGCAATGCCTTCACGGTGGACTCCGTCATTACCGTGGTCGATGCGCCCGCGGTGGCTGCAGGCCGCTTTGCCGATGACCCGGTAGCCGTGGATGCACAGCGCAAATCGGACGACAACCTGGACCACGACTCACCGCTGGCCGAGTTGTTTGAAGACCAGTTGGCCACGGCCGACCTGGTCATCGTCCATAAAACAGATGGCATGGACGCTGCGGCACTGGCCGGTGTGGAGGCCACTATCCGCGCCGAGACGCTGCCCGGCGTCAAGCTAGTGCATGTGCAGCACGGCAAGGTCGACCCCGCCTTGCTGCTGGGGCTGGAGCGCGCGGTGGAAGACGTGATCGACCAGCGTAAAACCCACCACGACGCGGAGGAAGACCATGACCACGATGCCTTCGACTCCGTATCTGTCACCTTGGATGTGACCGACCGCGCCCGCTTGCTCAGCGCACTGGCTAGTTTGGTAGAGCGCCATGAGATCTACCGCGTCAAAGGCTTTGTCGCCCTGCCGGGCCTGGCGATGCGTCTGGTCGTGCAAGGTGTGGGACAGCGCTTTGACAGCTACTTTGACCGTGCCTGGCGCAGTGATGAGGCGCGCGTTACGCAGCTAGTGCTGATTGGCGACCATTTGGATGCGGCGCACTTACAACGTGAGTTGCATAGCGCGTTGATGGCTACAGTGTCATCCGCCGTGTTGCCTTCATAAAACCAGTCTGAACCGAGCCGGACCACACCATGCATTTACTCTCCACCCGCCCCGGCGGCCATGTTGAAGACGACGGCATGGGCGTTGTGCGCGTGGCGCAGTCGCCGGGCGACATCGTCGTGCTCAGCGCCGCCGACACCACGCTGTCACTGCTGGCCGAAGTGGCCTCCGGCCTGGATACTAGCTACCCCTCCGTGCGTCTGGCCAATTTGATGTGGTTGCGCCAGCCCGCCAGTATGGACATGTACGTGGACGACGTGTTGCGCCATGCCCGCGTGGTGGTCATCGACCACTTGGGTAGCCCCAGCGATTGGGCTTATGTGGTGGAGCAGGCCGTTGAGCTGGCGGCAGCGCGGGGTCAGCAACTCTTCATGTTTTCGGGTGACAACTTTGAAGACCTGCAATTGCTCTTGCGCAGCACCGCGCCGCAAGACGATTGCCGCCATTTATGGCGCTGCTTGCGCGAAGGCGGGCGTGGTAATGCGCAGAACTTCTTTGAACTTTTGGGGCATACCGCCTTTGGCCTGGGCGAGCGCCCAGCGGCAGCGGCGGTGTTACCGGG
>JAYTRR010000224.1:0-27730 GCA_043746005.1 Burkholderiales bacterium
GGCAAGCTGTGGAAATCAGTGGATAACTGGACCACCAATGAAAAAGCCGCAGGGGGCATGCCCCTACGGCTTTTTGCTGCATCGTGCCCGGAGCCTGAATAATCAAGCCCCGGCGCGAATGTCAAACTTAGGCTGTTTCGCCGTAGACGGAGACTGTGATCTCAACCACCACGTCAGTGTGCAGAGCCACGCTGACGGTGCTTTCGCTGACGGTCTTGATAGGACCATTAGGCATGCGGATCTGGGATTTCACGACTTTGTAACCATTTTTGACCAGCTCTTCAGCGATGTCAGCATTGGTTACCGAACCGAACAAACGACCATCCACGCCAGCCTTTTGTGTCAGCTTGACGGTTGTACCCGCGAGCTTTTCACCCAGCTTTTGCGATTCGGCCAATTTGGCAGCTGCAGCTTTTTCGAGCTCAGCGCGTTTGACTTCGAAAGCAGCCTTGGCAGCTTCAGTGGCGCGACGAGCGCGGCCAGAAGGAATCAGGAAGTTACGTGCGTAACCATCTTTAACCTTGACGATATCGCCGAGGTCACCGAGGTTCACGACCTTGTCGAGCAGAATAATTTGCATGGTCGGACTCCTTAGATCTTGTGCTGGTCGCTGTACGGCAGCATGGCGAGGAAACGCGCACGCTTGATAGCGGTGTTGAGCTGGCGCTGGAAAATAGCGCGGGTGCCGGTCAGGCGGGCGGGAATGATCTTGCCGTTTTCAGCAATGAAGTCACGCAGTGTGTCGATGTCCTTGTAGTCGATTTCTTCGACGCCAGTCACCGTGAAGCGGCAAAAGCGCTTGCGCTTGAACAGCAGGTTTTGTGCGGGGCGCTTTGGGCGCTTGTCTTTGTTGAATTTTTTGAACGTGGCCATTAGGGCCTCCTGAAAAAATTAATCTTGCGAAAATTCTTGAATATGAAACACAACGCTTTTGCCGTTTCGGGGAGTTGCCAGAAAACCGCTGAATCTCCAGACGCTACCGATTGCTTGGGTTACAAGCCGCTCGGCCAACGTTCCAAAGGCCACCGCCTTTACTGCCGCCTTTACTTGTCTTGCTTGCCCCGCCTCCTGAAGTTCCGACTCGTGTTCGAGTCTCAGATTCAAGGCCGGCAATCCGGCCGGGGTGTAACGCAGGGTTTCCGCCTCTGCGATACGAGCACTCAAAACAAGCGTATTGGCACGCACTCTCCGTCAGCAAAAATGCCGTCTTAGCCTTGGTACTCGGCCTGTTGGGTCTTGCGCGCATCTTCGCGCTCGACCGTCTTCATCATGGAAGAAGGACCGGTATCGGCTTTCTTCTTCGACACGGTGAGGTGGCGCAACACGGCGTCGTTGAACTTGAAGGCGTGCTCCAGTTCAGACATCACAGCCTGGTCGGCCTCGATGTTGACACACAGGTAATGGGCTTTTGCAAGCTTGTTGATCATGTAGACCAGTTGGCGACGGCCCCAGTCTTCCACGCGGTGGACCTTGCCACCGCCAGCAGTGATCATGCCCTTGTAACGCTCCAGCATAGCTGGAACCTGCTCGCTCTGATCCGGGTGGATCATGAGAATGATTTCGTAGTGACGCATTGATACTCCTTATGGGTAACCCGTTTTTGGGAACTTTGGGTAAGAAAAGCTGCCCTCAGCGTCTAAACGAGGTGCAGCAAGGTGAAGCCCAAGATTATAACCCACTCGAATTTGTTGAAGTCGTTTGATCGTCCAGCACCTGACCGACCCGCGTTACCAGACTCAAGAAAGCCGTCGTGGCAAAGCCCGCGGCAACGCCAAAAACTCCGGCCGAGACGGGCTGTATGCCCCACCACAAACCCTCACCCGACAAGCCCAGCGCCAGGCGAACCACCGGAAGATTGATCGCCATGTAGTAAATGGTGACGCCCAATCCGGCCAGCATTCCGGCCACAGCACCCGCACGCGTGGCGCGTTTCCAGAAAATACCCAACACCATCGCCGGAACAAACGCGGCACCCGCCAAAGAAAATGACGCCGACACCAGATACAGAATCCCTGCGGGCCTTTGTGCCGCCACATAGGCCGCTATCAGCGCGACCACCAGCAAGGCAAACTTGGACCACATCACCCGACGCATGGCCTGCGCCTTGTTTCCGCCTCCTTCAAAGTAGACGTCATGCGCCAGGGCATTGCCAATCGTCAACAACAAGCCATCGGCGGTGCTGAGCGCGGCGGCGAGGCCGCCAGCAGCAACCAGTACGGACACCACATAGGGCAACCCGCCGATTTCAGGCGTCGCCAGCATGACCAGATCGGCACCGATTTTCAGCTCTGCGAACTGGAGGATGTGATCCCCGTTGACATCGGACACCGTCAGCAGTGAGGGATCCCGTGCCCACTGAGCAACCCACGAAGGCAAGCTGTCGAAGGGCAGACCCACCAAATGGGCCATCACCTCGTATTTGACCATTACGGCAAGCGCAGGTGCCAACAAATACAGCGGGGCGATAAAGACCAACGACCAAGCTACCGAACTACGGGCCTCTGCCACAGTGGGCGTGGTGTAGTACCGGGTCAGCAAATGGGGCAGACCCAGGGTTCCCACCATCAGGCAAAACATCAGGGCCATGAAATTCAACCGGGAAGTATCAAACGCCTGCTGCTCCAAGGCGGACCCCGACGGATCGCCGGCAAACGGCGTCGCATGCGCCGGCATTCCGCCCAGTGGTTTGGACCTCTCCCGGTTCTCCATCATCGCCAGGGTCCAACGTTCCCGCGCTGAATTGGCATCTTTGGGGACTGCCGCCAACTCGCGGCGCAAGGCGACAGCCCGGTCGTCGTCAGCTTTCAGGTCGCCCACAGCCCGAAGCTGGTTGCGCAGCATCTGGCGCTCGATCTGCAAGGAGCCTTCCACGTCCTGCAGCTTTTGCTCAAAAGAGCGGGCTCTGCGGGCGTATTCCTCAATCACTTGCTGTTCCTCCGGTGAATCCATCAGGCGCCGCTCCATCTCTGCAATCTTCTGCAGTTGCTGTCCGTACACCAAAGGTGCCAGAGGATTACCAATTTGCTTATAGGCCAGCCACGACACCGGAATCAGGATCGCCAGGATGATCACAACATATTGTGTAACCTGGGTCCAGGTCACGGCCCGCATTCCTCCTAGAAAAGAGCACACCAACACGCCGCCCAGACCGAGCAGAATGCCAATTTCAAAGTTGACTCCCGTCAGACGGGAAGTGATCAGCCCAACCCCGTAAATCTGTGCCACCACATAGGTAAACGAACACAAGACGGCAGCCAGCGCTGCAATCATGCGGGGCCAGCGGCCGCCAAAGCGCACAGCGAAATAGTCGGGAACCGTGTAGAGCTTCAAGCGCCTCAGATACGGTGCCACCAGAAGTGCAACAAGACAAAACCCGCCCGTCCACCCCAGGACGTAGGCCAGTCCGCCTGCCTGCGCACCGGTTCCGGAATAGCCCTGCAAATACAGTCCCCCGGCAAGGCTGATGAACGAGGCGGCGCTCATCCAGTCCGCCGCCGTCGCCATACCGTTGTAAAACGCTGGTATGCGCCGACCAGCGACGTAGTACTCGGCTGCGTCAGCGGTGCGGCCAAACACGCCAATCACGGCATAAAGAACGAGGGTTGCAGAGAGAAAGATGCCCGCAACCCATACTTTGGGCAATCCCCTGCGTTCGGCCAACGCCAATGCGAGCAAGAAGGCAATGAGGCATACAACATAAAGGGCAAATCGGCGATGCAGCATGCGTTTATGCACACCATAGGCTACGGTGTCAAATTCGGGCTCGGGCCCCTCCCGCCGGTTCGCTACCCATGCGAAGACCACCACGATACCGATAAAAACAAGCACCGATCCCTGCGCCGCAAACCAGAATCCGACCGGCCAGTTCGCGACGACGAACTGTAGATCGCGGGCAAAAAAAACCACCCCAAAAGACGCAGCAAACCACAGCGCCAGCAGACCGGCATGCAGGCTCCACCGGCGCCGGGTCGCTGTCTGCGTCATTTAGCGGCGAGCTTCTGCCAGGTTGAAATAACGGAATCCGGATTGAGCGAAATGGACGAAATCCCTTCATCCACCAGCCACTGCGCGAAGTCAGGGTGGTCGCTGGGGCCCTGACCGCAAATGCCAATGTACTTGCCCTGGCGTTTACAAGCGGCAATGGCCATGCTGACGAGTGCCTTGACAGCTGGGTCACGTTCGTCAAAGTCAGCGGCCAGCAATTCGAGTCCGGAATCACGATCCAGGCCCAGTGTGAGCTGCGTCAGGTCGTTGGAGCCAATCGAAAAGCCATCGAAATACTCAAGGAACTGGTCAGCCAAAATGGCATTGCTGGGTATCTCGCACATCATGATCAGCTTGAGTTCGTTTTCACCGCGGCGCAGACCGTGGCGCCCCAGCAATTCAGTCACTTTTTTGGCCTGACCCAGCGTCCGGACAAATGGCACCATGACCTGCACATTGTTCAGCCCCATATCGTTACGCACCCGCTTGAGCGCTTCACATTCCATGGCAAATGCCTCGCCAAAGTCCGTACTGATGTAACGCGCAGCCCCGCGGAATCCCAGCATCGGGTTCTCTTCTTCCGGTTCATAGCGGCTACCGCCGATCAATTTGCGGTATTCGTTGCTCTTGAAGTCGGACAAGCGCACGATGACGGGCTTGGGCCAGAAAGCAGCAGCAATGGTTGCCACCCCTTCGGCCACACGGTCTACGTAGAACGCGCGGGGTGAAGCGTGACCACGTGCCACCGACTCCACCGCCTTTTTCAGATCAGCATCCACATTGGGGTAGTCCAGAATGGCCTTGGGGTGCACACCGATGTTGTTGTTGATGATGAACTCCAGCCGGGCCAAACCCACGCCTTCGTTGGGGAGCTGGCAGAAATCAAATGCCAGCTGCGGGTTGCCCACATTCATCATGATCTTGACGGGGCTCTCGGGCATGGTTCCGCGCAGCACCTCGGTCACCTCGGTTTCCAGCAATCCGTCGTAAATGAAGCCGGTGTCTCCCTCGGCGCAACTCACGGTAACCAGCATTCCATCCTTGAGAGACTCAGTCGCGTGGCCGCAGCCCACCACCGCCGGAATACCCAACTCGCGGGCAATGATCGCCGCGTGGCAGGTGCGCCCGCCACGGTTGGTAACGATGGCGGAAGCCCGCTTCATGACGGGTTCCCAGTTGGGATCGGTCATGTCAGTGACGAGAATGTCACCCGCCTGCACCTTGTCCATCTCGCTGATGTTGTGCACGATGCGCACGGGGCCTGTGCCAATTTTCTGTCCAATGGCACGTCCCTCCACCAGCACGGTGCCCTTGCCCTTGAGCTTGTAGCGGTACTCCGCTTGGTTGCCCGCCTGGCTTTTGACCGTTTCGGGCCGCGCCTGCAGGATGTAAAGCTGTCCGTCGAGCCCGTCCTTGCCCCACTCAATGTCCATGGCCCGGCCGTAATGCTCTTCAATCACCAGCGCATAACGCGCCAGTTGCTCGGCTTCCGCATCGGTCAGAGAATAGCGGTTACGCAACTCGGTTGGCACATCCGTCGTTTTAACCAGCTTGCCACCCACCGCTTTTTCTTCCGGTGTGGTGAATTGCATCTGGATCAGCTTGGAACCCAGGCTGCGCCGGATCACGGCGCGTTTGCCCGCACGCAGCATGGGCTTGTGCACATAGAACTCGTCGGGGTTGACGGCGCCCTGCACCACGGTTTCGCCCAGCCCATAGCTGGAGGTAATGAAAACCACATCCGAAAATCCGGACTCGGTATCAATGGTGAAAATCACACCCGCCGCCCCCAGATCGGAGCGGACCATGCGCTGGATACCCGCGCTCAACGCAACATGTTCGTGGGCAAAACCCTTGTGCACCCGGTAGCTGATCGCCCGGTCGTTGTACAGGGACGCAAATACCTCGCGAATTTTGTGCAGGATGTCGTCGATGCCGTGCACGTTCAAAAAGGTTTCCTGCTGGCCCGCAAACGATGCATCCGGCAAATCCTCGGCAGTGGCCGAGGACCGCACCGCAAACGTCGCTTCACGGTTGTCCGCGCTGAGGGTTTCAAAAGAAGAACGGATGCCCTGCTCCAGCTCCGGCGGAAAAGGCTGCGCTTCCACCAGGGCGCGAATTTCCGCGCCCACCTGCGCCAATGCCCGCACGTCTTCCGTGTCCAGTGCCAGCAGTCGGGCTTTAATGGTTTCCGCGAGGCCGCCAAACTTCAGGAATTCCCGAAAGGCATGGGCCGTAGTGGCAAAACCGGTGGGGACCTTCACACCCGTAGGCAGATGAGAAATCATCTCGCCCAGGCTGGCATTTTTGCCTCCGACCGACTCGACGTCGGTCATTCGCAAGTTTTCAAAAGGGACAACCAGATCGGTTGGGCTGAATAGTGTCGACATGGGTAAGCTCCGGAAGTTAAAACTGTTTCACTGCCCTGCGCCGGAACGAAACCAGTTCGTGCCGCAGCCGCCTGTCTTTTCCCAATTTCTGTTGTTGTTCTGTTGAAACCGGGGCAAAGAGAAAAATGCGCTAAATTGCAGCCATTGTAGGGGCCGCCTGGCTACAAATCCGCACTTGCATAACACTGACAACTTCTTCGCCCACCCACCATGCACCACCGCACCGTATTTTTTGTGTCTGACGGCACCGGCATCACGGCCGAAACTTTTGGCAATGCCATCCTGGCGCAGTTTGAAGCGAAGGCGCGCCATGTCCGCCTCCCGTTTGTCGACACGGTGGACAAAGCACATCAGGCGGTACGCCAGATCAACCATACGGCGGTGGTGGACGGTGCCAGACCCATTGTTTTCACCACGCTGGTCAACATGGAGGTACTGAAGGTGATTCAGGAAGGATGTCAGGGCATGCTGCTCGACATGTTCGGAACCTTTGTGCACCCGCTTGAAAACGAGTTCAAGCTCAAGTCCAACCACCGGATCGGCCGCTTCAGCGACGCCAGCAAGAGCAAGGAATACCAGAGCCGTATTGAAGCCATCAATTTTTCGCTGGCCCATGATGACGGCCAGTCCAACCGCGATCTGGAACATTCCGACGTGATCCTGGTGGGTGTCAGCCGCAGCGGCAAGACCCCGACTTCACTGTACCTGGCAATGCAATACGGGCTCAAGGCATCCAACTACCCGCTGATTCCCGAGGATTTTGAGCGGCAGCAGCTGCCACCTGCGCTGGTGCCACACAAGGCCAAGATTTTTGGTCTCACCATTCAGCCCGAGCGCCTGAGCGAAATCCGCAACGAACGGCGACCCAACTCCAAATACGCGTCACTGGAAAACTGCCGCATGGAAGTCAGCGAAGCCGAAACCATGATGCGTCGAACCGGCATTCGCTGGCTGTCTACCACCACCAAGTCGATTGAAGAGATCGCCACCACCATCCTGCAGGAGATCCATCCGGATCGACTGGTTTATTGAGAGGCAACCAGGACGCGTGCTGGTTTGAAAGGAATTCCCGATTTTTGCTTGATTTAAATAGGAATGATTCTCATTTATATGTAGAATAGGCGCTGTCCATTTCCACAGCAGCCAGCCAAATCACGCACCGCCCGGCGCGACGTGCATAGCCAGCCAGACAACACCCTACAAGGTAGATGCCGCTATGCCACACAGCACAAATCACAAGTCAAATACGAAGCCAACCCGCAGCGATCCTGCGCATATAGCTACAAAAATAATAGCATATTCATCGACCAATCCCCGTGCGCGGCTTCCCATCGGAGCCATGTTGCTGGCCGGCTCTCTGAGTGCAGCGGCGCAGCAACCGCCAGCTGACACCCATAAAACACTCTCCACCGTAGTGATCACGGAAAAGGCCGAAGCACCCGAAGGCAAAGAGGCCTACCGCGCCACCAGCACCACCATCGGCAAGGGCAAACAGGAACTGCGTGACATCCCCCAATCCATCACCGTGGTCACCGAAAAACTGGTGGGCGACCGCAACCTGAATACCCTGAAAGACGTGCTGCACAACACAGCCGGTGTGACGTTTCAGGCGGCCGAAGGGGGTGAAGAAGACATCCGCCTGCGCGGTTTCTCGCTGGCCACTACGGGCGACATTTTTCTGGACGGCGTGCGCGATCCGGCGTTTTATGAGCGCGACACCTTCAACAACGACCGCATCGAACTCTTGCGCGGCTCGGCCTCCATGCTGTTTGGCCGCGGCTCCACGGGTGGCGCAGTAAACCAAGTCAGCAAAATTCCACGCGACTCGGATGAGAACGAGGTCACCGCCACACTGGGCAGCTACAACTACCGCCGTGTCACCGGCGACTTCAACATCCAGACCGGCGAGGACTCCGCCCTGCGGATTAACGCCATGGCCACCAAAGCTGACAACAATGGCGCGGGCAGCAGCTTGGATAAACGCGGCGTTGCTGCGGCCTACCGCTTTGGCATTGGCTCATCCGACGAGTTTTTGGTCAGCCTCTACAGCCTGGAAAATAACAACGGAATCAACTACGGCATGCCGTGGATCAAGCCAACGGCTACGGCTGCAACGTCCATGTCTACCATCAACAACAAACTCGACCCCAGCGCCTACTACGGCATGACCAGCGACTATAACGACGGCACTGCCCGATTTATAACGAGCAGCCATATTCACCGCTTTGGGGGCGACACCGAACTCAAGACCGTCATCCGCCAAGGTAAATTTACCCGCGACCAACGTGCGGGCACGGTACGCATGGTTGCTGGAACCGGGCTGGACAACTTCTCCGACGCTACGGTACTGACCCGGGGTAACAACGCCAAAATTCAAGATTTGGATGCCACTTACGCGCAAAGTGACCTGAGCACCAAATTCACCGGTTGGGGCCTGCAACACAAAGTGTTGACGGGCATCGATTGGGCACGTGAGGCCAAAAATGTCTCACGTATCAGCGCCGTTACCAAACCGTCCACTACCGCTGGCACGCCCAACGACGGCGCATCGCTCAATGAAAGCGCTCGCGCCACTAGTGTCTCCAGTGCATTCAAGGCTGAAAACATGGGCGTCTATGCACAAGACATGCTGCAAATCGCCCCGAACTGGAAAGTGTTGGGCGGCCTGCGCTTTGACAGCATGCGGGGAAATTTTGACAACGTATTGGCCACGGGTGTCGTCAGCAGCAGCTACAACCAGACCATCGCCAACTGGAGCCAGCGCGTGGGCGTGCTGTACCAGCCCAGCGCACTGAGTTCGTACCACTTCTCGTACGGCACCTCGTTCAATACATCGGCTGATACGTATTCATACAGTACCCTGAGTGCCAACACCGACCCCGAGCAAAGCCGCAACATCGAGTTGGGCGCCAAGCTCGACACCGCGGACAAGCGTTTTACGACCCGACTGGCCATTTTCCAGTCCACCAAATACAACGAGCGCAACACCGATCCTGACTCGGCCGCCACGTCCCTTCTACTATCGGGAAAACGCCACACTAGCGGGCTGGAAGTCGACCTCTCGGGCCGCCTGACACCGCAATGGGAAATGTATGTTTCCTACATGTGGATGCCCGACGCCGTGATCGACGTGGCAGCCCCCACCGCCACGGCGGGTGAGCGCGAAGGCGAGCGCCCCTCACTCACCCCCGTGCATACCGGAACCGTATGGAGCACCTACCAAATCACTAACCAATTGCGACTCGGCGGCGGCATCAACTTCCGCAGCGAGCAATCCCCCACCCGCAACCCGGGCTTCATGGCACCCGGTTTTGCCACGGTGGATCTGATGGCCGAGTACAAGTTCAACGACCGCTATGTGCTCAAGGGCAACATCACGAATGTGGCCAACACGCTGTACGCCGACTCCCTGTACACCGGCCACTACGTTCCCGGCTCGAGCCGCAATGTGCAGGCCACGCTGAACGTGAAATTCTAAAAACGTCCTGCAACTGCACCTACCTACCTGCCAGCCCACTGCCACCACCGCCATGCTTCTCACCTTTGCCAACCTGTTAACCTCTGACGAAGTTCGCCACGCCAAGGGCTTGCTGTCCACCGCGCCCTGGGGCGACGGGCGTAAAGGTGCAGGAGAACAGGCCAGGCAGGTAAAAAACAACGAGCAACTGGATCACCACTGCGAGGCTGCCAGAACGATTCGTGCCATGGTGCTGCGGGCGCTGGACCGCACCCCCCTGTTCTTTTCGGCGGCCCTGCCCAAACGGGTATTTCCGCCCCGGCTCAACCGCTATGGGGGCGACAGTAACTATTACGGCAACCACATCGACGGTGCGGTGCGCTACCTGCCCGGCACCGGCCAACGGGTGCGCACCGATGTGTCGTGCACGATTTTTTTATCCGACCCCGAAAGCTACGACGGCGGCGAGCTCTGCATTGCCGACACCTACGGCGAACAAGCCATCAAGCTACCTGCAGGCCACATGGTGCTGTACCCCGGAACCAGCCTGCACCAAGTCAAACCAGTCACCCGGGGCTACCGCCAGGCGTGTTTCTTCTGGATTGAGAGCATGGTGCGCAGTGACGAGCAACGCAGGCTGCTGTACGAGCTGGACATGAACCTACTTGGCCTGCGAACCCGCCACGGTGAAACCGACGAAACCACGGCACTCACCGGCGTGTACCACAACCTGCTGCGCATGTGGGCCGACACGTGAACCCCAAAGCCAAATGCCGCAAACTTACACTATGCCGAACCCCGCTTCAGCCTTCACCCGCACGCCTGTCCGCATGAACCGCAATACATCCATCGTTATTGGCGTGGTGCTGCTGCACATGGGCGCGCTGTGGGCACTGCAAACCGGTCTTCTGCGCCGGGTGACCGAGCTGGTAATGCCCGCGGAGATTCTGGTGGAAGTCATGGCACCAAGCCCCCCGGTTGCCATGCCCATGGCGACACCGCCTAAAGCGCCAACGCCTGCAAAGCCCGCGCCCGTGACGCCACCCCCCGGGAAGGCACCCGAGCCGATTGCTGCGCCCACACCGCTGGCCGTGACTGACCCGGCTCCGGCACCGTCCAGCACAACGCCTGCCGTAGCGGCCACAACCACCAACCCACCGGTCAACTCCGGGGCCATCAGCACGGCAGGCGTCTCTACACCCGCATCCACAGGCACTGCAACCACCGCAACCAAAGTGGAGCTGCCCTCCACGGATGCCGACTACCTGAACAACCCCAAGCCGCCCTACCCGCGCCTGAGCAAGCAACTGGGCGAACAAGGCAAAGTGATGGTGCGCACGCTCATTGGCGTCGACGGCACGGCGCAAAAAGCGGAAATCAAACAGTCCAGCGGCTATGACCGGCTGGACCAGGCCGCGCTGGCTACCGCGCTGCGTTGGCGCTACGTACCCGGCAAACGTGCCGGTGTGCCGGAAGCCATGTGGTTCAACGTGCCATTCAGTTTTGTTCTCGAATAGTCAACCCAATTTTTTTAGTGGAGTAGTTATGGATTCGCAACTCGGACTTTTCAGTCTCTGGACCCAGGGCGACTGGGTGACACGGTCAGTCGCCCTGATGCTGCTGGCGATGTCGCTGGCCTCGTGGATCGTCATCCTCATCAAGGCGCTGGACATCTTCAAATACAAGGATTCAGGGCAGCGAACAGAAGCGTTCTGGCATAGCGGAGACTTTGCAGGTGGCCTGAATCAGTTAGGGCCACAGGATGGAAACCCCTTCGTTCAGCTGGCTACGGCTGGCCGCGAAGCCAGCCTGCACCACCAGGATTCCAAGGCGCAGTTGCACGACACACTGGACATCAGCGACTGGATCAGCCGCTCCCTGCGCAACTCGATTGACGACAGTACTGCACGCTTCCAGTCGGGTCTGGCCATACTGGCGTCGGTTGGGTCGACTGCACCCTTTGTCGGCTTGTTCGGCACGGTCTGGGGCATTTACCACGCACTCATGGCGATTGGCGCGTCAGGACAATCCACCATCGACAAGGTCGCAGGCCCTATCGGTGAGGCGCTCATCATGACGGCGCTGGGTCTGGCCGTCGCCATTCCTGCGGTGCTGGGCTACAACGCCCTGGTGCGGGGCAACAAGTCGATCCTGACGCGCCTGAACCGCTTTGCCCACGACCTGCATGCCTACTTCCTGACCGGCGCCCGGGTGGGTAACACCAGTCACGACGGAAAAATCGTCGCCATCAAGAAGGCATGAAGGAGAAAACCATGGCATTTGGAATGCACGACTCGTCCGCCGAAGCGGACACCGAGGTGATGAACGAAATCAACATGACGCCACTGGTGGACGTGATGCTGGTGCTGCTCATCATCTTCATCATTACCGTGCCGGTCATGAAGCAGGCCATCAACGTGGAACTGCCCCAAGCGACCAGCCAGCCGGTTGACGCCAAGCCGGAGACCATCCAGCTCAGCGTGGACGCCCAAGGCGCCTATTTCTGGAACCAGAAACGCGTGCCGGAGGGCGAGCTGCCGGCTTTGCTGCAGGTGGAGGCGGGCAAAAGCCCGCAACCCGACTTGCATATCCGCGGAGACAAGGCTGTGCGCTATGAGTTTGTAGCCCAGGCCATGGCGGCCGCCCAACAAGCCGGTTTGCGAAAAATCGGGTTCATCACTGAACCCAAAAACTGAGGATGTCAGCAATGGCTCGCCCGGCCCGACCGGCCCACCTGAATGCGCCAACGAAAACAGTGCAACCGACACAGGCCGCGGTGCGCCCTGCCGTGTTATTTTCGGCGGATCTGCTGGGCTCAGGCCAGGCCATCGAGATTGAGCACAACGGTCAACGCTACCGTTTGCAGACGACTCGAGCTGGCAAGCTCATTCTGACAAAATAAACGTCAACCAGGCCTGCAGCCCATGCAGATATTGCGCAAGCAGCTATCAATAACAGAGCAATTCAGACGCTTAAGCGCGTATTACAGGCCGATGGCGGCAATGCCTGCCTTGGCAATCTGCGCATCTTCGCTGGACTTCACGCCGCTCACACCCACTGCGCCCAGGCATTGGCCATCTTTCATGATGGGCACGCCACCTTCGAGCATCCCCTCCAGATTCGGCGCGCTCAGGAACGACGCACGGCCACCGTTGATCATGTCTTCATAGACCTTGCTCTCACGCCGACCCATGGCCGATGTCCGGGCTTTTCCCGGCGCAATGTGGGCAGAAATAGGTGCCGCACCGTCCAGGCGCTGGAACCACAGCATGTTGCCACCGTCATCCACAATGGCAATACTGACTGCCCAGTTGTTCTTCAGCGCTTCCGCTTCCGCTGCGGCTGCAATGGCCTTGATGTCGGAAAATTCGAGGACGGATTTGATTTTCATAGTGCAGTCTCTATCTTGGTAAAACCCCTAGCATACCGTCTGAGGGACGCCCTTTCGCGACCGGGTTTGCATAACAGCCCTGCTAAAAATCGGGCCAATCCGGGCGATTTGCCGCAACCGGGACTTGATAAACCCTAGAATGGTGGCACCTGCGTCAAGCAGACCTATAAGGAGCTAAGACTATGACTGATCGCGCAACCACCATGGGCCAGAGCTTGGGCTATGGCATCTCCACCGAGCAGCGCAATAAAGTGCTGCGCAACACCTACTGGCTTCTTGCCCTGAGCCTCGTGCCTACCGTGCTGGGTGCCTGGGTTGGTGTGGCCACCGGCATTACACAGTCCCTGAACGGCATTCTCGGCATGGTCGTGTTCCTGGGTGGTGCGTTTGGCTTTATCTACGCCATCGAAAAGACCAAAAATTCCGCTGCAGGCGTGCCGGTTCTGCTGGGTTTCACTTTCTTCATGGGCCTGATGCTGTCGCGCATGATTGGCATGGTGCTGGGTTTCAAGAACGGCCCTGACTTGGTCATGACCGCCTTTGGCGGCACAGCCGGTGTGTTTCTGGTGATGGCCAGCCTGGCTACGGTCATCAAACGTGATCTCTCCGGCATGGGCAAGTGGCTCTTCGTGGGGGCCATGGTGCTACTGGTTGGCGGCATCATCAACGCGTTTGTGGGCTCCACCGCGGGCATGATGGCGATCTCGATGGCGGCCATCGGTATCTTCAGCGCCTACATGCTCTACGACATCAAGCAGATCATTGACGGTGGAGAGACCAACTACATCAGCGCCACGCTGGCCTTGTACCTGGATCTCATCAACGTGTTCCAGAGCCTGCTGGCACTGCTGGGCATCATGGGTGGCGAGCGCGACTAAACTGGATCGGCACGCAGCGATCCGAGAAAGGGGCCCTGAGGGGCCTTTTTCTTTGCCTGCAAACCCGGTCTTTGTCGCACCATGGACTCAATTCCCGGCAGAATTTGCCGATACAGAACTTAGATATTCCACACCATCCATGATTTCACGCCTGATCCTTCTCACTATGACCCTGCTACTGGGCGGGTGTGACATCGCGGCCATGTTGGCCGACCCCAAAGTAGCCCAGCGGGAAGCCGACGCCAAAGCCATTGGCAGCGCATGCCGTTACGGTGTGCGCAGCATTGAAGACTGCTACGCGCTCAACGAGAAAGCATCCAAGGCAGCCGTGTTTGCCGGCTGGAAAGAGATGGACCAATACATGCGCGACAACAAGATTGACGGCATCCCGCCCACCGGCGTGAAGACTCCCGGTCCTGCGGAAGAGGTCATTGATAGGCCGAAAGGCGACAAACCTGCCGCGGACGCACCCAAGGAAAAGGCCAGCACAGATACAAAAAACAAGGCTTCCACCAAGGTGCCCGCCAAACCCAAGGCCACCGAGAAGCCCGCGGGATAAGTCACTCCATCAGATCAAACACCGCCATGCTCTCCACATGCGCGGTGTGCGGAAACATGTTGACCACGCCCGCTGCCGAGCACCGATAGCCGCCCTGCTGCACCAGCACCCCCGCATCGCGCGCCAGCGTAGCCGGGTTGCAACTGACGTACACAATACGTTTGGGTGGTGACCAGGCCAACTCGGCCTCGGTGGCAACACCGTCCAGCCGACGCTGGCGCAACTCGGCCAAGGCCTGCACGAGGGAGTAGGCACCCTCGCGGGGGGGGTCGACCAGCCATTTTTGGGCTGCACCATCGCCCACCAGCATTTCCGACGTCATCTCAAACAGGTTACGCGCTACAAATGTTGTAGCTGCCAGCGCACGGTTGGCGGGGGCTACTGCCTGATTCAGCTTCAAATTCTCGCGTGAACGGGCAACCAGCTCCTCGGCACCCTCCACACCCAGCACTTCACGCGCCTGGGTGGCCAGGGGCAGCGTGAAATTACCCAGGCCGCAGAACCAGTCGATCACCCGCTCGTCCTTGCCCACTGCCAGCAAACCCAAGGCCCGCGATACCAGAACCCGGTTGATATGGGGGTTGACCTGTGTGAAGTCGGTCGGACGAAACGGCATGGTGATGCCATAGGCGGGCAGCACATAAGCCAGCTGTGCCGTCTCATGGCCCGGCAACTCGTCGAGTTGGTGCACAGTGTCCAGCCCTTTCGGCTGCAGCCACCACTGCACACCTGGATGGGCAGCCGCAAACTGGCGCAATTGGTCCAAATCCGCATCACTCAAGGGAACCAGATGGCGCAGCACCAGGGCGGTGACGTCACCAGCACCGGGGGCGCCCTCCATATCGCCAATGGCCAGCTCGATTTGTGCACAGCCGTCCACAGCCTCCAGCGAGGCAATCAAGCCGCGCAACGGCACCAGCATGGCGCTGACGTGGGGGGCCAGAACCCGGCACTCCTTCATATCGGCCACATAGCGGCTTTTGCGCTCGTGAAAACCCACCAGCACTGCGCCTTTTTTGCGCACATTGCGCACCGACAGGCGCGCACGGTACCGGTAGCCCCAGGCGGGGCCCTCAATGGCCCGCAAAATATTATCGGGCTTGACTTTGCCAATGTGCCAAAGGTTGTCTTCCATCACCCGCTGCTTGACGGCCACTTGGGCGCCAATGTGCAGGTGCTGCATCTTGCAGCCACCACAGGCGCCTTCGTGCAAACCAAAATGGGGACACTCGGGACGCACGCGCTGCGAGGATTCGCGGTGGATCTCGGTCAGCGTACCTTTCTCGAAGCTGGCTTTGGAGCGGTGAATCTGGGCGCTCACCACCTCAAAGGGCAATGCACCATCAATAAAAACCACCTTGCCGTCCGGTTTATGGGCAACGCCCTGCGCTTCCAAGTCGAGGGATTTCACAACCAGCCAACCCTCGGGCAGCGGCTTTTCAGTCAAATTTGTTTCTGTCATGCCTGAATTGTCTCAGGTACACAGGGGCAGACGGCAGCCCAAGGCTGCTACATCAGCGATTGACGCGTAATGCCGCGCCGCGTGAGGTAGCGTTTGAGTTTGAACAGCGCTTCATTCTGAACCTGGCGAACCCGCTCGCGCGTCAAGCCGAGGCGCGCACTGATCACGTCCAGGGTCTCGGGATCGCGGTCGTGCAGGCCAAAGCGCCCTTCCAGTACGTCCCGCTCCCGCGCCGACAGCGTGGTGATCCACTCCTCCAGCAGCAGATCCACCTCGTGGGCCTGCAGGATGTCTTCGGGGTCCAGCGCCAGCTCATCCACCAGCGTGTCACCCATGGTCTGCTCGTTGTCGCTGCGGTCCAGGGAGGCGTCCAGCGACCTCGGCACCTCAGCCATGGACAGCAAATCGGCCACATGACTGGCATCCCGCCCTACCAGTGCAGCGATGTCCTCCACCCGGATTCCTTCTGGACGCTGGGCGGTCAGGGCAGCATCATTTTCCAACGCCCGTCGGGCTCGCAGCACCTGCTGCAACTCCCGCACCACGTTCACCGGCAGGCGCACGGCACGGCCCTGGTACATCAGCGCGCGGTCGACCGATTGGCGAATCCACCAGGTGGCGTAGGTCGAAAAACGGAACCCCCGTTCGGGCTCGAATTTGTCGATCGCGTGCATCAGGCCCAGGTTGCCCTCTTCAATCAGGTCGGCAATGGGCACGCCCCGCCCCATGTAGCCTTTGGCAATACTCACGACCAGGCGAAGGTTGTGCTCGATCATGCTTTGTCGGGCCGCAAAATCGCCCGCCTTGGCAAGGGTGGCCACCTCGAATTCCTGCTCGGGAGTAAATAGCTCGGTACGCCGCACGCCTCGCAGGTACAGAGACAGCGAATCCACAGAGGAATCGACGGAAGAGTCTATCCCGGGGATCTCCGGCACGAGATCGCCCACCGGCTGAACTGCTATGAAATCAATAGCTGTTTGCGCAATATCCTCGGGGGCTGGCGCCCGTTTTTCGTCTGAAAAAACCCCTGCAGACCGCTGGTTGGCAGCGTTGCTGTCAAAACCAGTCAGTCGGGGTTTTCTTGCCATGTGGCCTCTATTTTGCGGGGAGGTATTTCGAAGGATCGACAGGCTTGCCTTGCCTGCGCACCTCAAAGTGCAGCTTGACGCGGTCCGCATCGCTGTTGCCCATCTCGGCTATCTTTTGCCCTTTTTTGACCGATTGGTCTTCCTTTACCAGCAGGGTCTGGTTGTGGGCATACGCAGTCAGGTAGGTGCTGTTGTGTTTGAGGATGATCAAATTGCCGTAGCCTCGCAGGCCTGCACCGGCATACACCACACGCCCCTCGGCCGCGGCGACCACAGGGTCGCCGGCAGAGCCGCCAATATCCAGGCCCTTGTTCTTGGCTTCATCAAAACCGGCCAGCACTGGCCCATTGCCGGGCCAAATCCAGTTAATCTCGTCATCACCACCTGCAGAAGCATTAGTAGTGGCAGCCGTTGGGGCTGCCGCTGGCGTTGCGGACACCAGGGCCGAAGCAGGCTTGGCCGTCCCGGCTGCAATCGGTGTCGAGGTAACGGAGCTTGAGCTCACCGGCTTGGCGACTGCAACAGATGCAGTGGAAGCAGCAGCAGTCGTGTCATTGGCTACTGGTGGTACCACACGCAGCACCTGACCCACTTCAATCTTGTTGGCGTTCTCGATGCTGTTCCAGCGGGTGATGTCCTTATGGCTTTGGCCAGTTTCAAGGCCGATTCGGATCATGGTATCGCCTGGCTTGACGGTGTAGTAGCCTGGTTTACCCGCATTCTCGAACCCGGGCAGCTGCTTGACTGCCGCCGTACGCGCATCCATAGCCGCCTTACCCGATACCGAGCCGCGGTCCTCCACAGGGGCGCGGTTGAGCACGGTGGAACCGCACCCAGACAACAAAACACCTACCGCAACACCCGTCAATAACAGACCACGACGCATCAAACCAAACATAAGCACTTCCTTCAAGCAACACCTGATTTTAAAGGGACAAAGTGCACGGCCTCCAATATCGTCTGTCGAACCCCTTGCGGCGTCTTGTCCAGCACCATCAGTGCTTGTGCGCCGCCCTGTGCGCCAGCGGTTACAACGGGTGCTACCAGGCGCCCGCCCATGGCCAGCTGATCGACCCAAGCTTGCGGAACCGCTTCCCCGCCCGCTGCAGAGATGATGGCCGCATACGGCGCGCCCTTGGCGTACCCCGCCATGCCATCGCCAAACAGCAAATGCAAATTTGGCAGGCGCAGATGGCGCAGATTTTCCCGCGATTTGTCATGCAGACCGCGAAGGCGCTCAATGCTGTAGACCTCGGTGGCTAGCAGGCTCAATACGGCGGCCTGATAGCCGCAGCCGGTACCAATCTCCAGAATGCGGCCCAGCTTGCCTGGCTGCCCATTGCGCAGCAGCTCGGCCATGCGGGAGACCACGCCGGGTTTGGAAATGGTTTGCCCCAGCCCAATGGGCAAGCTGGTGTCTTCATAGGCCTGGTTCACCAAGGCGCTGTCCACAAAGCGGTGGCGCTCGATGGCACCCATGGCTGACAGCACCTGGGAATCACTTACGCCCTGGGCTGCGAGCTTCTGCACCATGCGCAGGCGCACGGCGCTGGAGTCCATACCGACACCGTGAGGTGCCGCTGGAGCGCTATGGGAGGCCAGACGTGGTTTGAGGGGCACCGAATCCAGCCGCGCTGGAAAGGAGGGGCGCTGCTTCATGGCTTGGGGGTCTGCGCGCTGGCCGACAGACGCGATGCGGTTTGCGCCCAATACCCCAAGTAGTCGTGGTCCGTCAGGTCCACCTTGAGTGGCGTCATGGCGATGTGGCCTTGCGCCGTCGCGTGGAAATCGGTGCCATCGGCATCGTCCTTGACCGGGCCGGCCGCGCCAATCCAGTACATGGTTTCACCCCTTGGGCTCTGCTGCTGGATTACTTTTTCTGCGGAGTGCCGTTTACCCAGGCGACACAGCTTCAAGCTGCCAATCTCGTCGTAAGGCAAGTTGGGGATATTGACATTCAGCAGCCAGGGTGTGGGTGTAATCAACTGCTGTTGCGCCATGGCTTGCACCAGGTCGCGCACCTTGCGGGCTGCGGAGTCCAGGTGATGCCAGTCCCGGTCCACCTGAGAGAAAGCTATGGCCGGAATCCCGAACAAAAAGCCCTCCATGGCAGCGCCCACGGTGCCGGAATAAATGGTGTCGTCGCCCATATTGGCGCCGTTGTTGATTCCAGACACAACAAGGTCAGGCCGGTAGTCCAGCAAGCCCGTCAACGCAATGTGCACGCAATCAGCCGGTGTTCCATTGACATAGCGAAAACCGTTGCTTGCCCGGGTGACATACAACGGTGAATGCAATGTCAACGCGTTGGATTTTGCGCTGTTATTCTGCTCTGGAGCAACCACCTCCACTTCGGCCACATCTTTAAGCGCTTCGTAAAGCGCCACAATGCCGGGCGCCTGGTAACCATCGTCGTTGGATATAAGGATTTTCATAGTCTCTGCGGGTAGTCGGTCATTGTA
Organism: Burkholderiales bacterium; assembly: GCA_043746005.1. Classification (GTDB taxonomy): domain Bacteria; phylum Pseudomonadota; class Gammaproteobacteria; order Burkholderiales; family Burkholderiaceae_C; genus Allorhodoferax. The sequence continues at coordinate 19,672 of JAYTRR010000224.1, forward strand.
GGTGGGCTGTCAAGCGCACGCCTCCGAAGGGTTGGTCACCCCAGAGACAATTTGCACGGGCGCATGGCCCTATGATTTGCCCACATTTTTTGGAGACTCCCATGCATGCCTGGCTTTGTGAAAACCCCACCGGCGTTGACGCCCTGAACTGGAAAGAACTACCCACACCCCAGCCTAAAGCGGGCGAAGTACTGATTGAAATCAAAGCCGCTAGCCTGAACTTCCCTGACCTGCTGATTGTGCAAAACAAGTACCAGATGAAGCCTGCGTTGCCTTTTGTTCCGGGCTCGGAATACGCAGGCGTGGTACAGGCGGTCGGCGAAGGCGTTACCCACCTCAAGGTGGGCCAACATGTCGCCTGCCTCAGCGGCACCGGCGGCTTTGGCACCCACACGCTCGCACCGGCTGCGCTGTGCATGTCGCTTCCGCCCGGATTTCCGATGGTCGACGCGGCCGCCTTCATCATGATTTACGCCACGTCCCACCATGCGTTGGTAGACCGGGCGCAGCTGAAGGCGGGAGAGACCGTGCTGGTACTCGGTGCTGCCGGCGGTGTGGGCACATCCGCTATTCAGATCGCCAAAGCCATGGGTGCGCGGGTGATTGCTGCCGCTTCCACGCAGGAAAAGTGTGATCTGTGCAAATCCATCGGCGCGGATGCCACCATCAACTACGCCACCGAAAATCTCCGCGAGGCGGTCAAGGCGCTCACCGATGGCAAAGGGCCGGACGTCATTTACGACCCGGTGGGTGGCGACTTCGCCGAGCCCGCGTTCCGCTCCATTGCCTGGCGTGGCCGTTATCTGGTGGTGGGATTTGCCTCAGGCCCCATTCCGGCGCTGCCTTTCAATCTGGCGCTGCTCAAGGGTGCATCCATCGTCGGCGTGTTCTGGGGCGACTTTGCCAAGCGTGAACCCAAAGCCAATGCGGCCATGATGATGGAGCTGGCGCAGTGGTACGGCCAAGGCAAGATCAAGCCCGTGATTGATCGAACCATGCCGATGGCGGAACTCAAGGCCGCCTTCGCCCACATGGGCTCGCGGGGCGTCATGGGCAAACTGGTCATGGTGAACGAATAGACTTGGGGTTCTTTACTGGAACCCTTACATGAACCTGTTGTCGTCGCTGCGCTACTTGGTGGCGCTCAATGAGCACCGCCATTTCGGTCGCGCAGCCAAGGCGTGCCACATCACACAACCCGCGCTGTCCAATGCGTTGCGGGCGCTGGAGAGTGAATTCAACGTAGTGATCGTCAAGCGGGACCGGACTTTTGCCGGCCTGACACCCGAGGGCGAGCGGGTGCTAGTTACCGCGCAGGTCATGCTCCATGAGCAGGCGGTTTTGCAGCAAGACCTGCACAGCGAAACCCACCTGCCACGGGGAAATGTTCACATCGGTGCCGTACCAACGGCCATACCCATCGTAGCGCGATTTGCCGCCATGCTGCAGGCAAGGCACCCGGGCATCCTGCCAATCGTTCTGTCGTTAAGTTCCACCGATCTGGAAAAAGGTCTGGAAGACCTGTCCATCGACCTTGCGCTGGGCTACACGGAACGCATGGGCCTGCAAGAGACGCGGTTGACCGCATTACCCCAATACACCGAGCACTATTTCTTGTTGCGCCGCGCGGCCGCGCCGCACCCCGATTGCCTGCAAATCGGCCCCAATATGCACTGGGCAGAAGCGGCCCAGTTACCCCTGTGTCTGCTCACCCCCGACATGCACAACCGGGCGGTTGTGGACGCGGCTTTCACGGTGGCTGGTGTTCCGGTCAAACCGGCAATCGAGACTAACTCGATCTTGACGATGGCGCTCAGCGTGGTGGCGGGAAGCGTTTGCAGTGTGATGCCGGGGGCGCTGGTGGGCACTGTTCGGGGTTACCGCGAACTCGAAGCGCTGCCGCTGGTTAGCCCGGATGTCCGCACACCCATCGGCTTCATGTCAAACGCCTCAGCACGACCATCGCGGGCGCTGGAAGCCGCACTGGCGCTGGCCCACGATGGAGCTTGGCTGCGCCATGCCGCAGCCCACAGCGGGCTGCTGACCGCCTGAATCATTGTTGCACTGCCGCATTTAATTTTTGAATCGAGCCATGTCTCGATTCAATTGGACGCGTGCATTCAATTGAACAGATACTGCGACGCCGTTGGATCAGGTTCATGGCAGACATCAAATAATTAAGGAGACAACAATGTCAGACTCAAACGCTGGATTTTTGGACAAGGAGCGGATCATTGCCGGTCCGGGCTTCAACCGATGGCTGGTACCACCCGCGGCACTGGCCATTCACCTCTGCATCGGTATGGCCTATGGTTTTTCCGTCTTCTGGCTTCCACTGTCCAAAGCTCTGGGCATCAAGGAAGCTATCAAGTGCGGACCCGAAGTGGGATTTTTCGGACAATTGTTCACGACCTCCTGTGACTGGCAGATCTCCACACTGGGATGGATGTACACCCTGTTCTTTGTGTTGCTTGGCTCGTCCGCTGCCATCTGGGGTGGCTGGCTGGAGCGCGTTGGCCCCCGCAAGGCCGGCGTCGTCTCTGCACTGTGCTGGTGTGGTGGCATGCTACTGTCAGCCTTGGGGGTTTACCTGCACCAGTTCTGGCTGATGATTCTGGGCTCCGGCGTCATCGGTGGTATCGGACTGGGTCTGGGCTATATCTCGCCCGTATCGACACTGATCAAATGGTTCCCGGACCGTCGTGGCATGGCAACCGGCATGGCGATCATGGGCTTCGGCGGTGGCGCCATGATTGGCTCACCGCTGGCCGCTGACCTGATGAAGTATTTTGCAACCCCAACCAGCGTGGGCGTAATGCAAACCTTCGTGGTGATGGCCATCGTGTATTTTGTATTCATGATGGCGGGCGCCCTCACCTACCGCGTCCCTGAAACCGGCTGGAAGCCCGCCGGCTGGACGCCCCCTGCCGCCCAGGTCAACAACGCCATGATTACCCAGCGCCACGTTCACGTCAAAAAGGTCTGGGGCATTCCCCAGTTCCGGCTGATCTGGATGGTGCTGTGCATGAACGTGAGTGCCGGTATTGGCGTGATCGGCATGGCCTCGCCCATGCTCCAGGAAGTCTTTGGTGGGTCCCTGATTGGTGTGTCCCAAAAATTTGGCGAGCTTGACAAGATCCAACTGGCAGCCATTGCGTCTGTGGCGGCGGGCTTCACTGCGCTCTTGAGCCTGTTCAACATCGGTGGCCGCTTCTTCTGGGCCAGTCTGTCAGACAAACTCGGTCGCAAGATGACCTATGTGGTTTTTTTCGTGCTGGGCGGCGTGCTGTATTTCAGTGTGCCAGGCAGTGCGGCAGCGGGCAGCATTGTGCTGTTTGTGGGCGCCTTCTGCATTATCCTGAGCATGTATGGCGGTGGTTTCGCAACGGTGCCCGCCTACCTCGCAGACTTGTTTGGTACACAAATGGTGGGTGCCATCCACGGCCGACTGCTCACCGCCTGGGCCACAGCCGGGGTGCTCGGCCCTGTGGTGGTGAACTACATGCGTGAGTACCAGCTGGGCCTTGGAATTCCACGTGAGCAGGTCTATAACCAGACCATGTACATCCTGACGGGCATGCTGGTCGTCGGTTTGATTTGCAATCTGATGGTGCGCCCATTGGCCGACAAATGGTTCATGACGGACTCCGAGCTGGCGGAAGAAAAACGATTGGCCCATGAGAAAGCATCTGCTGCGACTCTGCAAAGAAGCGGTGCAGGTGGTGCTGACTCGGTGAGCCCGGTATGGGTTGCAGCAGCGTGGCTGGCAGTCGGCCTTCCGTTGGCGTGGGGCGTGTACCGCACCTTGCAGAGCGTTGCCAAGTTTTTCAACTGACCATTCACCTCCCAAAGACTGCGGGTCGTGGCATTCAAGGCACGCCCGCAGGATGACCACATGACACTTTCTGCACCTTCCAGCGACATAAAAGCCGTAGCCATTGCAACGGTGGATGAAATGCGTGAGCGCATCCGTAAAAAGAGCCGGCTCAAAGGCCGACAGGCGGATGACGCATCCCTGCAGCAAGTACGCGCATTGGTCGGCTTGGCTCCGCATCGGCGCGACTTGCTGATTGAGCACCTGCACAAACTCAATGATGCTTACCGCTGCCTGCATGACCGCCATTTGGTGGCGCTGGCCAAAGAGATGAACATTCCCATGGCCGAGGTGTATGAAGTGGCTACGTTCTACCACCACTTTGAGGTGGTGCGGGCCGATGGAAACCAGGACGGAAAGGCCCCTGGCCTCACGGTGCGGGTGTGCGATGGGTTGTCATGCGAGCTGGCTGGAGCGAAAGACTTGCTCGCCCGCCTGCCCGCCCTGCTGGGCAACGAAGACGTACGCGTGATTGCTGCACCTTGCATCGGCCGGTGTGAGCAGGCACCCGCAGCAATGGTGCACCAGCACCCGGTACCTTTTGCGACTGCAGAGGCCATCGTTTCACTGATAAATCAGGCTGCAGCCCTCCACCCCGCTGCGCAGGCAGCTACTGATTTCATAGCATCCGACTTTTCGGAAAAAAGTATTTCGCCGCTTGAGCACCTGCACCATGTGGCCCCTGCGTATGTCGGCTATGACGCTTACCGGGCCAATGGCGGCTATGCACTGGCAGCATCCGTGCACACAGACGACGCCAGCACCGAGCCCACCATTCAGGCTATGGAAGACTCTGGCCTGCGCGGTTTGGGCGGTGCCGGGTTTCCGGCTGGCCGCAAGTGGCGCATCGTGCGTGATCAACCAGCCCCTCGCCTGATGGCCGTGAACCTTGACGAAGGCGAGCCGGGTACTTTCAAGGATCGCACCTATCTGGAGCGCGATCCACATCGCTTTCTGGAAGGGTTGCTGGTAGCAGCGCGCGTGGTCGGCATCGACGCCTGCTACATCTACCTGCGTGACGAATACCATGGCTGCCGTGCGATTCTGGAAACGGAGATTGCAAAGCTTCAAGCGAATCCACCCTGCCCTTTGCCGCACATTGAGTTGCGACGAGGTGCCGGTGCCTATATTTGCGGCGAAGAATCCGCCATGATCGAAAGCATTGAGGGCAAGCGTGGAGAGCCGCGTATGCGCCCACCTTACATCGCACAAGTAGGCCTATTTGGTCGCCCCACACTGGAGCACAATTTTGAGACCCTTTACTGGGTGCGTGACATCATGGAAAAAGGCCCGCACTGGTTCAGCGGCTTTGGACGCAATGGCCGCAAAGGACTGCGCAGCTTCAGCGTGAGCGGTCGCGTCAAGCACCCGGGCGTCAAGCTGGCACCCGCAGGAATCAGCGTGCAGGAGTTGATTGATGAGTATTGCGGCGGCATGCTGGATGGCCACACCCTCTATGCCTACCTCCCGGGCGGCGCTTCGGGTGGCATCTTGCCGGCCAGCCTCAAGGACGTTCCGTTGGACTTCGACACCTTGCAGCCGCATGGAAGTTTTATTGGTTCCGCGGCGGTCATCGTTCTGGGGCAGAACGATCGGGCACGGGACGCCGCATTGAACATGATGCGCTTCTTCGAGCACGAAAGCTGTGGTCAATGCACGCCTTGCCGCGTAGGAACGGCGAAGGCCGCGAAATTGATGCAGTCCGAAAAGTGGGACAACGCGACACTGGAAGATCTCAACCAGGTCATGACGGATGCGTCCATCTGCGGGCTGGGGCAAGCGGCTCCCAACCCGGTGCGCTGCGTCCAGAAATACTTTCCACACGAAATTGGAGGCAACGCATGAACGCCCCGACAAAACAGGTGGAAGTGACGCCACAAATCATTCATTTCACGCTCGATGGCCATGCCATCCAAGCGTTCGACGGAGAAACGATCTTCAAGGCAGCGCAGCGCCACGGCGTTGATCTCCCTCACCTTTGCTACAAAGACGGTTACCGGGCTGATGGCAATTGCCGCGCCTGCGTGGTCGAGATCAAGGGCGAGCGAACCCTGGCACCCAGCTGCTGTCGCAACGTCACAGCGGGCATGGAAGTGCAGGCCACCAGCGAGCGCGCCGTCAAGAGCCAGAAAATGGTTTTGGAGATGCTGCTCTCCGATATGCCGGATACCGGCTACAAGTGGAATGAGGCGGACGAATCGCTGCAGCATGGCGAGCTGAGCGAATGGGCGTCCCGCATGGACGTCCGGGTGCGCCCCGAACTCAAGGCGCTGCGCCGTGAACAACCCAAAGCGGATTTCTCCCACCCTGCCATGGCGGTGAATCTGGACGCCTGCATTCAGTGCAACCGCTGTGTGCGGGCGTGCCGAGAAGAACAGGTTAACGACGTCATTGGCTACGCCATGCGCGGATCGCACAGTGAGATCGTCTTCGACCTGAAAGACCCGATGGGTGACAGCACCTGTGTGGCCTGCGGGGAGTGCGTGCAAGCCTGCCCAACTGGGGCACTCATGCCAAAAACACAGATCGGCTCACAAGTTGTGGACAAGAAGGTCGATTCGGTTTGCCCGTTCTGCGGCGTCGGCTGCCTGTTGACCTACAACGTGAAGGACAACGTCATTGTGAGCGTGGATGGACGTGATGGACCTGCCAACCACAACCGCCTGTGCGTCAAAGGACGATTTGGCTTTGACTATGCCCACAGTCCCCAGCGCCTGACCATGCCGCTGATCCGCAAAGCCGGTGTCCCCAAGGACCCGCAGGCACTGGAACAACTCAATCGCGACTCCGCCGATTGGTCCTCGGTTTTCCGGGAAGCCACGTGGGAAGAGGCCCTGGAAGTGGCGTCCGGCAAGCTCAAACACTTGCGTGACACCCAAGGGAAAAAATCACTGGCCGGCTTTGGCTCTGCCAAGGGCAGCAACGAGGAAGCGTATTTATTTCAAAAGCTGGTGCGAACGGGTTTTGGCTCCAATAACGTCGACCATTGCACGCGCCTGTGCCATGCATCCAGCGTAGCGGCGCTACTGGAAGGCGTAGGCTCTGGTGCCGTGAGCAACCAGGTCAATGACGTCGAACATTCAGACCTGATTTTTGTCATTGGTTCCAACCCCACGTCCAATCATCCAGTGGCCGCGACCTGGATGAAAAACGCAGCCAAAAATGGCGCGAAAATCGTTTTGGCCGATCCGCGCATTACAGACATTGGCAAGCACGCTTGGCGCACTCTGCAATTCAAGGCCGATACCGATGTGGCCATGCTCAACGCGTTGATTCACACTATCATTGACGAAGGTCTGACCGACCAGGACTTCATAAGCCGACGCGCGAGCAACTTTGAAGCATTGCGTGAAAATGTCAAGGGTTACAGCCCCGAAGCCATGGCGCCCATCTGCGGAATTCCAGCAGAAACTCTGCGCGAAGTGGCACGGGCTTATGCCAAGGCAAAAGGCGCGATGATCTTGTGGGGCATGGGTGTGAGCCAGCACGTGCATGGCACCGACAATGCACGCTGCCTGATCGCGCTGGCAACCGTGGCAGGGCAGATTGGAAAACCAGGTTCTGGTCTGCACCCGCTGCGCGGCCAAAACAACGTACAGGGCGCGAGTGATGCGGGCCTGATCCCCATGATGTATCCCAACTACCAGCGCGTGACCAACAAGGCGGCCCATGACTGGTTCGAGAACTTCTGGGGAATGAAGCTGGATGATCAGCCCGGTTACACCGTGGTGGAGATCATGCACAAGGCACTGGCACCCGACACAGATCCGCATAAAGTGCGTGGCATGTACATCATGGGCGAAAACCCGGCGATGAGTGACCCCGATCTGAATCATGCGCGCCACGCACTGGCCAGCCTTGAGCATTTGGTGGTGCAGGATATCTTCATGACCGAAACCGCCTGGCTTGCCGACGTGGTTTTGCCCGCTACGGCATGGCCAGAAAAAACCGGTACCGTCAGCAACACCGACCGCATGGTTCAGCTTGGCAAACAGGCCATCACACCGCCGGGCGATGCCAGGGCCGACCTCTGGATCGTCCAGCAACTGGCGGCAGGTCTTGGCCTGAACTGGAATTACGAAGGCGACCACCACGGAGTGGCTGCCGTGTATGAAGAAATGCGACAGGCCATGCACGCGGTCATTTCAGGCATCACCTGGGAACGTCTGGAGCGAGAATCGAGCG
>JAYTRR010000225.1:0-3256 GCA_043746005.1 Burkholderiales bacterium
AGGTCGGCCATTCGGTTGCCCTTGTCACGGCAGCTGTAGGCGCCCAGTTCCAGGTTTTCCTGCACGGTCAGTGTCGTCAGCGTGGCGCGGCCTTCCGCCACTTGCACCATGCCGCTGGAGACGACCTTGTGCGGCGCCGTTTTGGTGAGGTCCTGGCCGTCCAGCATGACACGGCCCGCAGCCTTTTTCACCAAGCCTGAGAGTGCCAACAAGGTGGTCGATTTGCCTGCGCCGTTTGCGCCCACCAGTGTGGTGATCTGGCCCTCATGCAACTCGAAATCAATGCCCTTGACGGCTTCGATGTGGCCGAAGTTCACCTTCAGACCGGTGACCTGCAACAAGGGCACGGCGGCGGTCATGCGGATGCTCCCTGTTCGTTAATGGACACTTCGTCATCTTCGCGACCCAAGTAGGCCTCGATAACCTGCGGGTCGTTGCGTATGGTGTCGGGACTGCCGCGCGCAATGATGCGTCCAAAATTCAGCACAGCAATGTCGCTGCACAGGCCCATCACAAAACGCATATCGTGCTCAATCATGAAAATCGCGTATCCGCGCTCGCTGATGTTGCGGATTTCAGCCATCAGCTCGACTTTTTCGGTGCTGTTCATGCCCGCTACCGGCTCATCCAGCAGCAGCAGTTTGGGGCTGGTGGCCAGTGCGCGCGCCAACTCCAGCTTGCGCTGCTCACCATACGATAAATTGTCCGCCGTGTCGGACGCCTTGTGGTCCAGTTTGACCCAGGACAGCAGTTCGAGTGCGCGGTCACGGGCACGCCGCTCTTCACTGCGAAACAAATCTGAACTGCCCAGCAAGCCAAGTGGGCCGTAGCGCAGTTGCGCGTGCAGGCCGACCATTACGTTCTCCAGCAGCGACATCTCCTTGAAGATGCGTATGTTTTGAAACGTTCGGGCAATACCCATGCGCGTGATGTCGTGCGGCTTGCGGCCCACCAGGTTTTGGCCGTTGAAATCGATACTGCCACCCGTCGGAGACAGCAAGCCTGTGATGAGGTTGAACACGGTCGTCTTGCCAGCGCCGTTCGGGCCAATCAGCCCGAAAATGCCTTGCTGCGGGATGGCAAGGTTCACGTCCTGCAAGACCTTGAGGCCGCCAAAGTGCCGTGATACGCCTTTGAGTTGCAGTGAGCTGCTCATGAACGGCCACCTTTCAGTCCGAACCACTGCCGGAATCGCGCAGGGTCCCAGATGCCCTTGGGCAGGAACAAAACAATCAGCACCAGAATGAGGCCGTTCACCACCAATCTGAAATCCTTGAATGAGCGCAGCATTTCAGGCATCAGGGTCAGAATCACCGCGCCGACCACCGGGCCGCTCAGGCTGCTGATACCGCCCAGAATGGTCATGGTGAGAATGTCGACCGCCCGGTCAAATCCGAATTCTGCGGGGCTGATGAAGAAGGTCAAATGGGCATTGAGCGCCCCAGCCAGTCCGGCAATGGAGGCACCCAGAACAAAGGCCAGCATCTTGTAGCCACTGACGTCGATGCCCATCAGGCCCGCGGCGGTCTCATCTTCCTTGATGGACTCGAATGCGCGCCCGACTTTGGAGCGGCGCAGGCGCCAGAGCAGGGTCAAGGTGAGAATCAATGCCAAAGCCACATGCCACCATTCGGTCGATTGCGGAATACCGTTGAGCCCGAGTGCCCCGCCCGTGAATGACTCGGCGTTGAGCAAGGCAATCCGCATCACTTCGCCAAAAGCCAGGGTCGCCATCGCCAGATACACGCCGGACAGTCGCAGCGTGGGCTTGCCAATGACGAAGGCCATCAGCGCAGGTGCCGCCATACCCGCCAGCAGCACCACGGGGAATGGCAGGCCGTAATTCATGGTCAGGACGGAGGCCGTGTAGGCGCCAATACCCATGAAGGCCGCATTGGCGAGCGCCAACATGCCGCAGGACAGCGTGAGATAGATCGACAGCGCCAACAGCGAATTGGTGCCCAGTGTGAGCACCAGATTGCTGTAGATCGACCAGAAGTTATTGAACCATTCCATATCAAACCTTGCGCTCTTGCAGGCTGCCGAACAGCCCTTTGGGACGCACCAGCAGGATGATGAAGAGCAAACCAAAAGCCACTGCGTCGCGCATGCTCGAACCGATATAGGCCACCGACAGCACCTCGGCAAAACCCAGGAACAGACCCCCGATGAGCGCACCACGGATATCTCCCATGCCTCCCAGAATGATGACTGCAATGCCCTTGTGCAGCATGGGCTGGCCCATGAGCGGAAACAGCGCGTTGGAATACAGGCCGATCAACACGCCGGCCACGCCGCCCAGCCCTGCCGCTGCAAACGAGGTCAGAAAGAACAGGCCTTCAACATTGATGCCCAGCAGGTAAGCGGCTTTGGGTGATTCGGCAATGGCGCGCAGCGCGCGGCCAAACTGGGTCTTCTTCATGGTCAACAGCAATGCGGCCATCAGCACAAAGGACAGCAAAATAATGCCGAGTTCGATCGCCGTGATCTGTAGTCCGCCCAGGGTCATGACCTCTTCAGGCACTAAGCCGGGTGGGAAGCGCAGACTCTCGGCGCCAAAGATGCCCTGAACGCCGTTGTTCAGAATGATGGCCACGCCAATCGTGGCGATCATCGGAATCAGGTGGGGCGCATTGCGGGCACGCAGGGGCTTGAGAACCAGAACATCGATTGTCAGTCCGAGCAGGCCGCAAAACAGGAACGCAAACAACAAGGCCCCCCACAGTGGGAAACCGAGGCGTACGACCGCCTGCTCTGCCGCGTAGGCGCCGACCATGAAGATGGCGCCGTGGGACAGGTTGATGACGCCCAGGACGCCGAAGATGAGGGTGAATCCGAGCGCAAACAGGGCGTAGACGCACCCGAGTGACAAGGCATTGACAAGCTGCTGTTCCAACACGATAGGCATCTCGAATTAGGGGCAACAGAGTCGGTTAGCGGATCTGTTGCGCTGAAAACAAAAATAAGCGGCGCGTCAACCGCTCCGCTTGGAGGGACTTGGCGGACTTGTTTGCGACTTATTTTTCGATCGAAAACTTGTCGCCGCGCGTCACGCTGATGATGGGCGTTTGCTGGGCGTCATAGCCCGCTGGCTTGCCCGCCTTGTCGGTAGCGCGGCGGAAGCTGAAGGAGCCGGTAGCGCCCACATGCTTCACGGCCGGCAGTGCTTCGCGCAACGCGATGCGATTGGCTGCCAGATCGCCACCGAGCTTGATCTTGCGCAGCGCCTGGGCGGTAATATTCATGGCGTCATAGG
>JAYTRR010000226.1:0-3252 GCA_043746005.1 Burkholderiales bacterium
GCGGCCGAACTGCTGAGCGTCCTCAAACCGCCTGTCGTCAGTTTTCACTTCGGCTTGCCTTCGCCCGACTTGCTATCCCGGGTGAAAGCCTGGGGCGCAAAAGTGATGTCATCATCGCCCAGGGTCTGGAGGCCGGCGGTCACCGTGGCATGTTTCTCACCGATGGGCTGACGACCCAGCTGGGTACTTTTGCCCTGGTTCCGCAAGTCGTTGCCGCAGTCAAAGTGCCCGTTTTTGCAGCCGACGGCATTGCCGATGCCAATGGCGTCGCGGCGGCCATGGCGCTGGGTGCTGCAGGTGTGCAGGTAGGAACGGCGTACTTACTCTGTACCGAGGCCACCACCAGCGCGCTGCATCGCCAGGCGCTCCAAAGCGATGCCGCCCATCACACGGCCTTGACCAACCTGTTTACAGGACGCCCCGCGCGGGGCATTGTCAACCGGTTCATGCGGGAACAGGGGCCTGTGAGCGGGATCGCACCTGCGTTTCCACTGGCCACTGCTGCGATTGCCCCCTTGCGGGCCCAGGCTGAGGCCATGGGTAGCGGCGACTTTTCGCCATGGTGGGCGGGGCAAAACGTGTCGGGTTGCCGGGACGTCTCGGCGGCGGCGATGACCCGCGCGCTGGGCGCCGCAGCCCTGAGTCAGCGCTAGATTACGCGGTTGCGTCCGCGCTGCTTGGCCACGTAGAGCGCCTTGTCCGCATCGTGGTACAGCACCTCGAAGCTCTGCTTCTCACTGGCAGTGGTTCCAGCAATGCCGATGCTCACCGTGATGGCCATACGGGTGTCGTTCCAGGAGGCTGTCTCGCCCTCCAGCTTCATCCGTATCTTTTCTGCCAGCTTGCGGGCCGCTTCAATGGATGTCCCGGGTAGCAGCACAATGAATTCTTCGCCCCCCAGGCGCCCCACCAGGTCGGTACTGCGCACCGTGGTGCTGGCAATCATGGCGGCGTGCTTCAGCACGACATCCCCCGCTGGATGCCCCCAGGTGTCGTTGACGCGCTTGAAATGGTCCAGGTCCATCAGAAGAATGGCCGTGGCCGTGCCTTGGCGCTGGGCGCGGGCCAGCTCTTTTTTCGTCAGTTCAACAAACGTGTTGCGGTTGAAAAGCCCGGTCAGCCCATCCAGGCGCGTGAGGCGTTCGAGTTCGCGCTGTTTTTCCTGAAGATCAGTATTGGCGTTCTCAAGCTGTTGTTGCTGCAGGGTGATGGTGGTGAATTTGCGCCACAGCAATACCGACAGTGCCCACCCCAGAACACACGCCGCCACGCCGTTCAAGCGGTTGGATAGCAGCAATGCCGGATTGGCTTGCGTCAACTCCATGGCGAAAAAATAACCCACGCAGGCGGCAGCAAACAGGGCTGCAGCGGCCAATGGCCGCAAGTAGATGGCCAGCCCGGCAATCATGCAAACAATCAGGAAAGGCGTGATGTTGGGCGTAATCCATTGGTCAATGGTGACCACCGCAATCGAGAAGGCAATGCCGATCACAATGACCAGACGGGGCAGCATTTGCACCCAAAATGTCCGGCTGCCGCGATGCAAGCGGTGAGCAAGCACGGCAGAACCCGCCATGAGAAAACCCATGATCAGATGAGCCATCAGAAGTGCCAATTGCCAGCTCTGAATCGTCTCGTCATCCGACGGGTTCACCACCAGTTGGTACAGAAAAACGGCTACGTGAATGGCGTTCAAAACAGCCACCAAAGGTGTCAGCCACCGCATCCTGTCGATGTTGATGGCTGCCGCCTCACACGTTACGCGGGAATGCTCTGCCCGCCAAAGACCCATCAGACGGCGCAATTCTTGTGTGGTTTGTGATCGGGTCAGCATGCAGGGAGTGTAACTTTGTGTAACCGGCGTTTTGAATACTCCAGCGCAATACGGTAGGTGTTGAGTTGCACCTGAACGGTTTCCTCAATATGGACACCGTAGCCTCCCGCCATCACAAAAACCACAGGCAGGCGGCGCTCATGGCACCAGTCAAAAATCCGGCGATCGCGGGCTTGCAGACCATCCATGGTGAGCTTGAGGCGGCCCAGCCGGTCACCCTTGTAGGGGTCTGCGCCCGCAAGGTACATCACCAGATCGGGCTTGAACTGCCCCTCCAGGGTCTGCAAGGCGCTCTCCAGTGCGCTCAGGTAATCGGCGTCCCCACAGCCGTCGGGCAAAGCCACATCGAGATCGCCTGCTTCCTTGCGAAACGGAAAATTTTTGTCCCCATGCAGAGACAGCGTGAACACGCTGGCATCGTCTTTAAAAATGCTGGAGGTGCCGTTGCCCTGGTGCACGTCCAGGTCGATTACAGCGACCTGCAGGGGCGCGCGACGTTCGCCGTTCGCAGCACGACTACGACCCCATTCGGCTTGCATCACCCGAGTGGCCACAGCCACGTCATTGAAAACACAAAAGCCGCCGCCCTTGTCGGCATAGGCGTGGTGGGTGCCGCCAGCCAGGTTGGCTGCGACTCCGTTTGCCATCGCGCTACGCGCTGCCGCAATGGTGGCCCCTACCGAACGGCGCGCCCGTTCGGCCATGGCTTCGCTCCAGGGGAACCCAATCTCCCGCATCATGGCAGGGGAGACCGTGCCATCCGCGATGGCCGCCACATACCCGGGGGTGTGGGCAAATGCCAGTTCTCCATCCCCTGCGCTGGGGGCTTGCATGAGTTGGACCTCGGGGAGGTGCTCCACCAGCTGATCCCGCAGCATGCGGTACTTGGCCATGGGAAAGCGGTGCCCGTTGGGCAGCGGGAGGACAAACTGGTCGCTGTAAAAAGCCTGCATGGCCGAGTCCCGCGTTTCAGATACCCAAATCAATAGGTCCCGATGTAGTCTTTCTTGCCCACTTCCACACCGTTGTGGCGCAGGATGGCGTAGGCCATGCTGTCGTGGAAAAAGAAGTGCGGCAGGCCATAGTTAAAGAGGTAAGACTGGCCGGTAAAGCGCTTTTCTTTGGGGGTGCCGGCTTGCGTCACGATCTCACGGGTGGCGGCATCGGCAAATTTCGATTCATCCAGGCTGTTCAGGAAAACCAGTACGGTGTTGATGCGCACTTGCAGGTCGGCAAAGGTCTGCTCGGCATCTTCCAGTTTGGGCACTTCCACACCGGCCAGCCGGGCGGACACGCTTTTCGCAAAGTCGCTGGCGACCTGGACCTGGCGCAGCAGCCCGAACATGTCGGGAAACAGGCGGGCCTGCAGCAGGGCGTTGGGATCAATCTTTTTGTCGGTGGCGTGCGCTTCTGCCTTG
>JAYTRR010000227.1:0-3244 GCA_043746005.1 Burkholderiales bacterium
GCGGATGCGACTGTGGCATGGAAGGGGCCTAGTAACTGCACGCATTGTGCCACCGAATGCATGGCACAGAGCCATCAAGTATCGGAACGCCCGCTTACAGATGGCTTGCGTTGGACTACTTCGCGACCAGCTTCTCATCGGCCGTCCGCCATGGCGATAGGGCCGCAGTGCAAGTGATGCCCACGGTATTTGAAACTGTGATCGGTAGCCATCGCGCACCACTCCCTTGAAGCTAAAACACCACTCTAGGGGTCCAATTACTCCATTTGCGCCCAGGCCTTGTCCAGTCGCTTCACGCTCACCGGTTGCGGCGTGCGCAGCTCCTGCGCAAAAAAGCTCACCCGCAGCTCTTCCAGTAGCCAGCGGAACTCCTGCATGCGTTCGTCCACAACGCCCTTTCGCTCAGCCACCAGACGCCAGTAACGCTGCTCCAGCGGGCGCAACTCGGCCAGGCGGGTGGCGTCTCGGGCAGGATCGGCACGGTATTTGTCCAGACGCTGGGTGATGGCTTTGAGGTAGCGCGCCACATGCTGAAGGCGCGGCCAGGGAGCCGCCTGCAAAAAGCGTTTGGGCACCAGACGTTGCAGTTGCTGGGTAGTGTCGGCCACGGCATCCGGGGCACTCTTGGTGTCCTTGATTTTCCGGGCTGCTGTGGCGTATTCCAGCAAGATGGTGCTCGCCAGACGCGCAACCTCGGTGGCAATCAGGGTCAGGCGACCACGCCCCTCTTCGATCCGGCGCTTGAAGGCGAATTCGTCGGTCGGCAGTGGCTCCAGCAGAAAGGCGCGATCCAGCGCCACGGCAATGATCTGGTCGCGCAACTCTTCCAGGGTTCCGCCGCCGGTACCGTTGTCCGCCTTGCCCACCAGCATGTAGGTCACCGCCATCTTCTGAAGATCGGGGATGTTCTTTTCCAGGTACTTCAGCGCGTCCTTGATCTGCAGCGCAAACAGGCGGCGCAGGCCCGCACGGTGCCTCGTTGCCGCGATTTCAGGCTCATCGAATACCTCCACGGTGACGGCGTCGCCGGTATCAATCAGTGCCGGAAAACCAATGAGCGTCTGGCCGCCCTTTTGAATCTCCAGCAGCTCCGGCAACTCACCAAAAGTCCAGGCGGTGTAGCGCTGCCCGGTGATGGACGGCGACGGTGGCAGAGGCTTGGGTTGCGTGAAAGCCGCCGCCGGCGTTGCTCCTTCTTTAATAGCTGCTTGCGCAGTTTCTACGGGGGCTAGCGGGCTATTTGATGCTAGACCCACGTGCGCCAGCTTCAAACTGGCGAGCGCCTGAAAGGCACCGCGCGCCTGTGCGCCCAGCTCGGCCTTCAAGGCCCCCAGGTTGCGACCCTGCCCCATTTGACGGCCATGCTCATCCACCACGCGAAAGTTCATGAAGAAATGCGGCGTCAACATGTCGGCCTTGATGTCGGCCCGCGCAATGTCCAGCGACGTGGCTTCGCGCACCAGCTTCAGCACGGCGTCAATCAAGGCCCCGTTCCCAAACCGTTCGGGCTCGTTCAACTTTTCGGCAAACTTGGTTGCCGTATCGGGCAGCGGCACCAGGCGTGACCGCGGACGCTGGTGCAGCGTTTTGAGCAGGGCTTGCACCTTGTCCTTCAGCATGCCCGGCACCAGCCATTCGCAGCGCTCGTCATTCACCTGGTTGAGCACAAACAGTGGCACGGTCACGGTCAACCCGTCGCGCGCATCACCGGGTTCATGCAGGTAGGTGGCGGCACAGTCCACGCCTCCCAGGCGCAAGGTCTTGGGGAAAGACGCAGTCGTGATGCCCGCCGCCTCATGGCGCATGAGTTCTTCCCGGGTAAGCAATAGCAGCTTGGGCTGCTTCTTGACCTCTTCCCGGTACCAGCGCTCGAAGCTGTAGCCGCTGCACACATCAGCGGGCAGTTGCTGGTCGTAGTAGGCGTAGATCAGTTCGTCGTCGATCAGCACGTCCTGTCGGCGGGCTTTGTGCTCCAGGTCTTCCACCTGGCGCACCATCTTCTGATTGGCCGCCAAAAAGGGCAATGGCGTTTCCCATTGGCCGTCGACCAGGGCCTCACGAATGAAGATTTCACGCGCACCGACCAGATCGACCCGGCCGTAGTTGGTGCGCCGCCCGCTGTAAATGACGATGCCGTAGAGCGTGGCGCGCTCCAGCGCCACGACCTCGGCAGCCTTCTTTTCCCAATGCGGGTCCAGCAACTGCTTCTTGAGCAAATGGCCGCCCACCTGCTCCAGCCAGGTGGGATCAATATTGGCAATGCCACGGCCAAACAGGCGCGTGGTTTCCACCAGCTCGGCGGCCACAATCCACCGACCCGGTTTCTTGGCGAGGTGCGCGCCGGGGTGCGCAAAAAACTTGATGCCGCGCGCACCCAGGTATTCGCCCGATGGGCCTTCGGTTTCAGCCTTGTAGCCAATGTTGCCCAGCAAACCCGCCAGCATGGACAGGTGCAATTGCTCGTAAGTGGCGGGAGCTGCATTGAGCTGCCACTTGTGCTCGGCCACTACCGTATGCAACTGGCTGTAGATGTCTTTCCACTCCCGCACGCGGCGAATGTTGACGAAGTTCTGGCGCAGCAGTTGCTCGTATTGGCGGTTGGTCAGCTTGTGCGAAGGCGCAGTTCCCGCGGTCTTCTCGCCCCGCGCATCGTGTATCCACTTCCACAGTTTGAGGTAGCCTACAAACTCACTCTTCTCATCATCAAACTTCACATGCGCTTGATCCGCCTGCTGCTGCGCTTCCATGGGCCGGTCGCGCACGTCCTGAACGCTGAGCGCCGAGGCAATCACCAGCACTTCGTCCAGCGCTTGACGCGATCGGGCTTCCAGAATCATGCGACCCACGCGGGGATCCAGCGGCAGCTTGGCCAACTCATGTCCCATCGGAGTCAGCACATTGGCATCGTCCACCGCGCCCAGTTCGTTGAGCAGTTGGTAGCCATCGGCAATGGCGCGCCCGCTGGGCCGCTCCAGAAACGGAAAGTCTTCCACTATCCCCAGGTGCAGCGACTTCATCCGCAAAATCACCCCGGCCAGCGATGACCGCAGAATTTCGGGATCGGTAAACCGGTCGCGTCCGGCAAAGTCTTTCTCGTCGTACAGCCGAATGCAGATGCCGTTAGCCACCCGCCCGCAGCGCCCGGACCGCTGATTGGCGGCTGCCTGGCTGATGGGCTCCACCAGAAGCTGCTCTACCTTGCTACGAAAACTATAGCGCTTCACGCGCGCTGTGCCTGCGTCAA
>JAYTRR010000228.1:0-10019 GCA_043746005.1 Burkholderiales bacterium
ATCTGTCACTTCCCATGATTTGGCTTTTGTCATCGTCGCTCCAAACGCGGTCCTCGCGCATGGAAAGCGATTATCATCTATTTACGGATAAGTTCTTAGTTCTTTGCGGTATTTGTTGAGTTCCTGCACGGTACCAAAACTGCGATCCATGAGCAGACTCATGTTGTGCAAGATGCGTTCAACCACCTTGTTTTCCCACACGGCATCGAAGTTGATTTGCGTGTCCAGCCAATGCCCCAGCCACTCGGGATCCGGGAGTCGGCTCTGGATGGTGTCGCGCGGAAACAGGGTTTTGTTGACATGCAGGTTGGTGGGGTGCAGCGCTTGCGCAGTGCGCCGGGCGCTGGCCATCAATACACCGACCCGGGCGAAGGCGCTCTTGGCCTCCGTTCCAAAATTCTGAATCGCCCGCTTCATGTACTTGAGATAGGCACCGCCATGGCGGGCCTCATCCTGGCTGATCCGGGTATAGATGGCCTTGATAACGGGCTCTGTGTGCCATTCGCTGGCGCGGCGGTACCAGTGGTTAAGGCGGATTTCGCCGCAAAAATGCAGCATCAGGGTTTCGAGCGCGGGCGCCGGATCAAATTCGAACCGTACAGCGTGCAATTCCGCCTCCGTAGGCATCAGCTCCGGACGAAAGCGGCGCAAATACTCCATCAGAACCAGCGAGTGTTTTTGTTCTTCAAAGAACCAGATGGACATGAAGGCAGAAAAATCACTGTCGCCCCGGTTATCACGCAAGAACATCTCGGTAGCCGGCAACGCCGACCACTCCGTAATGGCATTCATTTTGATGGTGGTGGCCTGCTCGTCCGTGAGGCGGGTGGGGTCAAACGAGTCCCAGGGGATGTCTTTCTCCATGTTCCAGCGGACAGACTCTAGTTGCTTGAAAAGCTCCGGATACAGCATGGCAATCTCTCGATTTCAGACGGGATGGTTCCGGCAATTCTAGGGAGCGCACGTGTCCAGACGATGACCACGGCCCTGCGTCCATAAACTCAACAAGGTCTAATAACCATGATAAATAAGTGGTTATTTAATCTGCTTATTCATTAAAATACTAACCAGTCACAATACAACCAAATAGTTTTAATAAGAGAAATAATGCAATCTTTTTTCCTGTGCATCGGAAACATTCATCACGGCCACGAAAGGTGCGCGGACAGCGCTGCGTCATGAAAGTCGTAATCGTTGGCTCCGGGATTGCGGGTCTGGGTGCCGCCCACGCCTTGCGTGGCCAGGCTGACATTACGCTGCTGGAGTCGGGTGACTATTTTGGTGGCCACACCCACACCGTCAACCTCACGCTGGACGGTCCCAAAGGCCCTGTTACGCATGGCGTGGACACCGGATTTCTGGTGTTCAACGAACGCACCTATCCCCAATTGATCGCTTTGCTGACCGACTTGGGTGTCCCCACCGCACGCTCGGACATGTCGTTCTCGGTTCAGGTCCCCGCTGCCAAGGGTCGCAAACCACTGGAATGGAGCGGCTCTTCGCTGAACACGGTGTTCGCCCAGCGCCGCAATCTGGTGAATCCCCGGTTTTTGCGCATGCTGCGGGACGTGCTGCGCTTCAACCAGCTCGCCACCGATTTGGCCATGTGCGGGTTGGAGGAAGAGTTGATGCAGCCACTGGCGGGCTTCATGGAGCATCACCACCTCTCGCCCGAATTTCGGGACTGGTATTTCCTGCCCATGCTGGGGTGCATCTGGAGCTGCCCCACGGACCAGATGTTGCAGTTTCCCGTAGCGACCATGATTCGGTTTTGCCACAACCATGGCCTCATTCAGGTGACAAACCGCCCGCAGTGGTGGACTGTGGAAGGCGGTGCGCATCAGTATGTGGAAAAAATCGTTGCCCACATAGCTGACAAGCGCCTGAGTAGCCCGGTGCAGCGCATCACACGCACGACTAACGGCGTTTCTGTCGTGGTCAACGGCCAGACCGAACACTTTGACAAGGTAGTGCTGGCCAGCCACTCCGACCAATCACTGGCTGTGCTGGGAGATGCCACGGACGCTGAGCGCGCAACGCTGGGCGCCATCCGCTACCAACCCAACCGGGCGGTACTGCACACCGACACCTCGGTGTTGCCGCGCGCGCGCCGCGCATGGGCAGCCTGGAACTACGAACGTGCAGCCGATGCCAGCCAGGACTCCGCGCAGGTGTGCCTGCACTACCTCATCAACATGCTGCAGCCCGTGCCATTTACCCAACCGGTGGTGGTGTCACTCAATCCGGTGCACGCGATTGATCCCGCCCATGTGCACGGCACGTTCGACTATGCCCATCCGGTGTTCGATATAGCGGCCATTCAAGCCCAGTCGCAGGTGCCGGCGCTGCAGGGCCGGCAGCACACCTACTTTTGCGGAGCATGGACCGGATACGGCTTCCATGAAGACGGCCTCAAATCCGGGCTGGACGTCGGCGCACGGCTGCGGACCGAGCTGGCGCAGTGCGCCTGAATCGGTTCGCCATGCAAGCACTCCACCCGCCACCTGACCTGAACCACGGCTCGCTGATCGGCTTTGGGCAGGTGCGCCACACCCGCCTGGCCCCGGTGCACAACGCCTTTGCCTATGGCACGTATTTTCTGATGCTGCCGCTGCGCAGCCTGCAAAAAAATGGCTACGGCCGCCTCGCCCATAACCGTTTTGCGCCTCTGAGTTTCTTTGATGCCGACCATGGGGACGGGCGCGGTGCAGAACACGGCGGCGCACTGACCTGGCTGGAAGAGCTGCTAGCGCATGAGGGAATCGACGGGGCAGACGGCGAAATCTGGCTGCACTGCTACCCGCGGGTCTGGGGCCACACCTTCAAACCGGTGAGCTTCTGGTATTGCCACCGGACCGACGGCACGTTGCGCGCCATTGTGGTGGAGGTGAACAACACCTTTGGTGAACGCCATTGCTACCTGCTGGATGCGCCCCGTTTTGGCGTGGAACTGCATGCCGCCAAAGTGTTTCACGTGTCGCCGTTTTGTCCGGTGGAAGGCAACTACCGCTTCCGTTTCATGGTAACGCCTGACCACACCCGCACCGTAGCTCGCATTGACTACGACAACGCCCTGGGTCCGCTGATCGAAACCAGCGTCAGCGGCACCCTGGAGCCACTCACGGCCAGGACCGTGCGACGCGCCCTGTGGCGCTATCCCGCCATGACGATAGGCGTAGTGCTGCGCATTCACTGGCAGGCGATCCGGCTATTTTTCAAGAAGACGCCCTATTTTGGCAAGCCGTCGCCCCCCACCACTTTCACCTCTCGTTGAACCAGCGGGCCCAAGATGAACACCACTACAGCCTCCACTTTTTCGATTCCCCAGGGCACACCTGCCGCCGCGCGCACCGTGCTCCAACTGCTGCAGCGTCTGCGCCATGGCACGCTGACCGTGCAGCTGCCCGACGGTTCCATGCAATGTTTTGGCCAGGGTGGCTTGCCCCACGCAGCGCTGAGCCTGCACAACTGGAATGTATTTTCAGCCGCCCTCAAATCAGGAGACATCGGCTTTGCAGAAACCTATATCGCGGCGGACTGGGCCACGCCCAACCTGGTGGAGTTGCTGCGCGTTCTGGTGAAGAACCGGGCGGAAGTCGAAAGTGTGGTTTATGGCTCGTGGGCGGGTCGCTTGCTGTACCGCATCAAGCACTTGCTCAATCGCAACACACGCAGCAACAGCCAGAAGAACATTCACGCCCACTATGACCTGGGCAACGCGTTCTATCACCTGTGGCTGGACGAGACCATGAACTACTCGGCGGCCATCTTTGCGGGTGACCTGCAGCAGCCCATGGCCACGGCGCAAAAGACCAAGGTACGTCGCGCGCTCGAGCTCGCACAAGTCAAGACCGGTGACCGGGTGTTGGAGATTGGCTGCGGCTGGGGCGCACTGGCGGAAATGGCCACCACTGAATTCGGCGCCTCGGTGGTAGGTGTGACCTTGAGTACCGAGCAACTCGCGTTTGCCAAAGAGCGCATGCAGCGCCTGGGTGTCTCGCACCAAGCGGATCTGCGCCTGCAGGATTACCGTGACATTGGCGATGCGCCCTTTGACGCTATTTGCTCCATTGAAATGGTCGAAGCCGTGGGCCGCGAATACTGGCCGACCTACTTTGCGTCGGTATCAAAATTGCTCAAACCCGGGGGCCGCGCCTGCGTGCAAAGCATCGTGATTGATGACGCTCTGTTTGACCGCTATGTGGGCTCCACCGACTTCATTCAACAGTACATCTTTCCCGGGGGCTGCCTGCCTTGCCCACGCGAGTTCCGGCTTCAGGCCGCCGCTGCGGGGCTGGAAGTGGTGGACGAATACGCGTTCGGCCACGACTATGCCGAAACCCTGCGCCGCTGGCGTGATGCCTTCATGGCCCAGCGTGCGGCCGTTTTACAGGGCGACTTCGATCAGCGCTTCATCCTGATCTGGGAGTTCTATCTGGCCTACTGCGAGGCGGCGTTCAGTGAGGACAACATCGACGTCGTGCAGTACACCCTGCAGAAGCGCGCGGCCTGAGCTGGACCACTGCCATGACCCAACGCCGCACCCTGCTCAAAACCGGCCCTGCCGTCTGGCTGGCAGGCATGGGCCTGGGCGCATCGCTACCCGGCTCCGCGTTCGCGCAGGCGCAGGCACAGGCGACCGTGCCCGCCGAGGTGGCACCCGAGCTGCCAGGTGCGCAGTGGAGCGGTTCGGCGCGCCTGCGCTACTTCGGCTTTGATATTTATGACGCTGCGTTGTGGATCACTCCGGGGTTTCGGGCGACCACCTTTGCCCAACATGCGCTGGCACTGGAGCTGACTTACCTGCGTGCCCTGAGCGGACGCGCCATCGCGCAGCGCTCGCTCGATGAGATGCGCCGCAGCGGGCCCATCACCCCCGCACAAGAGGAACGCTGGCTGGCGGCCATGCAGGAGGCCTTTCCCGACGTCAAGGAGGGCGACCGCCTGCTGGGACTGCACAGCCCCGCCCAGGGTGCGCGTTTCTGGCTCAACGGCCAGGCGCGTGGAGCCGTGCGGGACCCGGACTTCAGCCGCCTGTTTTTTGGCATCTGGCTGTCGGAATCCACCAGTGAACCTCAGCTGCGCAGCCGCCTGCTGTCGCGTGCAGCGACATGAAACCGGCTGGCTCTGCTGCACAGGCGTTCACCTGGCATGAAGGATGGCGCTATGGTCTGATGGGGTTGCCCCTGGCGTTCGTGGCCTTGCCGCTGTACGTGGTGCTACCCAACCATTACGCCCGGGCGTTCGGTGTGCCACTGGCCATACTGGGCGCCGTTCTGCTGGGCTCGCGGCTGTTTGATGCCTTCATCGACCCCCTCATTGGCCGCTGGAGCGATCGCCTGTTTGCGCGCTCGCTGCGAGCGGTTCTCGGCTGGGCAGCGCTGGCCGCAACCGTGCTGGCCATCGGGTTTGCGCTACTGTTTTTCCCGCCCACCCGCCAAGTGCCGTTACTGGTGATCTGGGCCACAGTGTGCCTCATGGTGACCTATGCGGCTTACAGCACGCTCAGCGTCATGCACCAGTCGTGGGGCGCCATGCTCGGTGGTGATGAGTACCAGCGCAGCCGCATCGTCGCCTGGCGCGAGGGACTGGGTTTGGTGGGTGTTGTTGTTGCATCGATTGCCCCGGCAGCCCTCGGCCTGCCTGCGACTAATGCTCTGTTTTTTATAGCACTTGCAGCAGGACTGTGGACCTGGGGCCGTGCGCGCAAACCCGAGCCGGCGGGCATCGATGCGCAGTGCAGTCGGGCGTGGTGGTCGGCCCAGCCCGACTCGGTCTGGATGCCCTTTTCCCGTCCCGGCTTTCGCGCACTGCTGGCCGTGTTTGTGGTCAATGGCATCGCCAGCGCAATTCCGGCCACACTGATCCTGTTTTTTGTGCAGGACCGGTTGCAGGCACCCGCGTCCATCGAACCGCTGTTTCTGGGCAGCTATTTTGTGTGTGCGGCGGCGGCCATACCGGCGTGGCTGGGCCTGGTACGTCGTATCGGGCTGGCGCGCACGTGGGGCATCGGCATGCTGTTGTCCATGGCCGTATTTGTCTTTGCGTCGCAACTGGGAACGGGTGACGTGGCCGGCTTCGTTTGGGTCTGTGCGCTCTCGGGCGTCGCATTGGGCACGGACCTGGCGCTCCCCAGCGCCCTCCTGGCCGGCACCATCGCCGCCAGCGGCGACCGGGGCCGGTCCGAAGGCGCTTATTTTGGCTGGTGGAATTTCGCCACCAAACTCAACCTGGCCCTGGCAGCGGGGGTGGCGCTGCCGGTTTTGGGCTTGCTGGGTTACACGCCCGGTACGCGCGACGAGGCCGCTCTCCAGACCCTGACCTGGGCCTATTGCCTGCTGCCCTGCCTGCTCAAGGTGGCTGCTGCGGGCCTTTTGTACACCCTCATCATCCGAAAGACACCATGAAACGACGTTTGCTTCTGACATCGGCGGCCGCGGCCTCCGTGCTGGCTCTGGGTGGCTGCGCTTCGCAACACATTGACAGCTATGCGAATGACAAGCCGGTGCTGGACTTGCAGGAGTATTTCAACGGCACCCTCGATGCCTACGGCGTGTTCACGGACCGCTCCGGCACCGTGGTCAAGCGCTTCACCGTGGTCATGCAGTGCAGCTGGCAAGGCAATGACGGCGTGCTGGACGAAGACTTCCTGTATTCCGACGGCACCCGGCAAAAGCGCATCTGGCGCCTGACAAAACGGGCCGATGGACGCTATACCGGTCGTGCGGATGACGTCGTGGATGAGGCGCAGGGTGAGAGCCGGGGCAACACGTTTCACTGGACTTACACCCTGAACCTGCCGGTGGATGGCCGCGTGTTCGATGTGCAGTTTGACGACTGGATGTACCGCATGAGCGACACAGTCATGCTCAACAAAGCCACGATGCGCAAGTTTGGCGTGCGGCTGGGTGAGGTCACCCTGTCGTTTACCAAACGCTAGTGCGGATAAAACTTATGTTCCTGCCCCCCCTGAACCCGCCCATCACCGACTGGAACGGAAAAACCGTCTGGATTGTGGGCGCATCCACCGGCATTGGCCGAGCCACTGCGCAGGCCCTGCACGCCCGCGGCGCACGCGTCGTGGTCTCTGCACGCAAGGCCGAGGCACTGGCGGCCTTTGCGCAAAAGCACCCGGGCAGCCGCGCGCTGCCACTGGACGCGACCGACGCGGCCGCAATCCGGACTGCGGTATCCCAGTTGCTGGCCCAAGGCCCGCTGGACTGCGTGGTCTACTGCGCGGGCCACTACCAGGCCATGCGCGCCGACGCTATGGACGTGGGCGAGATGGTGCGCCATGTGGAGGTGAATTACCTGGGTGCACTGCACCTGCTGGGCGCCGTACTACCCGCCATGCTGGCGCGTGGCGCTGGTCACATCAGCCTGGTGGGCAGCGTGGCCGGGTACCGGGGCCTGCCGCAAAGTCTGGCCTATGGTCCGACGAAAGCGGCGCTGATCAATCTGGCAGAAACGCTCTACCTGGATGTGCACGACAAGGGCATCGGGGTGTCCATCATCAACCCGGGCTTTGTGCAAACTCCACTCACCGCCGACAATGCGTTCGATATGCCCGCCTTGCTGACCCCTGAACAGGCCGCAACGGCCATTGTGAACGGGTGGCAGCGGGGCGCATTCGAGATCCACTTCCCCAAGCGCTTCACGCTCTGGCTCAAAGCCCTACGCGTGGTGCCCAATCGGGTTTTCTTCTTTTTGGTGAGGCGGGTAAAACCATGACACAAACGACCGTGGCGCAGTTGGTAGTTTTCTTTGAAAACATCAACCCGAAATCCCTGGGAATGATTGAAATGCTGTACGACCCCAACGCCCGGTTTGTGGACCCCTTCAACGATGTGCACGGCGTGGCCAACATACGCCACATCTTTGCCCACATGTTCGTGGCACTGGAGGCCCCCCGTTTTGTTGTGACCCATACGATCATTCAAGGGAACCAGTGCTTCCTGACCTGGGACTTCCACTTTCGCTTCAAGTCATTCCAGAAAAACAAGCCGCAGACCATCCACGGTGGATCTCACCTGGTTTTTTGTGAGCAGGGACTGGTGACCTTGCACCGGGACTACTGGGACGCAGCCCAGGAACTGTACGAAAAGCTGCCGCTGGTGGGCAGCCTGATGCGCTGGCTTAAAAAATGTCCGCTGTCAAGCCTTTTTTGATGTCGGGCATGACACGAAAAACCTATACGAAGCAACAGTTTAGGGTGTTTTCTGGTGACTTCAGCCCACGGTCGGCTTGTAGGCTGGGGGCCACATAGGAGCCTTGCGGTTGCGGGCCTTGGCGTGCCAGGGCGGGCAACACGGATGGGGCCGGGGGGGCTGCGTCCTCCGCAATCATATGCCACCGATACATAAGGCTGCCCCCCCAAAAACGCGAACGCGCAGCCCAGAGGCTGCGCGTTCAAGGGCGCTTTTGGCTGTGATTTCGCCTACGGAGGTGTTGCTTCTCGCTGAGGTGGCATCTGCGACACTGGCTTTGATACGTCCTTTTTCTTGAATCCCCGATCCCCAGCTATGAACGCTTCCAGCATGTGCGGAATCAACGTCACTGCGTCCACAGATTCGCCGTAAGTCTGAGCGTGCAGCGCCGCATAGTGGTCGAGGTCGGCCTTTAGGCTGGCTGGGCAGGCGAAGGTCATCTTGACGCTTTCGGTCTTTGGAAGCGGTCCGAGGCGAAGTTTGGTGGTGGATGTACTCATCGTGACGTACCCCTCTGGAAAAAAAGTGGCTGATACGGCCGCAGCACCAGATCTCGGTTGACGATGACGCGCACTGGCAGGCCGGGGCGCTCGGTCAGCGTCGGCTGCATGTTCATGTTACGCCGGGTCATCTCCTGGCTCACCTGATTCACAGAATCCTTCAGGCTGTCGCGCCCGGCGATGATCACGCGATCACCACCATTGCGATTCTCCGGTGCGGCCAACTCGGCACCGATACCCAGCAAGGTAGTAAGCGCCGCACCGGCGAACACGCGATCCCAGTGCCAGTCCACCCCATCTTCCAGACCCGCATAGCCCGCCGAATCGGTGCCGACCAGCTTGTCGAGCTGGAACGAGGACGTATCCGGGAGGATCACCCGATTCCACACCACCTGCACGCGGCTCTGGCCATAGCTTACCTGGCTGCTGTATTTTCCCAGCAAGCGTGAGCCTTGTGGGATCAGCATGTACTTGCCAGTGGCCGTGTCGTAGACCGGCTCCGTCACCGTGGCGATGACATCGCCCGGCAGGTCGGACTTGATGCCCGTGACCAGCGCGGCGGCGATCACCGTGCCGGCCATCACCTGATAGGGTGAAGCGGGCATTTGCAGAGACCCGGAATTACGGGTTTCCGTAGAACCGGTTTTGGACAGAAACGCCTCCTTCTGGTCTTGCCGGTTCTGTACCGTCGTGGGATCGGCGGGCTGCGCTGCTGTCGAGGCCGGACCAGCGGCCATGGGATCGAAGGCGGCATTCGCGGCCAGCGTTGTAGCCTCAGGCAAGGCCTGCGGCTGCGCGGCAGCGGCCACCTTCTGACCACCTGATCGGAAGAACACCGAAGAAGCTGCGGCTTCCTCGGTCTGCTTCAAACGCGCCAGGCGCTCGGCCTCGGCGGGGTCGTGGCCGGGCTGTTGGTCGCCATAACCCTGCGCCCGTTGCTCGGCTTTGTGGATCGGGCCACCCAGGTCGCCCGGCAGCGGCGCGCCGAGCTGCGGCACTGCGGTTGGCAGGGTCGGCGGCAGCTTGGAATAGTCCGCTGGCAGTCGATCGAGCCCTTCCGAGCGCGATACGCGATCAACGTTGTACAACTCCTTCTGGTCGCCAGCGACACGGCGCTGCGTCGATTGCAACGACCAGATAGTTCCCCCAAGTACGGCAGTCGCCAGCCCGCCTACGAGGATCGCCAGCATGCGCCGGTTCAGGCGCGTAACTGGACGCGGCGGGGAGCGTAGCGTCACGTTCTCCGGAGCCACCTTGGGCGGCACGTCTGGCACCGGTGTGTCAGGGGTATCGTTCGCATGACTCATGGTCA
>JAYTRR010000229.1:0-3225 GCA_043746005.1 Burkholderiales bacterium
GCGCTACCTGCCTCAGAACGGAAACAGGGGGTGTGGGCAGTCAGCTTGATGGGAAGGTCAGCCTCGGCAACAACCTCATCCCGCACAAAGTTGGTCAATGGCACTTCGCTGGTGGGTATCAGGTAAAGCGCGGTATTGTCAGGCTGCGCTTCGCCCTCTTGCCCGCCTTTCTTGGCGGCAAACAAATCGCCTTCAAACTTGGGCAACTGACCAGTACCTCGAAGTGATTCGCCATTGACGGCATATGGCACATAACACTCGGTGTACCCGTGCTCCTGCGTTTGCACATCCAGCATAAACTGGCTAAGAGCCCGGTGCATGCGGGCTACAGGCCCCTTCATCACCGTAAAACGTGATCCTGAAAGCTTGACGCCCATCTCAAAATCCAGACCCAGCGGCGTGCCGACATCCACATGGTCTTTGGCTTCAAAGTCCCGCTGGCGCGGAGCGCCCCAGCGGCGCACTTCGACGTTGCCCGATTCATCCACACCGCGCGGAACGCTTTCGTGCGGCAGGTTGGGCACGGCCAGCAGCAGAGTTTGCAGCTCCGCCTGAATGGCGTCCAGACGCAGGGCCGACGTGTCGAGTTCACCTTTGATGGAACCCACTTCTGCCATCACCGAGTCCGTGGACTCACCCTTGGACTTGAGCTGCCCGATCAGCTTGCTGGACGCGTTGCGTCTGGCCTGCAATTCCTCGGTGCGTATCTGTATGGTTTTACGCTCGGATTCCAGCAATGTAAACGTGTCGACGTCCAGAAAGGCTTGGGGCTGTTTGCGGGTTTCCAGACGGGCGACGACCGAATTCAGGTCTTTGCGCAGCAGGGTAATGTCTAGCATGTCAGTCTTAATGTTTATGAATGGAATAGGGGTCTATCCCCCGTTAATACTACGTATACAGCTATCCAAATGATAGCAAAATATGCTGCGCTCACACGTCCAGTTTCAGGCCCTTGGGCAGCGGAAACTTGACCGTTTCTTCAATACCGTCCATCTTGCGCACCGAAATGGCACCCAGCGCACGGATACGATCAATCACTTCGCGCACCAGTATTTCGGGAGCCGAGGCGCCGGCAGTCAGCCCGACCCGGCTCTTGCCTTCAAACCACTCTGTCTGCAGTTCGTTGGCACTGTCCACCATGTAGCTGGTGACACCCAGTTTGCGCGCCAGCTCGGCAAGGCGGTTGCTGTTGGAGCTGGTGGGGCTGCCCACCACGATCATGATGTCTACCTGCGGCGACATGATCTTGATGGCATCCTGGCGGTTTTGCGTGGCATAGCAAATATCTTGCTGTTTGGGTGCGCGCACATTCGGGAAACGCGCCTTCACAGCGGCCGCGATGTCAGCGGCGTCGTCCACGCTCAGCGTGGTCTGGGTCACCAGGGCGAGTTTTTCGGTCTGGCTTGGATGGATGCGGGCGACATCGGCCACGTCTTCCACCAGATGAATGCCGCTTTCCAGTTGACCCATGGTGCCTTCCACCTCCGGGTGCCCCTTGTGGCCGATCATGATGAACTCGTAGCCCTCTTTGTGCAGCTTGGCGACTTCCACATGCACTTTGGTGACCAGCGGGCAGGTGGCGTCAAACACATTGAAGCCGCGCTCCTGCGCCTCGCGCTCGACCGACTTGGGCACTCCATGGGCAGAAAAAACCAGTGTAGCCCCCGCCGGCACTGCATCAAGTGCTTCAATAAAAATAGCACCCTTGGCCTTGAGGTCGTTCACCACATAGGTGTTGTGAACAATTTCATGACGCACATAGATGGGCGCGCCAAATTTGCTTATAGCGCGCTCTACGATCTCAATGGCGCGGTCCACCCCTGCGCAAAAGCCACGCGGCTCAGCCAGCAAAATTTCCTGAGGGGGGTTCATAGGACACCAATCACTTGCACTTCAAACGTCACGGGCTGGCCTGCCAAGGGGTGGTTAAAGTCGAACAGGACTGCCTTGTCATCGCGCAGCTGTAGTACCACGCCAGCGAACTGCCCTTTGTCGTCTGGCGTAGGGAACTGCACCACATCGCCAATGGCATATTGCTCGCTGGCGTCACCCATGCGGGTCAGCACCTTGCGATCCAGCCACTGCTGCATGGCGGGGTTGCGCTCACCAAAGGCGGCGCCTGCGGGCAACTCAAAAGTCGCACGTGCACCCTCCTCCAGGCCCAGTAGATATTCCTCTACCGTGCGCGACAACTCTCCGGTGCCCAGAGTAAGCGTGGCGGGCTTGCCATCGAAGGTGTTGATCACATCACCTGCCGGCCCGCCCAGGCGGTAATGCAGGGTCAAAAAGGAGCCGGACTGAACACGGGGAAGCGCTGAGGTCATAAAAGTCCCTATAAACTGGCCTCTATTGTAGAAACCTGGGCACCCGGTCTTCGTATCTGCGCTCCTTACCCCTCCCATCATGACTCTTAAAGACTTGCCTCCAGAGGCGCGCCCGCGTGAAAAACTGCTGGCACGCGGTGCGGCGGCCCTGAGCGATGCCGAGCTGCTGGCGCTACTGCTGCGCACGGGCATCAAGGGCAAGGGCGTGCTCCAGATGGCCGACGAACTGCTCCACCTCAAAAATAATAGCGCCTCGGGCAGTATGGACGGGGGCTTTGACGGTATTTCAGGCCTATTGCACGCCACCGCAGACGATTTGAAGCGCGTCAAGGGACTGGGCCCCGCCAAGCGGGCTGAGCTGGTAGCCGTGCTGGAACTGGCCCGCCGGGCGATGGCACAGCAGTTGCAGGAACGCACCGTGTTTGCCGATCCCGACACCATCAAGCACTACCTGAAACTCCATCTGGCAGCCCGTGGCCATGAAGTATTTGCCGTGATTTTTCTGGATGTACAAAACCGGCTTTTGGCGATGGAAGAAATGTTTCGCGGCACCCTGACGCAGCTCAGTGTTACCTTATTGCGAAAAGTTTTGACTGGTTTCAGCACAAGTTGAAGACACTGAAACTTGGGCATTCTTCGCCTGGATTGACTTGTCGAAAAGCGGTAATGGTGGATGGTCCCTGCGATTGAATATCCAAACCATCAATCCACGTACTGCGAAAGTTGGCTTATATTGGTGTTCAGTAGTGTCCCAACGTTTTCACATCAGGACGTCGTAAGTTAATGATTTGCTTGAAGAATTCAGTGCCTGAGTCTGGTCTCGATTTGAACGTCGAAAGTCAGACTTGGGGTTTTTCGCGGATTTCCGCCAAAAATCCCTATGCACCAAGGCAAGCTCGTA
>JAYTRR010000230.1:0-27359 GCA_043746005.1 Burkholderiales bacterium
ATGCGGGCCAGCGTTGCGTCAGCGGCATCCGCTGGCAATGCCTTGTGTGTTGTGGTTTTGTCAAATTCAACAATGTGATTGCCCGCCGCACGGCCAAACACCAGCAGGTCAAGCAGTGAGTTGGTGCCCAGGCGATTCGCACCATGTACGCTGACGCACGAGCATTCGCCCACCGCGTACAGGCCGTTGACGACTTCGCTCTTGTTCTCAGCGTTTTGTGTGACGACCTGGCCGTGAATATTGGTCGGGATGCCGCCCATCTGGTAGTGGATGGTGGGCACCACCGGAATCGGCTCTTTGGTGATGTCAACGTTGGCAAAGTTGTGGCCAATCTCGAACACCGAAGGCAGGCGTTTCATGATGGTGTCGGCGCCCAGGTGCGTCATGTCGAGGTTGATGTAGTCCTTGTTCGGGCCGCAGCCACGGCCTTCCTTGATCTCCTGGTCCATGCAGCGTGACACGTAGTCACGCGGCGCCAGGTCTTTGTAGGCCGGGGCATAACGCTCCATGAAGCGTTCGCCATCGCTGTTGCGCAAAATCGCGCCTTCACCACGGCAGCCTTCGGTCAGCAACACACCTGCACCGGCTACGCCAGTCGGGTGGAACTGCCAGAACTCCATGTCTTCAAGCGGTATGCCGGCGCGTGCAGCCATGCCAAGACCATCACCGGTGTTGATAAAAGCGTTGGTTGACGCTGCAAAAATACGGCCTGCACCGCCGGTGGCCAGCAGCGTGGTTTTGGCTTCAAAAATGTGTACGTCGCCGGTTTCCATTTCAATCGCGGTCACGCCTACCACGTCACCGGCGGCATCGCGGATCAGATCCATCGCCAGCCACTCGACAAAGAAGCTGGTTTTTTCTTTCACGTTTTGCTGGTATAGCGTGTGCAGCATAGCGTGGCCGGTACGGTCAGCCGCAGCGCAAGCGCGTTCCACGGCTTTTTCACCGTAGTGGGCGGTGTGTCCACCAAACGGGCGCTGGTAAATCGTGCCGTCCGGGTTGCGGTCAAACGGCATGCCCATGTGCTCCAGGTCATAGACGACCTTGGGTGCTTCACGGCACATGAATTCGATGGCATCCTGGTCGCCCAACCAGTCGGAGCCTTTGACGGTATCGTAAAAATGGTAGTGCCAGTTGTCGTCGTTCATGTTGCCCAGTGAGGCTCCGATGCCTCCCTGCGCTGCAACGGTGTGCGAGCGCGTGGGAAACACTTTGCTCAGCACGGCAACATTGAGACCGGCGCGCGCCAGTTGAAGTGATGCGCGCATACCGGAGCCACCAGCGCCCACGATAACGACGTCAAATTTTCTTTTAGTAACGGAATAAGTCATGAATTAAAGCCTCAATCGTGCAGTGATTTCAAAGACGCCAAAGGACTTGAATGGCCCAACCCGCGCAACCCACGAGCCAGACAATGGAGATAACTTGTAGTGACAGACGCACGGAGACGACCTTGATGTAGTCCATCCAAATGTCGCGGATACCAATCCATGCGTGGTACAGCAGGGCAAGGATCACGCAAAGAGTGATGGCCTTCATCCATTGAGCCGAAAAAATTCCCGCCCATTTGTCGTAGCCGATGGGGCCTTTGGAAAAGATTACCTGCGCGAGGAGAATGACGGTAAAAATCGCCATCAAAGCTGCGGTCACGCGCTGGGCAAGCCAATCGCGCAAGCCGTAATGTGCGCCCACAACGATGCGTTTGGAGCCGTAGTTAACTGCCATGGTGAATATTCCTCAATGAGTTGCAACTGAATGGATGATTGCTGCGGCAGGCTTGGTCAGTAAAGACCAAACAGCTTTGCGCCCAAAAGAATTGTCAGCCCGGTACCCAGAGCCAATGTGACGATGGCGGAGCTCTTGCCAAACTCTTTGCTGACCGCGTGATTGATATCCATCCAGAGGTGGCGAACGCCTGCTATGAAATGGTGCAGGTAAGCCCAGATGATGGTCAACGCCACCAGCTTGATGAACCAGCCAGGAATAAACCCGACTCCCGCAGTGAATACGCTAGTGAACCTGGCAAATGAAATCTCAGACGACACTGAGGTGTCAAACATCCAGATAATGAACGGCATCAGAATGAACATGATGGCGCCACTAACCCGGTGCAATATGGAAACCCATCCAGCCAGCGGCAACCGGTAGGAGGGCAGGTCCGTCAGCGCATTGATGTTGCGAAACTCAGGGCGTTTTGGGCGGGGAGAGGAACTAAGCTCAGTCATGTGTGGGCTTTCTTTGAGGTAACTGTTTGTAATTATTGATGCTGCCAAGCAAAATTCTATTGCACTGCAGCAGGCTGACACTGTACTTGCAGTCAGCCATGTTTCAATTTAGAGCATTTCGATAGTAGTGTGTGTCGGTCAGGTACAGGCCGCGACGCATCTCCATGGGCGCATCGTTATAGGTGTATGCGATGCGCTCGACGCTTAACAAGGGTGTCTGGGGTCCGATCATTAGCAATCCGCATTGCTCTGCATCGGGCAGGATAGCCCTGATTTTCTCTTCGGCGCGGACCATGCGTACGCCAAATTCGGTTTCAAACAGAGCATACATGGGGCCGTCATAGTCGGTAAGTCGCTCTGCCGTAAGCCCTTTGAACGGCATGGCGGGCAACCACAGATCTTCAAGAATCGTGGGTATCGCCGAGAACGACAGTACCCGGCGCACCTGCAGCACAGCGTCACCGGACCGGATTGCCAGTGCTCGGGCAACGTCTGCGGATGCACGGGATTTCTTGCAATCGATGATCTGGCGTTGCGCCGGTCCTTCGCTGTTTGGGTCGCCGTTATCCGGAACGAGCTTTAGAAAACGATATTGAACCTGGTGTTCCGCATGGGTTGCAACAAAGGTGCCTTTACCCTGTCGACGAATCAGCAGGTTTTCCGCCGCCAGTTCATCGATGGCCTTGCGAACAGTACCCTGGCTCACCTTGTACCGCGCGGCAAGGTCGATTTCGCTGGGTATGGCTTCACTCGGCTTCCACTCGCCTGACTGCAGGCTTTTCAGCATCAGCACCTTGATTTGCTGGTACAGCGGACTGAAGGCAGGTGTTGGCTGCGCCGTCGCCAGGGCGCCCGCGTCCACCAGGTTGGTGGCGGCGCTGTTGCTGGGAAAGGGGGGCGTTGCAGACATAAAAAAGGGTTTTGGAGTCAGCTACGAGTCAGCCTGGAAATTAGCAACAATCATATCTTATATAAGACATAAGACAAGTTGACTTTGCCACAAATTCGGGGGTAAACTCGCTCGCATTCTGCGGGACTCAACCTTTCGCCTGGGTTCCCGGACAGTCGCCGTTTTTACAACACTTCCTGGAGTTATCACCATGAGCAAAAAGCCCGTTCGCGTTGCCGTCACTGGAGCCGCTGGCCAAATCGGATACGCCATTCTTTTTCGTATCGCCTCTGGCGAGATGTTGGGCAAAGACCAGCCAATCGTCCTGAGTTTGCTGGAAGTTCCTTTCGAAAAAGCCCAGCAAGCCCTGCAAGGCGTGATGATGGAACTGCAAGACTGCGCATTCCCGCTGCTGGTGGGTATGGAAGCCCATAGCGACCCGATGACGGCTTTCAAGGATGTGGATTACGCACTGTTGATCGGTTCACGTCCCCGTGGCCCTGGCATGGAGCGCGCTGAACTGCTCGCCGTGAACGCCGAAATTTTCACAGCACAAGGCAAGGCCCTGAATGCGGTGGCCAACCGGAACGTTCGCGTACTGGTGGTGGGTAACCCTGCCAACACCAACGCTTACATCGCCATGAAGAGCGCTCCCGACCTGCCACGCAAAAACTTCACCGCGATGCTGCGTTTGGACCACAATCGCGCCTTGAGCCAACTCGCTACCAAGACGGGTAAAGCCGTGGCCGACATCGAGAAGCTGACCGTGTGGGGCAATCATTCCCCTACCATGTATGCCGACTATCGCTTCGCCACGGTTGGCGGCGCCAGCATCAAGGACATGATCAATGATCAGGACTGGAATGCCAATACGTTTCTGCCTACCGTTGGCAAGCGTGGCGCAGCCATCATTGCTGCGCGTGGCGTGTCGTCCGCTGCGTCGGCTGCCAATGCAGCAATTGATCACATGCGTGACTGGGCGTTGGGCACCAACGGCAAGTGGGTCACCATGGGTGTTCCGTCTGATGGCCAATACGGTATTCCAAAGGACACGATGTTTGGCTTTGCCGTGACCTGCGAAGGCGGCGAGTACAAAGTGGTCGAAGGTCTGCCAGTGGATGCGTTCAGCCAGGAATGCATCAACAAGACCCTGAAAGAACTGCAAGACGAGCAAGCTGGTGTGGCCCACCTGCTGTAACAGTGGAACATCCGCGTGACGTTCTTCTCGGTGCACAGGGTGCTGCGGGCCTACTGCCCGTATGCGACCACTACAGCGGTGTCGAAGCGCGGATGATCAAAAGCCTGCAATTGCAGGCAGAGATGATGGATGAGTTCGGTGTCTGCGTCTTCGACGTGACACTGGACTGCGAAGACGGTGCGCCCGCTGGTGGTGAGGAAGACCAGGCAAATCGGGTTGTAGCCCTCGCCAATGCTGCGCAAGAAGCTACTAATTTGATAGCAAATCGGCCATTGCGCCGAATTGGTGCACGGCTTCACGCGGTAGACCACCCGGCTTTTGAAGCGGATGTGGAGGTTGTGGTTGGCGGCGCAGCGCAGTCCTTAAGCTACGTGATGATTCCCAAAGTGGAATCGCTCGCCGATGTGGAGCGTGCACTGGCCGCAGTAGATGCCGCCGTACCGCCCAACCAGCGCACAGATGCATTGCCTTTGCATGTGCTGATTGAGTCGCCCCACGCGGTACACCGGGCTTTCGAGATTGCAGCACATCCACGGGTGCAGTCCCTGAGCTTTGGGCTGATGGATTTTGTGTCTTCCCATGGCGGGGCGATTCCTCATACGGCAATGGATGTTCGCGCAGTGGATGATTGCCAGACGCTGGATCAGTTTCACCACCCACTGGTGGTCCGTGCCAAGTTGGAAATTGCCAGTGCGTGCCATGCTTATGGCAAAGTACCTTCGCACTGTGTCGTCACGGATCTGCGCGATGCCATGACGACTGAGCGGTCTGCACGCAGGGCGGCCACCGCGCTCGGATACACCCGCATGTGGAGCATTCATCCCAGTCAGATCAGGCCCATTTTGCGGGCTTTCATGCCTTCGGATGAAGCGTTGGATTTGGCGGCACACATTGTGCTTGAAGGCAGCCGACAGGATTGGGCACCTATTGCCGTGAAAGGCAAACTGCATGACCGTGCCAGTTTTCGGTATTTTTGGCAGGTCTTGGAGCGTGCGCACCAGACTGGGTGTGTCTTGCCAGAGCCAGTGCGACTGTATTTCGCGCGGCCGTAGAAATTCAAGAAATTTTTGTTGCTTTAGAAGGAGTCATTACCATGTTGCAAGCTTACCGTGACCATGTGGCCGAACGTGCCGCACTGGGTATTCCCCCGCTGCCTTTGTCTGCCAAGCAGACCGCAGAGTTGATTGAATTGCTAAAATCCGCGCCCGCTGGCGAAGAGGCGACCTTGCTGGACCTCATTACCCACCGCGTCCCCGCCGGTGTGGACGATGCGGCCAAGGTCAAGGCCAGCTATCTGGCCGCTGTAGCCCATGGCAGTGAAAAATGTGCCTTGATCTCTCGTGAACGTGCAACCGAGTTGCTTGGCACCATGCTGGGTGGTTACAACATCAGCCCCTTGGTGGACTTGCTGGACGATGCGGTCGTGGCCGCCCAAGCTGCGGAAGGCCTGAAGAAAACCCTGTTGATGTTTGACCAGTTCCATGACGTCAAGGAAAAAGCCGACAAGGGCAACCCATTCGCCAAGGCCGTGCTGCAAAGCTGGGCCGATGCCGAATGGTTTACCAGCCGCCCCGAAGTGCCACAAAGCATCACCGTCAGTATTTTTAAAGTCGCCGGTGAAATCAACACCGATGACCTGAGCCCTGCGCCCGACGCCTGGAGCCGCCCCGACATTCCATTGCATGCGCTGGCCATGCACAAAAACGCGCGCCCTGGCGTGACGCCCGAGCAAGATGGCAAGCGCGGCCCGGTCAAGTTCATTGAAGATTTGCGTGCCCGTGGAGACTTGGTGGCCTATGTGGGTGACGTGGTCGGTACGGGTTCCAGCCGCAAGTCGGCTACCAATTCCGTGCTGTGGTTTACGGGGGAAGACATTCCTTTTGTGCCTAACAAGCGCTTTGGTGGCGTCTGCCTGGGCTCCAAAATTGCCCCGATTTTCTACAACACCATGGAAGACTCTGGCGCACTGCCAATCGAGTTGGACGTGAGTCAGATGGCCATGGGTGACGTGGTCGAACTGCGTCCTTACGACGGCAAGGCCCTCAAGGATGGCAAAGTGATCGCCGAGTTCAAAGTCAAGAGCGATGTGCTGTTTGACGAAGTGCGTGCTGGTGGCCGTATTCCGCTGATCATTGGTCGCGGCTTGACTGCCAAGGCCCGTGAAGCACTGGGTTTGCCCGTTTCCACCTTGTTCCGCCTGCCCACCAATCCGGCCGACACCCACAAGGGTTTCACGCTGGCACAGAAGATGGTGGGTCGCGCCTGCGGGTTGCCTGAAGGACAGGGCGTTCGCCCCGGTACCTACTGTGAGCCCAAGATGACTTCAGTCGGTTCGCAAGACACCACCGGCCCCATGACCCGTGACGAGCTGAAAGACCTGGCTTGCCTGGGCTTCAGCGCCGATCTGGTGATGCAATCCTTCTGCCACACGGCTGCTTACCCCAAGCCGGTCGACGTGAAAATGCACCACGAACTGCCTGAGTTCATGAGCAACCGTGGCGGTGTTCCCCTGCGTCCCGGTGACGGCATTATCCACAGCTGGCTCAATCGCATGTTGTTGCCCGACACCGTGGGCACGGGTGGCGACAGTCACACCCGTTTCCCTATCGGCATCAGCTTCCCTGCTGGCTCCGGTCTGGTGGCTTTTGGTGCCGCAACCGGCGTGATGCCGCTGGACATGCCTGAGAGCGTCCTGGTGCGTTTCAAAGGCAAGTTGCAGTCAGGCATCACCTTGCGTGACCTAGTGAATGCGATTCCCTTGTACGCCATCAAGGCGGGCTTGCTGACGGTCGCCAAGCAGGGCAAGGTCAATATTTTTTCTGGCCGTATCCTGGAAATTGAAGGTCTGCCTGATCTGAAGGTGGAGCAGGCGTTCGAGTTGAGCGATGCGTCCGCTGAGCGTTCTGCTGCCGGTTGTACCGTGCACCTGGACAAGGCGCCCATCATCGAATACATCAACAGCAACATCAC
This sequence comes from Burkholderiales bacterium, assembly GCA_043746005.1. Classification (GTDB taxonomy): domain Bacteria; phylum Pseudomonadota; class Gammaproteobacteria; order Burkholderiales; family Burkholderiaceae_C; genus Allorhodoferax. The sequence continues at coordinate 7,283 of JAYTRR010000230.1, forward strand.
CATGCTCAAGTGGATGATTGCGACGGGGTATTCGGACGTGCGCACCATCAACCGCCGTATCAAGGCTATGGAAGCCTGGCTGGCCAATCCACAATTGCTCAAAGGCGATGCAGATGCAGACTACGCTGCCGTGATCGAGATTGATCTGGCCGACATTCATGAACCCATCGTGGCCTGCCCCAATGACCCGGATGACGTCAAGACGCTGGCCGAGGTTGCGGGCTCCAAGATCGACGAAGTGTTTATCGGTAGCTGCATGACCAACATCGGCCACTTCCGTGCGGCCTCCAAGCTGCTGGAAAACAAGCGCGACATCCCCGTGAAACTGTGGATGGCGCCGCCCACCAAGATGGATGCCAAACAGCTCAGTGATGAAGGTCACTACGGCGTTCTCGGCAGTGCTGGCGCCCGCATGGAAATGCCGGGATGCAGCCTTTGCATGGGTAATCAGGCGCAGGTTAAAGAAGGGGCCACCGTATTCAGCACCAGCACCCGCAATTTTCCGAACCGTCTGGGCAAAAACAGCAATGTGTACCTGGGATCGGCCGAGCTCGCAGCCATTTGTTCCAAGCTGGGTCGTATTCCGACCAAGGAAGAATACATGGCCGACATGAGCGTGTTGACGGCCGTCAGCGACAAGGTGTACCAGTACCTGAACTTCGACAAGATCGCGGATTTCACGGACATCGCTGCGACTGTCAAGGAAGACGCCATCGTCTGATTCTGACGATTCCAAGCGTCGCTGGATCGAGCTCCGCAGTGAAAGCTGCGGAGCTTTTTTATTGGCGCAACTGATAATCAAGCTTATGAATTTTCTTACTGCACTTCCTTTTTCGCTGCAAACGGTTTGCTTTCTGGTTGCCAGCAACGTCTTCATGACGTTTGCCTGGTACGGGCATCTCAAGAATATGGCGACTGCTCCCTGGTACGTTGCTGCGCTGGTCAGTTGGGGCATTGCGCTGTTTGAGTACCTGTTGCAGGTGCCGGGCAATCGTATTGGTTTTCAGCAAGCCGGCTTTTCAGTGGCGCAACTCAAGATATTGCAGGAAGTCATCACACTCAGCGTGTTTGTACCTTTTGCCATGCTTTACATGGATGAGCCGTTCAAGTTGGACTATCTCTGGGCCGGGCTTTGCATAGTGGGGGCGGTGTACTTTATTTTTAGAAGCTGATTTGGGTCATGCTCCCTCTCTGAGCGCCTGCGGTTAAACTGCCCGCAATCACAACACGGTCAAATTATTGACATATTTCTTGGTTAGGAGTTCGCGATGCTGTTTGGAAAGCTTTTGCCCAGAGAGGGCAATTTTTTCGAGATGTTCAATCAGCATGCAGATCGGATTGTGGAGGCCGCCCATGCATTCTCCAAGCTGGTTGCCAACTACAACGACCTGGACTTGCGGGCCAAGTACAACCAGGAGGTCGACGATGCGGAGCGTGCCGCTGACCGTGTAACGCATGAGTGTAATAAAGCCATTCACATCACCTTCATCACACCGATTGACCGCGAGCAAATTCATACGCTCATCAACACGATGGACGATGTAGCTGACTTGATTCAGGACTCCGCAGAAACAATGGCGCTGTACGACGTGCGCCATATGACTGAAGAAATCACCCGCCTAACAGACCTCAGTGTCAAGTGCTGCGAGCGTTTGCGTGATGCGGTCAAGCTTTTGGGGAATATTGCGGATCAATCCACTGCCGAGGCCGCATTGAAGACATGCGAAGAAATCGACAAACTCGAATCAGACGCGGATCGCGTGATGCGTACGGCCATGAGCAAGTTGTTTCGGGAAGAGCCGGATGTGCGTGAAGTCATCAAACTCAAGGCGATCTACGAGTTGCTCGAGACCATTACGGACAAGTGCGAAGACGTAGCGAACGTCATTGAGGGCATCGTCCTCGAAAACTCCTGATCTGGCTGGCGACACGACTATGGAAACCGTACAAGCGGCCCTGTGGGTGGTTATTCTGCTGGTGGTTCTGGCGTTGTTATTCGACTTCATGAATGGATTTCATGACGCCGCCAATTCAATTGCGACGGTGGTATCAACAGGCGTTTTAAAGCCGGGCCAGGCCATTCTTTTTGCTACATTTTTCAATGTGGTCGCGATTTTCATTTTCCACCTGTCTGTCGCGGCCACAGTGGGTAAAGGCATTGTGCAGCCGGGGGTTGTTGACACCCATGTGGTGTTTGGCGCCTTGGTGGGAGCCATCACCTGGAACGTCATTACCTGGTATTACGGGATTCCCAGCAGTTCATCGCACGCCTTGATTGGTGGCATTGTGGGAGCCGTGATCGTTAAGGCTGGTGCGGGCGCACTGGTTTCAGCAGGGATTCTCAAGACGGTGGCCTTTATTTTTGTATCACCTCTATTGGGTTTTCTGCTCGGATCCATGATGATGGTGATGGTCGCGTGGGTCTTTCGCAGGACGCGGCCTTCGCGAGTGGATAAATGGTTTCGACGTTTGCAGTTGGTGTCCGCAGGTGCCTATAGCCTGGGGCATGGTGGCAATGACGCCCAGAAAACCATCGGCATCATCTGGATGTTGCTGATCGCAACCGGTTACACCGCGGCTGCAGACAAAGCGCCACCCATGTGGGTCATTGTCTGTTGCTACACGGCGATTGGTGCAGGTACCATGTTTGGAGGGTGGCGGATTGTCAAAACCATGGGGCAGCGCATCACTAAACTTAAACCGGTGGGTGGATTTTGTGCTGAGACCGGCGGCGCGATTACCCTGTTTCTGGCTACTGGGCTGGGTATTCCGGTGTCGACGACGCACACGATTACAGGTGCCATTGTTGGTGTAGGTTCAACCCAGCGCGCGAGCGCCGTCCGCTGGGGTGTCGCAGGCACCATAGTCTGGGCCTGGGTTTTAACCATCCCTGCCAGTGCATTCGTTGCTGCTGCTGCCTATTGGATCAGTCTCCAGATTTTTTAGCATTTTCTGGCTGGGAAATCTGTTGAGCTGCTTCCACCTGGTACTCGAAGTAGCGCTGAAAACTGAATGCAATCGTGGCCATTAGAACGGTCGTTCCAATGAAAAGCGATGTTGCCAATGCGCCTATGGTGAACCAGTTGGTTCGGCCATTAATCCCATCAAGCGGCGCACCCGGGTTGAATCGCTGATTCCATTGATCGACATCCATGAGACCAAAAATAATAGCATTGAGTGCACATCCAGCTATAGTAAAACCCAGCAGGGGAATCAACGCCCAACTCCATTGGTCATCCAGGCCGAACTCCCGTGCACGCAGCACGCCGTAAAGGCCAATCAGAGTCGGTATGGATAACAGCCAACCCAAGCGGTCGGATCTGCCCCACAAGTAGAACCGGTGAAGCCCTAGGGGTCCACCGACAAATGCAAGCCAAGTCGCAACGGTTTTATTTTTCATTCGACTGATTGTGCCGGAGCGCAGGTGCTGCCCATGCCGATGGATTTGTCCATCAGAACGACATCCAGCCAGCGATCAAACTTCCAGCCACAGTCGGCGAGTACGCCAACGTGGCTGAAGCCGCACGCCCGGTGCACCCCGATGGATCCCTTGTTGGCCGAGTCGCCAATGACTGCGATCAACTTTCGCACCCCCGCCCGCTCCGCTTGCGCCATCAGTTCCTCAAGCAGGAGACGGCCCAGCCCTCTGCCGTGTGCTGCCGGGGCCAGATAAATAGAGTCCTCGGCGGAAAAACGGTAAGCAGGTCGCGGTTTGAACCAATTGCAATAGGCGAAGCCCAATACCCCTGTGGCGTCTTCGAGGACCAGGTAGGGCAGACCCTTGGACAGCACATCCGAACGACGCGATGCCATGTCCTGTGCGCTGGGCGGTGTGGTCTCAAATGTTCCCGTTCCATGGAGCACGTGATGGGCATAAATTGTGGTGATGTCATTGATATCGGCATCAACGCTTGGGCGAATTTTGATCATGGACTGGTTAAAGGTTATAATGGAAGGCTGTTCAGAGTGTCACTGGCCGGGTGGTCAGTTGCGTGTCTCAACTCTGAATTTAATGGTTGAAAGAAATTTCCGCCACCCAAAGGATAAATCATGGTCGTCATTCGACTCGCCCGTGGCGGTGCAAAAGCACGCCCGTTTTTCAATATTGTTGTGGCTGACAAGCGCACACGCCGTGATGGTCGCTTTATCGAGCGTATTGGTTTCTACAACCCCATCGCAGCAGCCAACGAAGAAAGCATCCGTATCGCTCAGGATCGCCTGACGTATTGGAGAGGTGTTGGTGCCCAGGCTTCTCCCACGGTGGAACGCCTGATCAACCAGGCCGCTAAAAAAGCTGCTTGATCCAAAAAGTGTCAGGCGCTCACTATGCGTGAGCGTGTGACATGAAATGCCCTATGCCCACGCTACCCGGACTCGAATCTGCTGCACTGCCAGCCGATGCCATCGAAATCGGGAGGATTGCGGACGCCTGGGGCATTAAGGGCTGGTTCAAGGTCCTGCCTTATAGCGCCCACTCGGAGGCGCTTTTTTCATCCAAGACCTGGTTTCTTCTTCCGACCGAGAGAGGTCTGAAGACGTTTGACGGGACCATGAAGCTGGCTGTCAAAGAGGCGAAGGATCACTCCGGGTCTGTGGTCGCGAGCGCGCAGGGTGTGGACGACCGTTCCACTGCTGAAGCTTTGCGCGGCGCGCGCATCTTTGTGTCGCGTGGGAGTTTTCCCGCTGCGGCAAAGGACGAGTATTACTGGGTTGATTTGATTGGTCTTGACGTGGTCAACCGTCAGGATGAGTCGCTGGGTTCCGTCAAAGAATTATTGTCAACCGGTGCGCAAACGGTACTCGTGCTGGAGTATTCACAAGATGACAAAGTTTGTGAGCGAATGATTCCCTTTGTTGCCGCTTATGTCGATGATGTCGATCTGGCCACGCGACGGATTCGCGTTGACTGGCAGTCCGACTACTGAGCCAACGGCGCATGCGCTTTGATGTGGTTACGCTTTTCCCGGAGCTTTTCGCTCCGTTCCTGACGGCAGGTATTACCCGACGTGCATTCGAATCAGGTCAGCTGGACGTGCATCTTTCCAATCCCCGTGACTTTGCCAGTGGAAATTACCGCCGGGTAGATGACCGTCCGTTTGGCGGCGGACCGGGCATGGTCATGATGGCGGAGCCGATGGCCAAGGCCGTTGAACAAATCAAGGCAGCGCGCAAAGATGGGGCGCCGGTGGTTCTGTTTTCCCCTATCGGGAAGCGGCTGGATCACGCTGCAGTTCAGCGGTGGTCCGGCAGCACGGGAGCCATCTTGATTTGCGGCCGCTACGAAGGGATCGATCAGCGGTTTATTGATTCCTGTGTCGATGAGCAGATCAGTCTCGGTGATTTCGTTCTTTCCGGTGGAGAAGTGGCCGCCATGGCCTTGCTGGATGCTGTGGCGCGCTTGCAGCCAGGTGTGTTGTCAGACCCGGATAGCCATCAGTTCGACAGCTTTAACCCGGCTCTGGACGGTCTGCTGGATTGCCCGCATTACACCCGTCCTGAAGAATGGAAGGGTGAAAAAGTCCCTGCGGTCCTGATGTCCGGACACCATGAGCACATAGAGCGTTGGCGGCGTGACCAGCGCTTGCAACTCACAGCCTTGCATCGCCCCGATTTACTGGAAGCCGCCCGAAAGGCAGGGCATCTGGGGTCGAAAGACGAATCCGCATTGTCATAGTCAAGTTGAGCTTGCTATAATAGAGGGCTTATCGATCCTCTGTACGGCCAGATCAGCCTTGTGCTTGATTGGTGCCATTTCGGTGCTGGCGCATACACGATCACGAAGGAAATCATGAATCTGATACAAATTCTTGAGCAGGAAGAAATTGCTCGTCTTGGGAAGACCCTTCCCGAATTCGCTCCCGGCGATACCATCGTTGTCAGCGTGAACGTCGTTGAAGGTACCCGCAAGCGGGTGCAGGCTTACGAAGGCGTCGTTATTGCCAAGCGCAATCGCGGTTTGAATAGCGGCTTTATCGTTCGCAAAATTTCCAGCGGTGAGGGTGTTGAACGTACGTTCCAGACCTACAGCCCCTTGATTGCAGGCATCGAAGTCAAGCGTCGTGGTGATGTGCGCCGCGCCAAGCTGTACTACCTGCGCGATCGCAGCGGCAAGTCGGCACGTATCAAAGAAAAATTGCCAGCCAAGAAAACAGCTGTCGCAAAATAAGACTTTCTGTATTGAATAGAAACCGCCCGGCGAAAGCTTGTGGCGGTTTTTTTATGACCAAATTCCCAGTTTTTGATCCGCATAGCGTTCCAGTGGTCGGCATTGACGACCATCTGCCAAAGGTGCGCTCGCAATCTTTGCAACCAATGGCTATGGCCCTTCGGTTTGCCAGTGCGCATGCGTGGACACCCGAGTTGTTGGCAGAGCCGCGCTTTTCCGACCGGGTTCCTGTTCACGCATCGGTGCTGATTCCCATGGTTATGCGTGACCAGGGATTGACGGTGCTGTTAACAGAGCGGACCCAACATCTTTCAAGTCACTCGGGGCAGGTTGCGTTCCCTGGTGGAAAGGCCGACCCGGGAGATGCCAGTGCCACGGTGACGGCCCTCAGGGAGGCTGAGGAAGAGATTGGTCTGGATCGCCGTTTTGTTGATGTCCTCGGCGATCTGCCGATCTACACCACAGGCAGTGCATTCATCGTGACGCCGGTGGTCGCACTGGTGCGCCCGGGGTTTGCGATCTCACCCAACCCTCATGAGGTTGCAGATATCTTTGAGGTGCCACTGGATTTCCTGATGGATCCGGCTAACCACCGTCGCCACGCCATCGAATGGGCGGGGCAACGGCGCGAATGGCTGTCCATTCCGTACAAGGACGGAACAACCGAGCGCTATATCTGGGGTGCAACGGCAGGAATGTTGCGTAATTTCTACCGCTTTTTGCTGGATTGAGGTTCTCCTATGGAACAGAGGGTTCAGCTTACGCTCTGGGCAATTCGGGTCGCTATGATTGCCCTATGAGTTTCATTTCCATTTTATTGGCGCTACTGCTGGAGCAGGCGAGGCCACTGGCACAGGTGAATCCTGTTCACAACGGCGTGAGAAACTGGGTTCGCTGGATCATCCGGAATCTGGATGCGGGAATGCCATTTCATGGCTGGCTGGCATGGTGGGTTGCGGTGGCAGCGCCAGCCTTGCTGGTCTTTGCACTGCACTGGTTACTGGTGTGGTCACTGGGCTGGGTGGCTGCAATCATCTGGAGTGTGGTCATTCTGTATTCAACTTTGGGTTTTCGTCAGTTCAGCCACCACTTCACGGAAATCCGGGACGCGCTGGATGCGGGTGATGAAGACCTCGCGCGTGAGCGCCTCGCGCAGTGGATGCGCATCGATGCGAGCACGCTTCCGCGTAGTGAGATCGTGCGGCACGTCATCGAGTACTCCGTACTCAGCGCCCATCGCCATGTCTTTGGCGTTTTCGCCTGGTATGCCCTGCTGGCCGCGTTGGGTTTAGGGCCCGCTGGTGCCGTTTTGTACCGGGTTGCCGGGTATTTTGTCCAATACGTCAACCGCCCGTCGCATCCTTCCGGAACACCGGTGAGTCCTGCGCTGCAATTGGCAGCCAATACGGCCTGGCACGCCATGGATTGGGTCCCTGCCCGTATCACGGCACTCGGTTTTGCTTTTGTCGGCAGTTTTGAAGAGGCTGTGGACAGTTGGCGTCAGCATGAAGCCAAATTTCCTGGAGACACCGACGGTGTCATCCTGGCGGCGACCTCCGGAGCCGTCAATGTTCAGCTGGGATCGCGGGAGCGTGCGGGTTCAGGGCAGACGCCGCAATCCCTCCACCTGCGCGCTGTCGTCGGTCTGGTTTGGCGCACGGTCGTGATGTGGATGGTGTTTCTCGCGCTGCTCTCGCTGGCGCGCCTCCTGGGCTGATGTTGCCAGGGGAATTCTGAAGATGATCAGTAGCGCTTCTGGGACAACTCGGCAAACAGGTCGCTATATATTTTGTAGCGATTCGCGCTGATTTGATCGGGGCTAGCGACTGAAAAGGCTTCAGAGGTCGGTTGCAGCGCGGAAATGACCCCGCACCCCGGTTCGTGCAGATGGCTGCAGTTGTAGAACTTGCAATTCGACGCGTGGGATTTTATATCGGGCATCAGGCCCGCCAGGTGCATCGGGTCGATGTGGTTCAGACCAAATTCCTGAAATCCCGGTGAGTCGATAACTGCCGTTGTCTTGGCATCGTCCACCCAGTACAAGGTGGTGCTGGTGGTCGTGTGTTTGCCGGAATTCAGTGCGGTGGATATGGCATTGGTCAACACATGCGCTTGCGGAATCAAGCGGTTGATCAGGGTGCTCTTGCCCGATCCGGAGGGTCCCAGCACCAAGGTGGTTTTCCCCTTGAGCACCGAATCCAGGTGGTGCTCGGGGTTGGCATCGCTGTCTCCGCGTGGCTTCAATGCCATGGGCAGCACCGCGTAGCCCATGTCGAGGTACACCTTGAGTCGCTGCCAGGCTTTGTCAAAAGGCACCGCCAGATCGCTCTTGTTGAGCGCAACGATGGGGCGAATGTGCTCGGCCTCTGCGGCGATCAAAGCACGGGTCAGCTGGCTTTCGGAAAATTCGGGTTCGGCCGCAATCAGTATCAGGATCTGGTCCAGATTGGACGCGAAGGATTTGGTTCGAATTTCGTCCTGTCGGTAGAACAGATTGCTGCGTGGAAGCACCTTTTCGATGGTGCCCTCGTCTTCGGATGCTTGCCACAGCACGTGGTCACCCACAACTGTCTGGCTCTTTTTGCCACGCGGGTGGCAGATCAGTCGCCGGCCATCGGGTGTCTCCACCCAAACGTGGCGCCCGTGCCCGGCAATGACCAAACCGGCTTCTAAAGTGGGGGATGTAGCCAAAATAGAACCTTTGCTCAATCTTGGATCAGGAGTGCGTCAACCTTGGCGGCGCACACAAAATCAGCCATTGAAATACCTTGCACGTCATGCGTACACCACCGCACACTGCAACGGTTGTAGTGCACCAGCAACTCCGGGTGGTGGTGATGCGAATGGGCTATGAACGCCACGGCACTCACGAACGCCATGGTCTCCAGATAGCCGCCGAGATGAAACGTCTTTTCAATAGCCACATCAGGACCATCGCCAAACAGCTTCCAGTTATCCAGCTGGGCCAGCTGTGCTATCACTTGCGTAGCAGTCAGCGCAAGGTTGGCGGGGGCTGAAGGGGTATTTTTTTTCAAAGTGTTATCCGGATCAGGCTGCGGTGGAAGGGGTTTGCAGCCGTGCCAGTCGCTCGGTTGCGGGTGGGTGTGAGTAGTAAAACTTGACGTAAATCGGGTCTGGTGTCAGGGTAGATGCATTGTCTTCAAACAGCCTCAGCAACGCGCTGGACAGGGCCGTGCCACTGGTTTGCTGAACCGCGTAGGCGTCGGCCTCAAATTCGTCCCGGCGCGACATTTGCGCCATCAGAGGGCCCATGAAGGTGCCCATTAATGGCAAGACCAGCATGAAGAGCAGCAGAGCGAGTGCGTCGTTGGCGCCATTCAGGTTGGGGGCGACCCCCAAGCCGGTAAAAAACCAGGCCTGGTGGCTAACCCAGCCCAATATAAAAAATCCAAGCAGACTGATGCCAAACATGACGACCATCCGCTTGATGACGTGCCGGTGTTTGAAGTGCCCCAGTTCATGCGCCAATACCGCGTCGACCTCGGCTGGGGCCAGTTGGGCCAGCAGCGTGTCATAAAACACCACGCGTTTGGACGCACCGAATCCGGTGAAGTAAGCGTTGGCATGGGCGCTGCGCTTGCTGCCATCCATCACATAGAACCCTTTGGACTGAAAACCGCAACGGGCCATCAACTGTGTCACCCGGGTCTGGATGTCAGGGTCCTTCAAGGGCTGGAATTTATTGAACAAGGGTGCTATCCAGGTGGGGTACACCAGCAGCATCAGCACGTTGAACCCCATCCACACGCCCCACACCCACAGCCACCACCAGGGTCCGGTCGCGCCCATCATCCACACGACCAGAGCCACCAGCGGCAGACCGATCAAGGCACCCAGCACAAGCGACTTTCCAAAATCCTGCAGCCAAAGGGCGAGGCTGGTTTTATTGAAACCAAATCGCTCCTCGATAACAAAGGTCTGGTAGAGCGTGAACGGCAGATCCAGTAAACCGTTGATGGCAATGAAGGCGGCCAACAAAACGACTTGTTGTGCAACACCGGTTCCCATCCAGTCGACCAGCAGCTGATTCAAAAGCCACAGACCACCGAGCAAGGTCCAGCACAGGGCAATTGCGGCGCCCCAAGCCAGTTCTATCAGCCCAAACCGTACCTTGGTCACGGTGTAGTCAGCCGCCTTTTGGTGTGCATGCAGGGCGACTTTGGCGGCAAATGCGGCCGGCACGATGTTGCGGTTGGTTGCCACATGGCGAATTTGCCGTGTGGCCAGCCAGAATTTCAACATCAGACTCACCGATAGAGCCAATGCGAAAATCAGGGTGGTAGTGAGGGACGCGGAGGTGCTGGTGAAGAGTTCTGTCATGGCGCCAGAGTTTAGGCCATCGGCGACAATCCAAGCCATGGCAGAAAACAACACCCCTCTGAGCAAATCAGATAAGAACCTCGTCTGGCTCGACTGCGAGATGACCGGTCTGAACCCGCAGGTCGAACGCATCATTGAAATCGCAGTGGTCGTCACCGGTCCCCTGCTGGAGTGCAGGACTGAAGGTCCCGTGCTGGTGATTCATCAAACCAATGCCCTGCTGGACCAGATGGACGCCTGGAACAAGGGTACCCACGGCAAGAGCGGGCTGATCGACAAGGTCAAAGCCTCCACAATGGATGAGGAGCAGGCCCAAGCGGAATTGATTGGTTTTCTGAGCCAATACGTGCCTAAAAATGGTTCGCCCATGTGCGGCAACTCCATCGGGCAGGATCGCCGGTTTCTGGTCAAGTACATGCCGAAGCTGGAGGCGTTTTTTCATTACCGCAATCTGGACGTGAGCACGCTCAAGGAACTCTCCAAACGCTGGCGTCCGGAGGTGTATGCATCGTTCAAGAAGCAGCAGCGCCACACCGCACTCGCCGATGTGCATGAGTCGATTGATGAGATGGAGCACTACCGCAAGCACTTCCTGAAACTGGAATGATTCCCCTAAAGAGAGATTGGATTAGGTAGAAACCCGAATCCGTGCCATAATTCGAAACTGCGCTACAAACAGTGGCGCATATTGCACATCTCCCTTCATTCATCGGGTCCGCCTATTTGGGCCCCAAGCGCTGATTGAATTCACCGCAGGTTCCGTTTGATGGTTGATGTTTTTTAACCATTGACGGAGCAGTCGCATACCCTGCGGCACTCGCGTGTGAGTAAAACCATGACTGACGCTTTTGCAATGTCGGGCGCTTTTGTGCCTGACGAAACCCTTTCCACTATTGTTCCTGCTGATATCGCAGTGCAAGAAACCCCTGTTGGCATCGCTGCCGAACTGGTTTCTGCCGATGCGGTTGAAGCCGCCCCCGAATTGCCTAACGGCTTCGTCGCACTGGGTCTGGCTCCCGAGCTGGTTCACGCCGTCAAAGATCTGGGTTACACCCAGCCTACGACGGTTCAGCTCAAAACCATCCCGCTGGCGCTGCCAAGCGATAGCGCTGACAAGCAAGCCACCCGTTTCATCGACCTGATGGTGTCCAGCCAGACCGGTAGCGGCAAGACCGCCGCCTTCCTGTTGCCCGTGCTGCACACCTTGCTGAAGCAGTTGGCGCAAGCTGAAATCGACGAGCGCGCTGCGTTCGAGCACGAAGTGGCTGAAGCCGTTGCCAAAGGCGAGGCACCTCCCAAGCGCCCCAAGCGCAAAGACCCCACCAATGTGCGCAACTTCAAGGCGCCAGCACCTGGCGCACTGATCGTGTGCCCAACCCGCGAACTGGCCCAGCAAGTTGCCAACGATGCGATTGACCTGGTGCAACATTGCCGTGGTTTGCGCATCGCCAACATCGTCGGCGGTATGCCTTACCAGTTGCAAATTGCCAAGCTGCAAAATGCCAATCTGGTGGTGGCTACGCCCGGCCGTTTGCTGGACCTGCAACGCTCCATGCAAATCAAGCTGGACCAGGTTCAGTTCCTGGTGGTGGACGAAGCCGACCGTATGCTCGACCTTGGTTTCTCCGACGATCTGGCTGAAATCAACCAGCTCACCATCGGCCGCAAGCAGACCATGATGTTCAGCGCCACTTTCGCACCCCGCATTCAGCAGCTTGCTGCCCGCGTGATGCGTGAGCCACAGCGCATCACCATTGACAGCCCAACCGAAAAACACGCCAACATCAAGCAAGTGCTGTTCTGGGCCGACAACGCCCACCACAAGCGCAAGTTGCTGGACCACTGGTTGCGCGATACCACCATCAACCAGGCCATCGTTTTTGCCAGCACACAGATTGAGTGCGATGGTTTGGCGAACGACCTGCAGCAAGAAGGCTTTGATGCCGTCGCCCTGCACGGTGCCCTGAGCCAGGGTCTGCGTAACCGTCGTTTGATGGCCCTGCGCCAAGGTCAGGTGCAAATTCTGGTGGCTACCGACGTGGCTGCCCGCGGTATTGACGTGCCCACCATCACCCACGTGTTCAACTTCGGCTTGCCGATGAAGGCCGATGACTACACCCACCGCATTGGCCGTACCGGCCGTGCCGGGCGCGATGGTCTGGCTGTGACGTTTGCCGAAGTGCGTGATCGTCGCAAGATTTTCGACATCGAAGCGACGACCCGTCAACACTTCAAGTCCGAGACCATTCCCGGTCTGGAGCCGCAGCAGCGTTTCCCGGATTCACGTCCTGGAACCGGTGCCAGTTTCGGCGGCCGTGGTAGCCACAACGCCGACCGCGCACCCCGCAGCTTCGGCGGTGGCAACCGTGATGGCGGCGGTGGACGCCCCAGCTTCGGTGACCGCAATGGAAGCGCTCCTCGTGACGCAGGACCAGGCAACTTTCAGAACAATGGTGGCGGCTTTGGCGGCAACCGTGATGGTGGTTTTAACCGTGACAATGGTCCCCGTGAGAACGGCCCACGCGACGGTGGCGACAACGGCGGATTCAGCTACGCTCGCAAAGGCGGTTTTAATGACCGTTTCGCCGGCGCAGGTCGCCCTGACGCGGCTCCCCGCGGTGCCGACTTCGCCGCTCGCAAGCCTGCATTCAGCAAGCCCATGGGTGTGAAGCCGGGTAATGCTGGCAAGGTGTTTGTGCCACGTGACGCCAAAAAGCGTGCCGCACGCACGTTTGACTAATCCAGTCTGACGACTAACAGGCCGATAGCGAACAGGGGTTCGAATCGGCATGAACGATAGGCCCTCTTGCAGGGCCTATTTTTTTGTCTACCGCTCTCAGGTCATTCCATTGCGGCTTGCCAGTTCAACAAATAGTCCGGAATGGTCCAGGTCGGCCAGGCCGTGATCAATGCCTTGGGCGTACAGCTGCTCGAACAGCTGAGTAATGGGGGCCTCAAAACCGATTTCATGGGCTGTTGAGAGTGCATTGCGCAAGTCTTTGAGCTGCACCGACATGCGCCCCCGGGGAGCAAAATCGCGCTCCACCATGCGCTGGCCGTGCACTTGCAGAATACGGCTGTCGGCAAAGCCCCCGGTGATGGCGTCCTTCACCTTGGCCATATCTGCGCCGCCACGCTCGCAAAGCAACAATGCTTCAGCGACGGCGCCGATCGTGATTCCAACAATCATCTGATTTGCCAGTTTGGCCAGTTGCCCCGCGCCGGTAGGGCCCACATGGGTGGCGCGGCCAAAGACGCTCAGCACGGGTAGAGCGTGTTCAAAATTGGCGACTTTGCCTCCCGCCATGATCGCCAGCGTGCCTTGCTCCGCACCCAGCGTGCCACCAGAAACGGGTGCGTCCAGATAGTCGATGTGCATTTCACTCAGCCGGGCGGCATGGTCGCGCGCTTCAATCGGCTTGATGGATGACATGTCGATCAGCAGATTGCCGGGCTTCATGGCGGCGGCGACGCCCATGTCAAACAAAACCTGGCTCACCACGTTGCCGTTGTCCAGCATGGTGATGACCAGGTCAGCATCCTTGACCGCCTCGCCCGGTGTGGCATGCACCACCGCACCGAAAGCCGCCAGCCGCTGCGCCTTCTCCTGTGTGCGATTCCAAACATGTACCTCATGTCCGGCCGCGCACAAAAGCCGCCCCATGGGAAAGCCCATCAACCCAATGCCCAAAACCGAAATTTTCATCAAAGCTCCTACATCAACAGATGTTCACCTGCGTTGTCGCCACCCAGCGTGACGTAGTTCACCTTACGGATGTCCATCAGTTTCTTGCCGCCGGAATAACTGATGGAGCTCTGCACATCCTGTTCCATTTCAATCATGGTCTCCGCCAGCTTGCCCTTGATGGGCTCCAAAATGCGCTTGCCTTCCACGTGTTTGTATTCACCCTTGTTGAAGTCGGAAGCGGAGCCGTAGTATTCCTTGTACAGCTTGCCGTCCGCCTCCACGGTTTGGCCGGGGCTCTCTTCGTGGCCTGCCAGCATGGAGCCAATCATGACCATGGTCGCGCCAAAGCGGATGCTCTTGGCAATGTCGCCATGCTCGCGGATACCGCCGTCGGCAATGATGGGTTTGGTCGCCACGCGGGCACACCATTTCAGCGCACTCAGTTGCCATCCGCCCGTGCCAAAGCCGGTTTTGAGCTTGGTGATGCACACCTTGCCGGGGCCGATGCCCACCTTGGTGGCGTCGGCACCCCAGTTCTCCAGATCGATCACTGCTTCGGGTGTGGCCACATTGCCGGCAATGATGAAGCTCGCAGGCAGTTTTTCCTTCAGGTAGGCGATCATGTTTTTCACGCTGTCGGCATGGCCATGGGCGATGTCGATGGTGATGTATTCGGGCGCTAGTCTGAGGCCAACCAGTGTGTCCACGGTGGCGTAGTCGGGCGGCTTCACCCCCAGCGAGATGGACGCGTACAGGCCTTTGGATTTCATGTCTTTGACGAACTGCACGTTGTCAAAGTCGAAGCGGTGCATCACGTAAAAGTAACCGTTTTGCGCCAGCCAGATACAAATGGTTTCGCTGACCACGGTCTTCATGTTGGCGGGGACTACAGGGATGCGGAATCGGCGTCCGCCCAGCTCCACGCTGGCATCGCATTCCGAGCGGCTTTCCACGCGGCATTTGCGTGGCAGTAGCAGTATGTTGTCGTAGTCAAAAATTTCCATGGCCCAAGCTCCTTTTCCAATTTCAAGATAAATCTTCAAACACTGGGCGCTTGGACTGGAACCGGCCATAAAAAACCGGGTCCCAATTGCTTGGGCCCGGTGACCGATTGTATACAAAACTTGAAAACCCATTTGCCTTTCTACAATCAGGGCATGCTCTTTACCTCTGCCCTCCCAGACGCTTCGTTGTCGCCCCTGCTTTCCAACCTTAACCCTGAGCAGCGCACCGCCGTCACGTTGCCAGCCGAACACGCACTCATTTTGGCGGGTGCGGGCTCCGGCAAAACGCGGGTGCTCACCACGCGCATCGCCTGGCTGCTGCAAAACGGCTACGTGTCGCCCGGCGGTATTCTGGCGGTGACGTTTACCAACAAGGCCGCCAAGGAAATGGTGACCCGCCTGAGCACCATGCTGCCCATCAATGTACGGGGCATGTGGATTGGCACGTTCCACGGACTTTGCAACCGTCTGCTGCGTTCGCATTTCAAGATGGCTAACCTGCCGCAGGCCTTCCAGATTCTGGATACGCAAGACCAGCTCAGCGCCATCAAGCGGATGTGCAAGCAGTTCGGCGTGACGGATGACGACGAGCGCTTTGCCCCCAAGCAGTTGCAGCGGTTTATTGGGGGCTGCAAAGAAGATGGACTGCGCCCCAACATGGTGGAGGTGCGCGATGACGAGACACGCAAAAAAGTCGACCTCTATCAGCTTTACGAAGAGCAGTGCCAGCGCGAAGGCGTGGTCGATTTTGGCGAGCTGATGCTGCGATCGTATGAGCTGCTGCGTGACAACGACCCGGTTCGCGAGCACTACCAGCGGCGATTCCGCCACATCCTGATCGATGAGTTTCAGGACACCAACAAGCTGCAATACGCCTGGATCAAGATACTGGCCGGGCAGGGCGCAAATGCGAGCCCTGATACCGTGGGTGGTGCCGTGATTGCCGTGGGTGATGACGACCAGAGTATCTATGCGTTTCGCGGTGCGCGCGTGGGCAACATGGCCGACTTTGTGCGCGAGTTCAATGTGCAGCACCAGATCAAACTGGAACAAAACTACCGCAGCTACAGCAACATTCTGGACTCGGCCAACGCCCTCATCAGCAACAACAGCAAGCGTCTGGGCAAGAACCTGCGCACCGACCAGGGGCCGGGCGAACCCGTGCGCGTGTACGAGGCGCCCACGGACTTTTCCGAGGCGCAGTGGATGGTGGAGGAGATGAAGCAGCTGGTGCGCGACAACGGAACGGAACCGGCATGCGAGCGCAAGGAGATTGCGGTGCTCTACCGCAGCAACGCCCAAAGCCGGGTGATCGAAACCGCGTTGTTCAATGCTTCCATGCCCTACCGCGTATACGGCGGGCTGCGCTTTTTTGAGCGGGCTGAAATCAAGCACGCGCTGGCGTATTTGCGCCTCCTGGAGAACCCCAACGACGACACCAGTTTCATGCGCGTGGTCAACTTTCCGGCACGCGGGATCGGTGCGCGCAGCATCGAGCAACTGCAGGACATTGCCCGCGCTACCGGTTGTTCGCTGCACGATGCGGTCAGCACCCTGACCGGACGGGCGGGCGCGGCGATTGCCGGTTTTGTGGCAAAAATTGACGTCCTGCGTGAGCAGACGGTGGACATGAATCTGCGTGACATCATGTCGCTGATGCTGGAACAAAGCGGCCTGATGGCGCACTACAAGGCCGAGCGCGAAGGCGCTGACCGGGTGGAGAATCTGGAAGAACTCGTGAACGCCGCCGAGAGCTTTGTCATGCAGGAAGGTTTCGGCCGTGATGCAGCTGCCATGCTGACAGGCACAGCCAACCCGCTGAGTCAAAGCCCAGCCAGTCAGGGTATGGATTTTTCCGACTCTGCCGAGCCCGTCACCCGCGTTGGAGTCACGCCGATGAGTGAAGCACTCGCGGATGAGTTTGGCGACACCGGCGAGACGCTTTCGCCTCTGGTGGCCTTCCTGGCCCACGCAGCGCTGGAGGCCGGCGACAACATGGCCCAAGCCGGGCAGGATGCCATTCAGCTCATGACGGTGCACTCCAGCAAGGGCCTGGAGTTCGATTGCGTGTTCATCACGGGTATGGAAGAGGGCTTGTTCCCGCATGAGAACTCCATGAACGACCGTGAGGGTCTGGAGGAAGAGCGCCGCCTGATGTACGTGGCCATTACTCGCGCCCGCAAGCGCCTGTACCTGAGCCACTCGCAGTCGCGCATGCTGCACGGGCAGACGCGCTTCAACCCCAAGAGCCGCTTTTTTGAGGAACTGCCCGAAGCCGCGTTGAAGTGGCTCACCCCGCAAAATCAGAATTTCGGCCGCAACTGGAATGCCAGTTTTGGTTCGGGTTCCGATTTTGCTATGTATTCAGGAGCTGTCCACGCAGGTTCCACGGAAGATTCAGGCACATTTGGCACTAATATTGTCCGCAAAGACGAGTCCGTGCACGGTTTGCGCCTGGGCATGAAAGTATTCCACGCCAAGTTTGGCGAAGGCACCGTGCTCACCCTTGAAGGGGTCGGGGACGACGCCCGTGCGCAGATCAACTTTCCGCGCCACGGCACCAAGTGGCTGGCGCTCAGCGTGGCCAAACTCACCCCCGTGCCCTGAACGCCATCGTCCAAACCCCGCCGCCGTACTACGCGGTCATCTTCACCCAATGAGCGCACGGCGCGGGCATTACCGCGTCGTACTGGGCCAACCTCGAATCTATTCGCCTATGGACGGCCAACGCTGATCACCTAGAGGCACAAAAACTGGGCACGAGAAGTGGTATGCCAGTTTCACTACCCGCATTGCCAGGGTTGAGCGGGAATACAGCCTTTGAAGTTTTTGTGCGCCACGCGCCACGCAACTGTCATGCCGTTGTCATATGCGGTTTCTAGGATAGGCGGTGTTATTTCATCCCTATCTGGAACCACAGACCATGTCACAACTAGACCAACCATCGCGTCGTACCGCACTCAAATTCATCGCCGCTGCGCCGATGTTGCCCTTGGGTGTGATGGTCTCCAGCTCGCTGTTGTCGGGTTGTGCAACCGCCGCTGGAGCAGCGTTTTCAACAGCGCCGTTTGCTTCTGCGGTGTTCTCGTCCATGGCAGCCCCTTCGCTGGCCAACCCGGCAGCCATGGCAATCACCACCGTCGCCTCCAGCCTTCAGGTGACTTTGCAGGAT
This sequence comes from Burkholderiales bacterium, assembly GCA_043746005.1. Classification (GTDB taxonomy): domain Bacteria; phylum Pseudomonadota; class Gammaproteobacteria; order Burkholderiales; family Burkholderiaceae_C; genus Allorhodoferax. The sequence goes on from JAYTRR010000230.1 coordinate 25,654, forward strand.
GGCACCACACGCGCTTACAAGCTGGCCTACCAGCCCTTCTTCATGACGGGTGACCAGGTGCCGGATGGCAAGGGCGCAACAATGCTGGCAGGCGGCTATGTGGACATCCTGAACAAGCCCATCATGGACAAGTCGGTGGCGGGCAAAGAGCGCCAATTCTTCTCGGACTGTCCGGATGGCACTTCGCTTCTGCAACTGCCAACCACTACCGTCAAGGGAATCAAGGGCAAGGCTGTTTTTGCCGTGGTGCAGTTTGAATACACCAACGCCGACCAGAGCGGTATGGACACCTACGGCATGCTGCCGTCGCCCATTGCGGTGCTGACCCTGGATCAAGACACGACCACCGGCAAGCTCACCCTGGTGAAATACCACAACGTGGATACCTCGCAAGCGCAGGGCCTGTGGATCACCTGCGGCTCCAGCCTGTCTCCCTGGAATACCCATTTGTCCAGTGAAGAGTACGAGCCTGATGCGCCTTTTGTGTCAGAGAACAAGGTCTTCAAGGCATTCAGCAAGAGCCTCTTTGGCGACGAGGCGATTGCCAATCCTTACCACTACGGTCACCTGCCGGAAGTGACAGTCAACCCCGACGGCACAGGCTCATTGGTCAAGCACTATTGCATGGGCCGCATCTCTCATGAACTGGTGCAGATCATGCCCGACAACCGCACCGTCTTGATGGGTGACGACTACACCAATAGTGGCTTGTTCCTGTTCGTGGCAGACCGAGAAAAAAACCTTGGTTCCGGCACGCTGTATGTCGCCAAGTTGGGCGATGGTTTTTCCATCAACCCGGCAGATGCGGGTGCCAAGCTGAGCTGGATCAAGCTGGGCCAAGCCACCAGCGACGAGATTGAAAAACTGGCCAACAAGCTCAAACCATCTGACATCATGGATGTGCGCAAGGCCGATCCGAATGACGCCAGTTTTACCAAAGTCTTCTACAACGGTGTTGCCAATTGGATCAAGCTCAAGCCTGGTATGGAAAAAGCGGCTGCCTTTCTGGAAACCCACCGCTATGCCTACCTGATGGGTGGCAGCATGGGCTTCTCCAAGATGGAAGGCACCACTGTCAACATCAAAGACAAGGTGGCTTACTCTGCGCTGCAAAACATTCAGGACTCCATGGTCAAGACCGGCAAGGGCTGGAATACAGTCAGTGGGATTGCGCTGGACAAGCCACTGATTGCGGGCGGCATCATGGCCCATACGCTGGCCGGTGGCCACACGGATCAGACCGGCGTTGCCATCAAGAGTGAATGGGTACCTACCCAGATGCGCGCCTTGCTGATGGGCGAAGACATTGCAGCGGATGTGCTGGGCAATCTGGCCAACCCCGACAAGGTGTCCAACCCCGATAACCTGAAATTCTCCGAGAAACTGCGCACACTATTTATCGGTGAAGACAGCAGCACCCACGTCAACAACTTTGTGTGGGCCTACAACGTCGACACCAAGCAACTCAGTCGACTGATGTCCATGCCTTCCGGTGCCGAAGCCACCGGCCTGGGCGTGGTGGATGATCTGAGCGGCTGGACCTACATCACCACCAATTTCCAGCACCCCGGTGACTGGCTGCCCAAGCTGCATGGCAAGGTGCAGGCTACGCTGGACCCGCTGGTGCGCGCCAACTACAAAGACCGCTTTGGTGCGGCAGTGGGTTACCTCACTGCCGATCCGATGGGTATCAAGCTGGGCTAATC
>JAYTRR010000231.1:0-9961 GCA_043746005.1 Burkholderiales bacterium
CCTTTGCAACCAACAACGTTGGCTTAGCTGCCACCTTTCACGCCTTTGTCGATGGGATGGTCCAGCGCGGTTCAGGCCGTTTAGTTGGGGTCGGCAGCGTGGCTGGTATTCGAGGCTTGCCCGGCCATGGCGCCTACTGCGCCAGCAAAGCCGCAGTCATTGCCTATTGCGAAAGTTTGCGGGGTGAGCTACGTGACAGTGGCGTCAAGGTAGTCACAATTTGCCCAGGCTATATTGACACTCCGCTCACCCGACAAAATCGTTATGCGATGCCATTTTTGATGCAGGCCGATGATTTTGCTAACCGCGCTTTTGTGACCATCGCGTCGGGTAACAGCTATAAAGTAATTCCCTGGCAAATGGGTTGGGTTGCCAAGCTGCTGCGCATGTTGCCGGACGCAGTGTTTGACAACTTGCTTTCGGGTCGTCCCCGCAAGCGTCGCTCGACCGAAGTGTGATCCTCAGTTCCGTTGCACCATGAAAAAAGGGCCCGAAGGCCCTCGTTTGACTGGGGAACATTCCCCAATTCAGATCCTCGCTTAGTAGCTGCTACGGCCACCGCCGTAACCTCCACCGCCGCCGCCGCCGGAGCGTCCACCGCCACCGCCAGCGCCGCCGCCGTAACCACCGCCGCCGCCACCGGAGCGTCCACCGCCACCGCCAGCGCCGCCGCCATAACCACCGCCGCCACCACCGCCGTAACCACCGCCGCCACCTGTACGGGGAGGACGTGGCTCCATTGGGCGAGCTTCGTTAACGACTAAACCACGACCGCCGAATTGTTGACCGTTCATGCCATTTATGGCTGCTTGCGCTTCAGCGTCACTACCCATCTCAACAAAACCAAAGCCTTTGGAACGGCCAGTGTCTCGTTCCATCATGACTTTAGCGCTAGAAACGGAACCGTGTGCGGCAAATGCTTGTTGCAGATCTTCATCACGGAAAGAATAAGGCAGGTTGCCTACGTACAGTTTGTTGCCCATGAAGGACTCCTCAAAATAACTCTCAAAACGCGATGGAGTCCAAACCCGCAATCAACAAACCAATGAAGACTTAAAGCAGACGCGAAACTGGCAAATCACCGCAAACCCGCATCACCGAAATTTCGGCAATACAAATGTATTATGCGGCAGATTAAAAATTATTGCCAGTAATTTATTTTTGATGGCTTTTTATCTCGCAGCGAAGTCACTTTTCCGCAGTGATTGAGCATCGGAGTGCGGGTTAATTTTGCGTCTAGGAGTTAGTTGAAATCGAAAAGAAGGAGCATGGCTTGTAAGAATGCTGCCTGTAACCTGACTAAACCGCAACCAGCATGGCGGAGCATGACTTGCTCCTGCTCCCTGGTTGTTTATCAACTTGTCCAACTAAGGAGTTCTCCAAATGAACCAACGTGCAATGATTGCTGCAACTGCAGCTGCGGTGATGTCCTTGTCCATGATGGCGGTGCCCGCTGCCGCACAGGAAAAAGAGAAATGCTTTGGTATCGCCAAAGCAGGCCAGAACGATTGCGCCAGCATCTCCGGCGTGCATTCCTGTGCGGGCCAGTCCAAAGTAGACATGGACAAGATGGAATGGAAATACGTGGCCAAGGGCACTTGCAAGGACATGAAGGGCCTCTCGATGGACGAAGCCAAGATGATGAAAAAGGGCTAAGGTGGCCGGTATCGGCTGGCGCCACCCGCATTACGGCGAGCTGCTGGAGCGACGCCCGGGCCTTGATTTTCTGGAAGCCCATTCCGAGAATTTCTTTGCCAGCGGCGGTGCGGCGCTGGCTGTGCTGGAGCAAGGGCGGGCGCACTACCCCGTCAGCCTGCATGGAGTGGGCTTGTCGCTGGGATCGGCCGTGGGGCTGGACCCGTGGCATCTGGATCAGTTGGCCAAGCTGGTGGAGCGCATCGACCCGGTGCGCGTGAGCGACCATGCCTCGTTTGCCCGTGGCCATTTTCAGGGCGCCGTGGTGCATGCGGCAGATCTGCTGCCTTTGCCCTTCACCACCGAGGCACTGGATGTGCTGTGTGCCAACGTGGGTCAGGTGCAAGACCGCCTGCAACGCCCGATCCTGGTGGAGAACCTCTCTGCCTACCTGACCTGGAATGCCTCGGATGAAGAACAGGCGTGGTCAGAGACCTCATTTCTAACGGAGCTGGCGCGTCGTTCCGGCTGCCAATTGCTGGTGGACGTGAACAATATTTACGTCAACGCCCTGAATGCCCAAAGAGACGGGCGTGTGACCGATACCGTGCGCTGCTGCCGTGATTGGCTCGATGCCATTCCTGCGGGTGCCGTGGGTGAGTTGCACCTGGCCGGCCATTGCCATGTGAGCGATGCGCATGGCGACATCGTGATCGATGACCATGGCAGTCGCGTGTGCGATGCCGTCTGGGATTTATACCGGCATGCCATACACCGCTTCGGTGCCGTGCCCACGCTCATCGAATGGGACACGGCGATTCCCGCACTCGACGTGCTGCTGGACGAGGCCATCCGCGCGCGCACCGTCTGCGCTGCGGCCTTGGCGCAGGCGTCTGCATGAGCGCCCTGGCCACTCAGCAGCAGGCCTTGCTGGATGCGTTGTTTGCAAGGCCTGCTGCACATGCTATGAAAACAGTAGCTTCTTACGCAATGGATTCGGGGGCTAGAGGCCTAAAAGCCTATCAAACCAATGGTCACATGCTGGCTGAACGCGCTTTGCAATCAGCCTATCCGGTGCTGGCGCAGCTGATCGGTGAGGAGAGTTTTGCCGACCTGGCCCGCGCGTTGTGGCATGCGCAACCGCCCGTGCTAGGCGATGTGGCCTGCTGGGGCAAAGCCCTGTCTGAATTTGTGCGGTGCAGTGCGCAGTTGCAGGCCGAGTCCTATTTGCCCGATGTGGCCGCCATCGAATGGGCGCTGCACCGTTGCGCCACCGCCCCTGACGCAGACCTCCAATTGCACACGCTGGCCTTGCTGACCACGATGGATCCGGCTGATCTGCAATTGAAGCTGACTCCGGGTTGTGCGGTGTTGCGCAGCCCCTGGCCAGCCGCCAGCGTTGTGGGGGCTCACCTGTATCAGGCCCCTTCCTTTACAGAAGTTGGTGCCTTGCTGCGCGGACCGGTTGCACAGGACGCCGTTGTCTGGAGGGACGGATTCCGTCCCCGGGTGCGCGTGGCCCAGGCGGGTGAGGCGGACTTTTTGGCTACGCTCTTACTGGGTCGTTCGCTGGCGGACGCACTCGATGCGTCTGCGGCGCTGGAATTCAGCACCTGGTTACCCCTCGCCGCGCAAAGCGGTCTGATATCCGCGGCCATTCAACGCCCCCTTTCGTTCTCCTGACAGGACTTGTCCCATGGCGATTTCCACCACCCCAACAGGGCTTCGGCCCCAACGCAATTTCTTCACGTGCTTGCTGCACGGCAGCGACAGGCTGGATCGCCTGCTGGACGCTCTGCAGCCGTTGGCCAGTTTGCTGGCCCGTCTGTACGTGGCCCAGGCTTTCTTTGCTTCAGGGCTTACCAAATTGCGCGATTGGGACATCACCTTGTCCTTGTTTGCCGACGAGTACCACGTGCCGTTCCTGTCGCCAGCCGTGGCAGCCGCCATGGGGACTGCGGGCGAACTGGTTTTGCCTGTTTTGCTGGTACTGGGTCTGGGTGGGCGTTTTGCTGCGCTCGGGCTTTCGGTCGTCAACGCCGTGGCCGTGATTTCCCTGAGCGAAATTGCACCCGCTGCCCTTCAGCAACATGTCACCTGGGGTGTGCTGCTGGGGGTATTGGTAGTGTTTGGTTGTGGCCGGTGGGCTGTTGACCCTTACTTGCGCAGGCAGCTGGCGTGAAGTGGACAGGGGGGTGCGAAAATGGGGCTATGCCCAACACACCTCCGCAACTGCCATTGCAACCCCAGCCGCTTCCCCAGGCCCGCAACCCCTTGCACGGCCTGACGCTGGAAACCATCGTCACCGCGCTTGAGGCGCACTACGGTTGGGCCAAGCTGGGGGAGCTGGTGCCGGTGCGCTGCTTTACGCACGAGCCTAGCGTCGGATCCAGCTTGAAGTTTTTGCGCAGGACTCCGTGGGCCCGCGAGAGGGTGGAAGGGCTCTACCTGTTTATGCAGCGCGAGGCCCGCCGCGCCAAGTCCAATCCAGGTAGCTGAGAACCTTCGAGGCGGAGTCAGCGGCGGTAGAGGCGCTCCATATCGGCTGAAAAATGGGCTGCCAGGTTGTTGCGCTTGAGCTTGAGCGTGGGCGTCATCAGTGTGTTTTCGCCAGTCCAGGGCTCCAGTGACAGGGCGACTGCGCGCGGCTGGGCATAGTGCGGAAACCCACGGGTCAGTTCGCGAATGCGTTGCAAGGCGGCTTCGCGTGCGGCGGGTGCCAGCAGGCTGTCGCTTGCTTGGGGGTCCAGATGCAGTTCTTCGGCCATGCGCTCCCATCCGGATCGGCCCAACACCACAATGCAGCCGATGAACGGCCGGTTGTCGCCAAATGCATAGGCCTGTTCGAACAAAGGGTCACTGGTGATGGCGAATTCCAGATCGGCTGGTGCAATCTTCTCGCCGGTGGAGGTCACGATGATTTCCTTGATGCGGCCCAGTATGCGAATCCGTCCGTTCTCGATGGCCGCCTGATCGCCCGTGTGTAGCCAGCCGTCGATGAAGGCCGCCGCGGTGTCGGCTTCACGCTTCCAGTACCCGCGCATCACGCTGCGGCTGCGCACTTGCAACTCCCGGTTATCGCCAATGCGCACCTCTACCCCTGCCAGCGGCCGGCCAATGGTGGCCGGGTCGTTGTCATCGAGTGCATTGGCCGCCACCACGGGCGACGTTTCCGTCATGCCGTAGCCTTGCAAAATGGGCAAGCCCAGACCCAGAAAACAATGCGCAATGGGCTGCGACAATGCTGCCCCACCGCTGACAGCCACGCGCAGGCGGCCGCCGAACTGTGCCAGCAGTGGAATGGCCACCAGCCTGTTGAGCAACGGCCAAATCAGAGCATCGAGCAGCGCGGGCGTGTGGCCATCTACCGGCAAATGCTGCGTGCGGCAGAAGCGCCGCCAGCCCACGGCCTGTGCCCACTGGAACAAGCGCGATTTCAGAATTGAACCGTCCAGCATGCCTTTGAGTGTGCTGTAGACGCGCTCGTAGATACGCGGCACCGAAATCAGGATGGTGGGTCGCACGGTTTTGAGGTCTTCCGACAGCAGCGCGACGGAGCGTGCATGCGCCACGCAACAGCCCGCTGCGATGGGCAGGTAATAGCCAGCGGTGCGCTCGAACGTATGCGACAGGGGTAGAAACGACAAGAAAACGTCTTCAGGCACGGGGGCCACGCGCTGCAGTGTGGCCTTCACGTTCTCCAGCACATTGTCATGCGTGAGCATCACGCCCTTGGGCTTGCCGGTGGTGCCTGATGTGTACACCAGAGTAGCCAGCTCGTCGTGCGCAGGCGCTCGCACCGCGGGTGGTCCATCGCTGGCGGCTGCGGATGGGGCCAGCCAGTGGAACAAGGAGACCACGGATGGTTCGCTTGCGCAAGCCGGTGCCTGCGTCACGGGTTCCGTGATCACCACCTGCCGAAGCGAGGGCAGCGGTACACCGGTGGAGGCAATGGCTTGCCACTGTGCCAGCGACTGTGCGAAAAGCACAGAGGTGTCACTGTCGCCCAGGATGTAGGCAATGCTGGCCGGGTTGTCCAGCGCGTGCAGGGGCACGGGAACACAGGCCAGCGCAAGCGCTGCCTGGTCGATGCAGACCGCATCCATGCCATTGGGCAGGAGAATCGCAATGCGCGATTGACGCGGCAGTTGCAGGTGGTCCAGAGCGGCCATCACACGCTCTACGCGTTCGCTGGTCGCTTTCCACGAGAGGGGGGTCCAGCTGCGGGTGGCTGGGTCGTACGCCTGATAAGCGTCAGCCTGCGGAGTTTGGGCCACACGCCATGCAAAGAGTTCAGCCAGGGTGTGAATGCCATCCAGTGTATCCGGATGGCGGTTGACGGGAAAAAGTTTCATGAAACAGATGCAGCGTGACGCTTACCAGTTGGCTTCGCGCTCCGGCGTGGCGCTGATCTTGTGGATGGACAGGTCAGCGCCGTCGTACTCTTCTTCCTGGCTCAGGCGCAAGCCAGTGGTTGCTTTGAGAATGCCGTACACCAGCAAGCCACCCAGCACGGCCCAGACTACGCCCATGGCGGTTCCTATCAGCTGGGCACCCAGCGAAACGCCGCCCAGACCGCCCATTGCTTTGGTGCCAAAAATGCCGGCCGCCACGCCCCCCAGAGTGCCGCAGAGCCCGTGCAGTGGCCACACGCCCAGCACATCGTCAATCTTCCATTTGTTTTGGGTCAAAGTGAACATCACCACAAAAATGGTTCCCGCTGCAGCGCCCACCACCAGTGCGCCCAGTGGGTGCATCAGGTCGGAGCCCGCACACACCGCCACCAGGCCAGCCAGGGGGCCGTTGTGCACAAAGCCAGGGTCGTTCTTGCCCGCCACCAATGCGGCCAGCGTGCCGCCGACCATGGCCATCAACGAGTTGACGGCCACCAGACCCGAAATCTTGTCCAGCGTTTGCGCGCTCATCACGTTAAAGCCAAACCAGCCCACCGTCAAAATCCAGGCGCCCAGCGCCAGAAACGGAATGCTCGATGGCGGGTGGGCCGAAATGGCGCCGTCCTTGCGGTAGCGATTGCTACGTGCACCCAGCAGGATCACGGCCGGTAAGGCAATCCAGCCGCCGACGGCATGCACCACCACGCTGCCGGCAAAGTCATGAAACTCTTCACCCGTCAATGCCTTGATCCAGGCTTGCACGCCAAAGTGCTGGTTCCAAACGATGCCTTCAAAGATGGGGTAGACAAAACCCACAATCACGGCGGTTGCAATCAATTGCGGCCAGAAGCGCGCCCGTTCGGCAATGCCGCCTGAAATGATGGCAGGAATGGCTGCCGCAAACGTCAGCAAGAAGAAGAACTTCACCAACTCGTAGCCGTTCTTGGCCGCCAGCACCTCGGCGCCCACAAAGAAGCTGGTGCCATAGGCGACGCCGTAGCCCACCATGAAATACACCACGGTGGAGACCGAGAAGTCCACCAGAATTTTGACCAGCGCATTCACCTGATTCTTGCGCCGCACGGTGCCCAGTTCCAGAAATGCAAAACCGGCGTGCATGGCCAACACCATGATGCCGCCCAAGAGAATGAACAAGGCATCTGCGCCCTGTTTAAGTGCTTCCATGTGAACCTCTTTATTAAAAATGCTGTGTATTGGTGCAATTTTGATGGTATTTTCAAAATTGCACCAAATACAAGCAAGAAATGCGCCAAAACGGGTTGTTGGACACGTTCGCATCGCCGGTACAATGCTTTTTGTCATTGGGGAGTAGCCGCCCTTCTTCATTGAGAGGGGCTTGCGTCAACAGACTTGTTTTGTCACTGCGTGGCAGACATGGCGCAAGCAGGGTTCACGAACGTGAATCTTGGCGAGACCTTTGACTGCACGCCTCCGATTCAGGCCGGGGGTGTCGTGCAGTCATTGGTTTATCCCCGGCCGGAGATCATCATGGAAGCATTCCTCGTATCAACCGGCATCGTCGCTCTGGCAGAGATGGGCGACAAAACCCAGCTCCTTGCACTTATTTTGGCCGCGCGTTTTCGCAAACCCTGGCCTATTGTGTGGGGCATTTTTGTCGCTACCATCATTAACCACACCATCGCGGGCGCCTTGGGTGCTTGGATCACCACGGTGGTGGGCCCCGACGTGCTGCGTTGGGTGCTGGGCACTTCATTTATTGCCATGGCTGCCTGGATGCTGGTTCCCGACAAGATGGACGACGAAGAAACCTCGGACGCCCCGCGTTTTGGCGTCTTTATGACCACTGTGGTGGCATTTTTTCTGGCGGAGATGGGTGACAAAACCCAGATTGCCACCGTCATGCTGGCCGCACAGTACAACAATTGGGGCTGGGTGGTGGCTGGCACCACGACGGGCATGATGCTCGCTGACGCCCCCGTAGTCTGGCTGGGCGACAAGATCACCAAGCTGGTGCCGCTTCGGGTGGTGCATGTCACATCTGCCGCCATTTTTACGGTGCTGGGTGTCATCGCGTTGTGGCCGCAAACGGCCTGACGCGCCTTGAATCTGCGATATAAAAATGACTACCTAGAAACAAGAAAACCCGCCTTGGCGGGTTTTCTTTTGTGGGCACGCGGCGCTTGTGCCGTCTATGCAGCCTTGCGCTGTTGGGCGCGTGGGGCGGGCACCCCAGCAGCCGCTTCTGCTTTGGCATGTTGCACTTGCTCGGCGTAGTCGCGGGCGATCATTTTCAGTTCGCTGGCGGCAAAGCGTTTGAGCACCTGGCGCATCAGGGTCTGGTAGCCCATGCCGCCGTTGATGATGGCAATGTTCTTGAAGTCTTCAATCAGCGAGTTGGGCAGGCGGATGGAGATGAGCTTCAGACCCAGGGCGTCATCCACGGCACTGTCGGCATCGGCCTCAGCGGGGGCCACAAATTGCTCGTCAGCGCCCAAGTGACGCTCGTCCCACGCTTCGGGGGTACTGATAATTTTCTTTGTCATTTTCTTCTCCGGGTTGTATCTACAACGGTAAGCAATTAAAGCGGTTTGGCATATTTTGTGTATATACGCTCTTCATCCGCATTGGGCACGTAGGCGGACTTGATGGTGATATGCGCTTCTTCCGGCATAAAGCACATCTTGAGCCGACGTCCGTAGTCGTTTTCAGAGATGAACCACTGAGTAGCGGGGTCTGTCCGGTGGTCTTCTCGGGTGTCTATGAGGAACGAGTGCGTACGGTTGATAAAGCATTCGAAGACATCGCTTTCGCTGACTGGCGGTACTTTTAGCGCCAGCTTTTGCCGAATCTTGGCTGTGAGGTTGAGCTTCATAGGCTGAAAACGGGTGTTTTGAGCTATGTATTGTATATACGCATTGGCAGCTTTGGCTGAGAGTTGCGCCCAAATACGCGTGACGCAAAGGGGTTATATCTGGTGACCACCGTGCCACGGCGTATGCAAAGTTGGCAAATAGCTTGGTGTCTATGTCAGCTAAAACCCAATAAAAATATATAAATCAAGCACTTACACGCTTATGCAACTTGGCAAAAATGTTTGTGCAAAGCATGTGTGTGGTTTTGATGGGCTGTTCGATCGAACCTGCATATTTCTGTCTATTTGCGGGCCACTTGTGTGCGTCCAAGCTGGAGCAAATTGGCGCAGGGTGATTGTCGCAAAGCGGGTATGAACAGGCCTTTACGCGAGCAACGTTTGCCGTGTGGCCCATTTCACTACTTCGGTTGCAGACGGCAGTGCTATTACCCTGGCCATGCCGTCAGGCTCTATGGTTCCGTAGCGGGCCTCAACTGAATAGGGGGGGGTGATGAGATGGATGGTTCAAGAGGCGTGGATTTGATGCACCACGATTCCCTCTTTTAGAGCCCAGTACAGTGCACTTCCAGATTGATTGCGCCACCGTTCCACCTCTGCACGTGAATACACCAACACGTCTACTGGCACGGGAAGAGAACGCAAAGCGCGGCGTAGTCGAATCATTTCACGCGCACGGTTGTCCACCTGGGTCTCTATGACGAGAAAGTCCAAGTCAGATCCTTCGTTTGCCGTCCCAAGAGCCTGCGAGCCAAACAGCAATATTTGTTCTGCTTGTGGCGCGGCCTGTGCAAGAAGTTGCACCGCGGTGGCGATGTTGCGATCAGCAGAGGTGGTCATGGAGTGCAACTGTAGTGGGCAAATGCCATTTCGTCTATGGTTGATTGACGTTCGAAATTGCGAATCAAAACCTGCGGCTCAGGTTGATATACTGTCTCAGCGCCAATTTGCTCCAGCTTGCGGGCGCTTTATAAATACAGCTAAAGACGGACCGACACCAGCACCCGGCCTCGTTTTTTAGCGGCGCCGGGTTTTTTATTGGGGTTTGAGTTGGGAATTCCGTTGACCATGCCATTGATCG
>JAYTRR010000232.1:0-9923 GCA_043746005.1 Burkholderiales bacterium
TGCGCGCGCCCATTTCCGCGATTTACCACTTTGCCCGCACCGCCGATGACATTGCTGACGAGGGTGATGCCACGCCGCAGCAGCGCCTGGACACGCTGCACACATACCGCCAGGAGCTGGTGTCTGCCTGCCTGGACACGCCCTCCCCCGACGCCCGCTGGCCCCTTGTATTCGCACCGCTGCAACGCACAATCCGGTCCCACCAACTGCCGCCCCAACTTTTACACGACCTGCTGGACGCCTTCGTCCAGGACATCGAAAAGTCCCGCGCGGGCGCGGGTTACTCCGACCCGGTCGAACTGCTGGACTACTGCCGCCGCTCGGCCAACCCGGTGGGCCGCCTGCTCTTGCACCTCTATGGCGTAACCGACGCGCTGGCACTGGAGCGCAGCGATGCGATCTGCACCGCGTTGCAATTGATCAACTTCTGGCAAGACCTGAGCCTGGATATTCCCCGGGGCCGCTACTACCTGACGCAGGCAGACTGCGCGCAGTTTGGGGTAGCGCAGGCGGACCTGTTGGCGTTGCGACAAACGGATAACGCTACACAATTGATAGCTGCTTGCGCAGCAGCGGCGCGGGCTAGCATGCGAAAAGGTGCTGCATTGGTACACCAGGTGCCGGGGCGGGTCGGCTGGGAGCTGCGTCTGGTGGTGCAAGGCGGGTTGCGCATTCTGGACAAAATCGAGTCAATGCACTTTGCCACCCTCACCCGGCGCCCCAGCCTGCACTGGTGGGACTTTCCGGTCATGGTGTGGCGCGCGATGTGGATGTAGGGGATTTTCTGCTTGGGTAGACCCCCTGCTTGCAAGCGGCCCCCGCCTGCACTACGATCCACAAGGACACGACGTTCTTGGTTACTCTCAAAGGGAATTGATGTATGAAACGCCTTTTTTGGGTTTTTGCCGGATTGATCACAGTGAGTGCCCTTTCTGGGTGCGCTTCCTATTTCGCCTCGCAAGCACCCATGACCCGTGCCGCGCGATCCACTTTTCAGCCTTTCACTACTGAATCCGGTGAAGCGCGATTCGTTATTGAGAATACGTATTTTTCATCTGAGTCCTCAGAAAGAAACAGTCCCTATTTCAGCGCTTGGCTTCAAGAATGGCTTCTGGAATACGACTACTGCCGCAACGGTTATGACGTGATGTGGGCCAAAACCGAGCCTTTTGTGGCGATCCCGTCGCTGGGAGGCCATCTGATGACGATGGCTCGCTGCAAATAGCTGATGGGCATCGCGGCTTGGTAGTTTCCCGCTTGGGCATGCCCCGAACTGATCTGCCGTGGCCCCGCCCAAGGCCGTTACTCTCGGCGCTGGCGCGCACTCTGGGGGTCATTCTTGGTGTGACAATAAGCCCATGACACCAGCGCAATATGTTCAGGAAAAGGCCGCCGCCTCGGGCAGCAGCTTTTACTACGCCTTCTTGTTTTTGCCCGCGCCCAAACGCGCCGCCATCACCGCCTTTTATGCATTTTGCCGGGAAGTGGACGATGTGGTTGACGACATGGTTGACCCCAGCGTCGCCGCCACCAAACTGGCATGGTGGCAGACTGAGGTCGCGAAAGCCTTCGGCGGCCAGCCCAGCCACCCGGTCATGCAGGCACTGATGCCACTGGCAACCGACTTCGGCATTGAGCAGCACCATCTGCAGGCGGTGATTGAAGGCTGCCAGATGGATCTGGAACAAACCCGCTACCTGGATTACCCCGGCCTTCAGCGCTACTGCCACCTGGTAGCCGGTGTGGTAGGCGAAGTCGCGGCACGTATTTTTGGCCAGACCCAGCCCCAGACGACCGCATACGCACACAAACTGGGCCAGGCGCTGCAACTCACCAACATCATTCGCGACGTGGGCGAAGACGCGCTGCGCGGGCGCATCTACCTGCCGGTGAACGAACTGCAGCAGTTCGACGTCAAGGCCCATGAAATTTTGAAGCGTACTTATTCAGAGCGCTTTGCTGCGCTGATGCAGTTCCAGGCGCAACGCGCCCATGGCCTGTACGACGAAGCACTGGCGCTGCTGCCCCCTGCGGATCGCCGCGCGCAGAAGCCCGGACTGATGATGGCCAGCATCTACCGCACGCTGCTACGCGAAATAGAGGCCGACAACTTCCAGGTGCTGAACCAGCGCGTGCGCCTGACGCCGCTGCGCAAGATGTGGCTGGCGTGGAAAGTCCAAGCATTGGGACGCATGTGAAGCTTGCCATCGTGGGTGGTGGCTGGGCCGGCATGGCTGCCGCGATGGCCGGTTGCGAGGCCGGGCATTCAGTCACGGTGTTTGAGGCGGCCCGAACGTTGGGTGGACGCGCACGCGCCCTGAGCGCTACGCTGCCCGATGGCACCGCCATCACGCTGGACAACGGCCAGCACATTTTAATAGGCGCCTACACCGAGACGCTGCGCCTGATGCGGCTGGTGGGTGTCGACCCGGACACCACGCTGCTGCGCCGCCCACTCGCCCTGCCCTTTGCCGATGGCACCGGACTGCAAACGCCCCTTTGGGCTGCCACCTGGCCTGCGCCACTGGATGCGTTGGCCGCCATTGCCACCGCGCGAGGCTGGCGCTGGAGCGACCGGCTGTCGTTGATGCGCGCCTCCATCACCTGGCAAATGCGGGGCTTCACCTGTGCGCCCGGCCTCTCGGTCGCACAACTCTGCACCGGTCTGGCGCCACGCGTATTACACGAGCTGATTGAGCCCCTGTGCGTCTCGGCCCTCAACACCCCCGCTTCGCAAGCCAGCGCCCAGGTCTTTTTACGCGTACTCAAAGACGCGCTTTTCAGCATTCGGGGCGGCTCCCACCTTCTGCTGCCGCGTACCGACTTGACGACCCTGTTCCCAACTGCGGCTGCCAGCTGGATCGTGCAGCGTGGTGCCAACATCCATACCGGCCAGCGGGTGGAGCAGCTGCGCTGGCAGGAGCCCCACTGGCTGGTTGACGGGGAACCCTTTGACCGGGTTGTCTGGGCGACTTCATCATCCCACGCGGCGCTAGCCTTCGCGGATACTGCGCTAGCAGCTCCTGATTTAATAGCAAAAAAACTGACGAATTGGGCGAAAACTGCGTGTAACTTGCGCTTTGAATCCATCGCCACCGTCTATGCTCTGGCGATGGATTCAAAGCGCAAGGCCCGTTTGCCGCACCCCATGCTGGCGCTGCACAGCGCACCGGATGCACCGGCGCAATTCGTTTTTGACCGGGGCCAACTGGGTGGTCCAGAAGGCTTGCTGGCTTTTGTCGTCAGTGCCAGCGACGGTACACGCAAGGCCCTGCAGGTGGCCGTCCTCGCCCAAGCCGAGCGGCAGCTTTCCGGTTTGCGCTTACCCGCGCTGCAACCGGTTCAAACCGTAGTGGAAAAGCGCGCCACATTTGCCTGTATCCCTAGCCTGGTGCGCCCACCGCAGGCCATTGCCCCCGGCCTGCTGGCGGCCGGTGACTATGTCGACGGTCCCTATCCGGCCACGCTCGAAGGCGCCGTGCGCAGCGGTTGGGTAGCCGGAAACTTGCCCTAGATCAAGAAACCGCCATCCTTCGTTTCCTTCCTGCGCAGTCCGGAATACGATCTCTTCAAGAGACCCTAGGGCCTGTCAACCGGAGACCTATCCATGGACAACAACAATCTGCATGCTCTGCTGCGCACGATGGTGGAGTGCGGCACTTCTGACCTGTACCTCACAACCGGCGCTGCACCCAAGGTCAAGATAGATGGCAAGGTCCAGACCCTGCCGCTGCCCTCGCTGCAGAGCGGTCAGGTGCGCAAGCTGGCCTACTCGGCTCTGACGCCGCAAGCCATTGCCGACTTCGAACGCACGATGGAATGGAACATGTCGTATGCACCCGACGGCATTGGCCGCTTTCGCGTCAACATCTACCAGCAACGTGGCGAAACCGCACTGATCGCTCGACAGGTGAATGCCCAGATGCCAGGGTTTGAAAACCTCGGACTGCCCCCCGCGGTGCGTGACCTGGCGATGCTGCCGCGCGGTTTGATACTCATCGTGGGTGCTGCGGGATCGGGTAAAACCACCACGATGGCCTCCATGGTGGACTACCGGGCCACGCACCATGCCGACCATATTCGGACGGTAGAAAACCCCATTGAGTACCTGTTCAAGCATGGCGAATCGACCGTGGACCAGCGCGAGGTGGGGGTCGACACCCTGAGCTTCTCCAGTGCCTTGCGCAATGCCATCCGGCAGTCGCCCGACATGATCGTCATTGGTGAGATCCGGGATCAAGAGACGATGCAACAGGCCATCGTGTCACAGCGCCTGCTGCCGAACCTCACCGGCCAGCGGGTTCTGGCAACCGAAGTACTGCTGCACTCGGCCCATGTCGCCGACCTGATCCAATGCGGCGCGGTGGATGGACTGCGGGAGTCGCTGGAGAAAACCAGTGCCATGGGTACCCACAGTTTCGACCAGTCACTGCTGGATCTTTTCCAGCGGGGTCTGATCGACCAGGAAACTGCACTGGTCAACGCCGACTCGCGCACCGATCTGGGCTTGCGCATGCGGCTGCACTCATCACACGACCCCCATTAGACGCCTATCCCACTGCCCAATGACCGTTACAAGCCTGCCCAGCGCCGCGTTGCGCCTGTCCATCCTTCCCGATTCGCTGGGGTTCACCGACACGTCGGAGCTGGTGCAGCAAGCGTTGCCCTGGATTGGGCAAGACCGTGCTAAAAAAGCAGCGCGCTTCGGACTGGCCATGGAACAGCCTGACTACAACCTGTTTGTGCTGGGTGAAGTGGGAAGCGGCCGCTCCTCGCTACTGTTGCAAGTCATGCAGACCGTAGCCGCCGGCCGCCCGGTTCCACCCGACCTGTGCTATTTGCACAACTTTGATACGCCCGAGCATCCGCGCGCCCTGCGCATGCCTGCCGGTCAGGGGCGCCAACTGCGCCAGCTCATGGTTACGCTGTCGCACACACTGCAAAACGAGATACCCCTTCGCCTGGCCAGCGAAGACTTCAAGGCCGATAGCACACGCATCCAGGGCGCCTACAAAACAGAAGAGTCAAAGGCCTATGCCGAGCTTGACGCCTTCGCCGAGGCGCGCCACTTCACGCTGTTTCGTGAAGAGGGTCGACTGGTCTTTACCTTGCTGGGCAGCAAAGGGCAAGCCCTGACCGAGGCCGAGGCCCGCGCGCTGCCCAAGGAACGCCGTGCCGAGATTGATCGCGACGAGCAGGCGCTACGTGCGGAAATTGCGCGCTTCATGAAAAAGATTCGCCCGGTGGAGCGCGTCATGAACGAGGCACTGGCTGCCCTGCGCCGCCAGATCGTCAAACCACTGCTGGCCCGTGAGTTGCAGGAAATCCACGTCAGCCTGCAAAAACAGATCAAGGACTCGGTCAAACTCGGCACTTACCTCGACCAGGTAATGCACGACGTGCTGGAGCATCTGGAACTTTTTTCGCCTCTCGATGAGGAAGAAGACGAGCAGGTGCGGCGCGACGCACTGGTGCAATTGCTGTTGCACTACACCGTGAACCTGGTGGTGGACAACCATGGCCTCACGGGTGCACCGGTCATCGTAGAAGAAAACCCGGTATTTCGCACGTTGTTTGGCAGCATTGAGTACCAGGCGGAAGAAGACGTGCTGTTGACCGATTTTTCCCGGATTCGCGCGGGTAGCCTGCTGAAAGCCCATGGCGGTTTTCTATTGCTGCATTTGCGCGACCTGCTGGCGGATGAGTTGGTGTGGGAAAAGCTGCGCCGTTTCCTGCGCAGCAGGTGTGTGCAGATTGAGGAACCCGGTGCCGGACTCATGCCCATGGCCGCCGTGTCGCTGAAGCCCGAGGCCGTAGATGCGGAGCTCAAGATAGTCCTGATTGGCTCCGTGGAGCAGTACTACGAGGTCCAGGAAGCAGACCCCGAATTTGCCCGGCGTTTTCGGGTGAAAGTCGACTTTGCAGAAAGCTTTTCTGCCAGCGAAGACACCCGCAGCGGCACCGCAATCTTCGTCGCCCACACCTGCCGCAAACTGGGCCTGCCCCATTTCGGCAGCGCGGCCGTTGCCCGGTTGCTGGAAGACGCGCACCGCGAGGTGGATGACCAGACGCGCCAAAGCGCCATTTTTGCCCACACCGAGGCCCTGGTGGCCGAGAGCGCCAGCGTGTGTCGGGCCCACGCAGGCAGCGTGGTGGAAGCATCGGATGTGCAACACGCCCTGACCGCGCGCCGCCTGCGCCACGACTACCCCGAACAGCGCCTGCGCGAGTCCATCGCCGAAGGCGACCATCTGATCTCATTGACAGGTGAACAGGTCGGACAGATCAACGGACTCACCCAGATTGATCTGGGCGACTGGCGCTTTGGCCTGCCGGTGCGCGTGACCGCCCGCACCCATGCGGGGAATGAAGGACTGATGAATATTGAGCGCGAAGTGGAAATGTCAGGCCCCATCCACGACAAGGGTGTGCTGATCCTGCACAGCTACCTGACAGCATTGTTTGCCCATATTGCACCGCTGGCGCTGAACGCCTCCATCGTCTTTGAGCAGGAATACAGCGGGGTGGAGGGCGACTCGGCCTCCTGCGCCGAACTGTTTGCTGTGCTGTCATCGCTGTCGGACCTGCCCATCAAGCAAGGCATCGCCGTCACCGGCGCGGTCAACCAGCATGGCGAAGTGCTGCCGGTAGGCGGCATCAATGAAAAAATTGAAGGTTGGTTTCGCGTCTGCGAGACTGCGGGGCTGGACGGCCACCAGGGCGTGCTGATTCCCGATCGCAACCGGCGCCACCTGATGCTGGACCCCTCGGTACTCAACGCCGTGGATCAGGGTCTGTTCCACATCTACACCGCGCGCCATGTGGGCGAGGGGCTGGAATTGATGATGGGTCTGCCCAGTGGCTTGCCACAGGACCTCTCACCAGGACCTTACCCTGCCGACAGCGTGCTCGGCCATGCCGAGAAAACCCTGCTCGCCTACCGCCGCGCCTGCCAGCAAAACCGCCGGAGACGGGTACGAAGCTAACATTGCTATTGCGTATGATGACTCCATAAGAGGAGACGCAATTCATGCATATCGCGTTAAAAATAGGGGCGGCCACCGTCATCGCTGCCGCAGTTGCCACCGGTGGTGGCGCCGCCTGGTTTATTCACACCAAACAGCCCGTGCGCAGTGGGTCCATCACCCTGAAACAACTGCAGGCGCCGGTCAGCGTGGCGTATGACGAACGGGGCGTGCCCCACATTCGCGCCGAAAATGAGACTGACTTGTACCGTACCTTGGGCTACGTGCATGCGCAGGACCGGCTGTTCCAGATGGAAATGGTGCGGCGCTTGTCCAGGGGCGAACTCGCCGAAATACTGGGTCCAAAGCTGCTGGAGACTGACAAGCTGTTTCGCACATTGGGCATCCGCGCCAAGGCGGATGACATGGCAGCCAAACTGGATCCGGCCAGCAAGGTGGGCGTTGCGCTGCTGTCCTACCTGGATGGAATCAACCAGTACCAGGCGGGTCACCCGGCGCCCATGGAATTCGACATTCTGGGTATCCCCAAACGCCCCTTCACACCGCAGGACACGTTTGCCGTATCCGGCTACCTGGCGTACAGCTTTGCAGCCGCCTTCAAAACCGAACCGGCCATGACCTTCATTCGTGACAAGCTGGGGGCCGACTACCTGCGCGTGTTTGATCTTGAATGGCACCCCGAGGGCGTGATCGGGCAGGCTCTGGCTTTGAACGCCAAAGACTGGAAGGGTCTGAACCAGCTGGCTGCACTCAGCCAGGATGCGCTGGAGGCCGCCAGCGTGCCCCAGTTTGAGGGCAGCAACGCCTGGGCCATCTCAGGCAAACGCACCGCCAGCGGCAAGCCTCTGCTGGCAGGCGACCCGCACATTGGCTACTCCGCACCCGCCGTCTGGTATGAGGCGCATCTGACCTCTCCCGGGTTTGATTTGTATGGTCATTACCAGGCGCTCAACCCGCTGGCGTTGCTGGGACACAACCAGCAATTCGGCTGGAGCCTGACCATGTTCCAGAACGACGACGTCGACCTGATTGCCGAAAAAGCCAACCCGGACAACCCCAACCAAGTCTGGATTCAGGGGCAATGGGTGGACCTGCAAACCCGCACGGAGACCATCAAGGTGAAAGGTGCAGCCGATGTGCAACTGGCTTTGCGTCGCTCGCCCCACGGGCCCATCATCACCGACGCGTTCAATGACAGCCTGGGTGGCACGCCGATTGCCATGTGGTGGGCGTTTCTGGAAACCGAAAACCCGATTTTGCAGGCTTTCTACGACCTCAACCGCGCTGACACCCTGGAAAAGGCACGGGCTGCGTCTGAGAAAATCCATGCACCCGGTCTCAACATCGTGTGGGCCAACGCCGGCGGTGACATTGGATGGTGGGCTGCGGCCAGACTGCCGATCCGCCCGGAAGGCGTAAACCCTTCCTTTATCCTGAACGGCAGCACCGGTGAGGCCGAAAAACCCGGGTTTTACAACTTCAGCTTCAACCCGCAGGAAGAGAACCCGGCGCGGGGCTACATCGTGTCGGCCAATCACCAGCCCAAACCCAGCAGCGGTGTGCCGGTACCCGGCTATTACAACCTGCCGGACCGGGTGCAGCGACTGGACTCCGCGCTGCGCGTGCCCGGACGCAAATGGGACACCGCTGGCGCAGAGGCATTGCAACTTGACAGCGGCAACGGCTATGGCCCGCGCATGCTCAAGGATCTGATGCCCATACTCAAGGCCGTCACCACAGACCCCTATGACAAAGCCTTTCTCGAACCCCTGGAGCTGTGGGATGGCGATTACACCCGGGACAGCATTGCCGCGCTCCTGTTCAGTCAGTTGTTGTACGAGATAGCCCATGCGGCGATGGCCGACGAGATGGGCGAAGTGCAATTCAACAACCTGTTGAAGACCCGTGCACTGGACAGTGCGTTGCCACGGTTGGTGGCCGATGCCAGCTCCCCCTGGTGGGACAACGTGAACACCAAACCCGTGGAAAACCGCTTCGAAACCATACGCATCGCCTGGAACAACACGCTCAGACACCTGGAATCGCAGCACGGCAAAGACTTGATGCAGTGGAAATGGGGCAACGCCCATACACTGACCCATGGCCACCCGCTGGGCATGCAAAAACCACTGAACCTGCTTTTCAACGTAGGGCCGTTTGCCGCTCCGGGTGGGCGTGAAACACCGAATAATTTCTCTGGCAATATTGGCAGCTCGCCCTGGGCGGTGAGCTACGGTCCGTCAACTCGGCGGGTGATTGATTTTGCGGATGCCAGCAAGGCGGTCGGCATCAACCCGGTCGGCCAAAGCGGCGTGCTGTTCGACACCCATTATTCGGACCAGGCCGAGCGTTTCATGGCCGGCGTCTATGTGCCGCAGTACCTCAGTTCAGCAGACGTCAAGGCGCACACCCAAAGTACCCTCACACTGCGTCCCTAGTCCAGGCTGGTACGGCCCAGCAGATCGCACAATTCCGCCAAATCGGCAACCGTGGCGTCGGGATGCTGGCCCTGGGTCCACAAGTGCTCCGAGCGGTTCACCCACACCGTCTGCATGCCTGCGCCCAAGGCGCCCACCACATCGAGCGCGGCATCGTCGCCCACGTGCAGCACCTCGTGCGCGGCAAGATTTGCGGCTTTGGCTGCGGCGTGAAATATCCGCGGGTCGGGCTTGCCCACCCCGACATCGCGGGCGCTGACACTCGCGACAAAATATGCACCAATACCCACTTTGTGCACATCGGCGTTACCGTTGGAAACCGCGACCAACGGCATGCGCTCCGCTAGCCAAGCCAGCGCGGGGAGCACGTCGTCAAACAACGTCACCTGCATGCGCCCGACCATGAACACCTCGAAGGCTGGCTCTGCAAGGGTGACGTCGTCTCCCGCGCGCTGCAGCTGCAAACGGATGGCCTCCCGGCGCAAGGCGCCCAGGTCAT
>JAYTRR010000233.1:0-9896 GCA_043746005.1 Burkholderiales bacterium
GCACTTACTGCCCACGCATCCTTGTCGGCCGGTACGCCCAAGAAGAATCTGGTGTTCTTTTTGATGGAGTCATTGAGCGCTGAGCCCATGCTCTACCAAAGTTCCCAGTTTGACGTGCTGGGTCGTCTGGCACCCACGCTGGCGGATCCGAGCAGGGCTTGCCATTTCAGTAATTTTGATTCTGCCCAACCCGGCACCCACCCGTCGTTGGAGGCCATTTTGTTTTCCACACCCATTACGCCGCTTACGCTGGGTGACGTAGGGCGCAAACCGATTCCGTGGTCCATTGCAAAAATCATCAAGGACGCGGGTTACCAGACCCTGTTCGTTACGTCGGCCCGCTCCGGTTGGCGCGACCTGAACCGGGTGCTCAAGGTGCAGGGCTTTGACGAAGTGGTGGATGCCAACACGCTCAAAGAGGCCTATCCCGAAGCCACATTGGGCATTTGGGGCGTGTGGGACAGCTATGTCTTCAGGTACTTGAAAAAACGCCTTGCCGCACAGCCGGTCGATAGACCCATTTTTGTGTTTGTGCTCACCTCCACCAACCACCCTCCCTACGATCTTCCTGCAGATTACAAGCGTGTGCCGCGCGACATGGCGCTGTGGAAGGGGGAAACGAGTTCCGAGACGCTGATGCTCAACCTTGACTCCTACCACTACGCTGCTGATTTGTTGGGTGAATTTGTCCAGTCCGTGCAGAGCGGCCCGCTCAAGAGCAACACGATTGTGGCCGCCACGGGTGACCACAACGTGCGATCCTTTGGCGTTTACGCCGAAGCCAGTCGACGCTACCTCATGCGCCAAGTGCCTTTTCTCATCTGGGGAGAGGGCCTGCAGTGCGGCCCGCAGCAGGCACTGCCCGCCAGCCACCGCGACATGTTCAATACCTTGCTGCCGCTTGCGGGCGTCAACGGGCCGTATATCAACTCGGGACGGAATCTGATGGAAGCGCCCAAAATAGGCGACCCGCTGAGCGCACCGCGTGCCATGTTTTTCACCGGCGAAGCGCGTAACGCGCAGGGTCTTTGGCTGCTGGGCAATAAGAATTCCTTTGGTTGTAGCGCCGCACCGGGTCCGCTTGCCAAACCCGCTTCCGATTGCCAGTTCAATGCACAGGATGACCAGCAAGAGCGCGCCCGCTACGGCCTGCTGGACTGGAATGTCCGCATTTCACTCAAAAAATAAGGTGCCCCATGTCCGCCAAGCTCCGTGATCTTTTTGCCCACAACCGTGCCTGGGCCGCGCAGATGGAGCGCGAGCGTCCCGGGTTTTTTACGAACCTCAAGGCACAGCAGAAGCCCCGCTACATGTGGATCGGCTGCTCCGACAGCCGCGTGCCCGCCAACCAGATTACCGGGCTGGAGCCTGGCGAGGTTTTTGTGCACCGCAACGTCGCCAATGTGGTGGTGCATTCCGACCTCAATGCCTTGTCCACCATTCAGTTTGCGGTGGAGCGGCTCAAGGTGGCGCACATTATGGTGGTGGGGCATTACGGCTGTTCCGGTGTGCAGGCTGCGTTGGAGGGTGCGCGCATCGGCCTGGCCGACAACTGGCTGCGCCATGTGCAGGACGTGCGTGACCGCCACCGTGACATCCTCGACGTGATTCCCGAGCATGGCCGCGCGGACGCGCTGTGCGAGCTCAATGCCATTGAGCAGGTAGTGAACGTGGCGCTCAGCACGGTGATGCGGGACGCATGGGCCCGTGGCCAGGACGTCACGCTGCATGGCTGGGTGTACGGTTTGCAGGATGGTCTGTTGCAGGACCTGCACATGACGGTATCGGGCACGGATGACTTGAACGCGCTGTACGGCGAAGCCCTGTCCGGTGTGCGGCTGATGCCGCGGCATATATAAAAAACCCTATAGCCCCCGTCAGCATTGCGCAAGCAGCTATCAATAAAGTAGCAACCATGTTTCCAACGCGTCTTGATTCTTCTGTTGCCTATGACATCGCCAAGGCGATGATGGATGGCTTCAACCGCCACTACCGCCTGTTTCGTACCGAATCGGCCCGCGCCAAGCACCGGTTTGAAACCGCCGACTGGCACGGCCAGCAGCGTGCGCAGCGTGAGCGCATCGAGTTCTATGACCTGCGCGTCAAGGAATGCTCGCGCCGGCTGGAGCGCGAATTCAAGGCCGGCGAACAGAGCATGGACATCTGGCAACAGATCAAGCTGCACTACATCGGGCTGCTGGTCAATCACCACCAGCCGGAGTTGGCGGAAACGTTTTTCAACTCGGTGACCACCAAGATCCTCCACCGCAGTTATTTTCAGAACGACTTCATCTTTGTACGCCCGGCCGTCAGCACGGAATACATTGAGAACGACGATTCTGAAAAGCGTCCCACCTACCGGCCGTACTATCCCAGTCGCGCTACCATGCACGCCGTACTCATGCAGATGATCGGCGACTTTGATCTGCGGGTGCCGTTTGACAACCTGGAGCGCGATTGCAACTGGGTTCAGCAGGCGCTGGAGGTCCGCCTGGGCAATGCGACCGTGCGTGCCAACTTCCAGATTCAGGTGCTCACGGGCCTGTTTTTTCGCAACAAGGGCTGCTACATCGTCGGCAAGATGATCAACGGCTTCAACGAGTTTCCGTTTGCCCTGCCGGTACTGCACACCAAGACACCCAAAGACGCCTCCAACTACACGCCCAGGCTGGTTATCGACGCGGCGCTGTTTGGCGAAGACGATTTGCTGCTGCTGTTCAGCTTTGCGCGCGCTTACTTCATGGTGGATATGGAGATTCCTTCCGCCTATGTGCAGTACCTGCGCAGCATGATGCCGCGCAAGCCGCGCAACGAAATTTACAACGCACTGGGCTTGGCCAAACAAGGGAAAACCCTGTTTTATCGCGACTTCCTGCACCACTTGCGCCACTCCAGCGACAAGTTTCGCATTGCCCCGGGTATCAAGGGCATGGTCATGCTGGTGTTTGATTTGCCCAGTTTTCCTTATGTTTTCAAGGTCATCAAGGACTATTACCCGCCACAAAAAGACACCACCCGTGAGCAGATCAAAGGCAAGTATTTGCTGGTGAAACAGCACGACCGTGTGGGCCGCATGGCCGACACGCTGGAGTACAGCGAGGTGGGCTTTCCACGCGACCGCTTTGACGATGAGTTGATTGCCGAGATCGAAAAGTTTGCACCCAGCCAGCTGGAAATCAGTGACCGCGATGGCGACGGCAGGATTGAAGTCATCATCAAGCACGTCTATATCGAGCGGCGCATGATTCCGCTCAATATCTACCTGCAGGAAGCGTTCGATGCGGGCGGCGCCGATGCCCGTAACCAGAGCCCGGAAGCCGCGCGGGCCCGTGAGCAGATCGAGCGGGGCGTGGTGGAGTACGGCAATGCCATCAAGGATCTGGTGGCGGCCAACATTTTCCCCGGCGACATGCTGTGGAAGAACTTCGGCATCACCCGCCATGGCAAGGTGGTGTTCTATGACTACGACGAAATCGAATACATCACCGACTGCAACTTCCGCAAAGTGCCCACGCCGCGCAATGAAGAGGACGAAATGTCGGGAGAGGTCTGGTACAGCGTGGGTCCTAAAGATGTGTTTCCGGAGACCTTTGGCCCCTTCCTGCTGGGCAATCCGGCCGTGCGCGAAGTGTTCATGAAGCACCACGCCGATTTGCTGGACGCGGCCTTCTGGCAGGGCCACAAGGACCGGATTCTTGAAGGCCACGTGCATGACGTGTTCCCCTACGACCGCGAGAAACGCTTTCGCAACTCGGCCTGATTGCATGTGGGGCTGGTGGGGTTTTGGCTTACACTCCAACCTGCCCGGGGTGCGCAATGGTTGCGTTGAGATGGATTCCAAACCCGCGAACTTGATCTGGTTCATACCAGCGTAAGAAGAGCAGTACCGCCAACGGCCCAGCGCCGTCTGGGCGGTACCCCTTTCGGGTTTGCGTGTTGTGGGGTGCGTCTTGTCTTCGGGCCCTACCCAGGAGACTTGCACCATGAACGCCCCCGACAAGCTAGCCCAATTCATCAGCCTTACCCGCGAACCCCTTCCCTCCTCGCGCAAGATCTACGTGCCCGGCAGCCGCCCTGATATTCAGGTGCCGCTGCGCGAGATCATGCAAAGCAATGGCGAAGCGGTCACGGTGTATGACACCTCTGGCCCCTACACCGACCCCGCTGCCAACATCGATGTACGCCAAGGCCTGCCGCTGGTGCGCCAAAGCTGGGTGGAAAGCCGGGGTGACACCGAGCTCTACACCGGCCGAGCCCCGTTTGCGCTGGATGATGGCCTAAAAAATGGCGAAACGGATGCCCTGGCCGCCTTGCGCGCCCAGGCTTCGGGCCTGCAACGCCAGCCTCGACGCGCAAAAGGTGGCGTGGGTGGCGGCGCCAACGTCTCGCAAATGCACTACGCCCGCAAAGGCATCATCACCCCCGAGATGGAATACGTCGCTATCCGCGAGAACCAGAATCAGGCGTGGATGGCCCAGTATCTGGGCGACGCCGAGCGCGAAAAGCGACTGGCTGGTAACAGCTTTGGTGCCAGCATTCCCAAGATCATGACGCCCGAGTTTGTGCGCGACGAGATAGCCCGTGGCCGCGCCATTATTCCGGCCAACATCAACCATACCGAGCTGGAGCCGATGGCCATTGGCCGTAACTTTTTGGTCAAAATCAACGCCAATATTGGCAATTCGGCGGTCACATCCAGCATCGAAGAGGAAGTGGAAAAACTGGTCTGGTCTATCCGTTGGGGCGCAGACACCGTGATGGATTTGTCCACTGGTCGCAATATCCACACCACACGCGACTGGATTGTGCGCAACAGCCCCGTGCCCATTGGTACCGTGCCGATTTATCAGGCGCTGGAAAAAGTGGGCGGCGTCGCCGAAGACCTGACCTGGGACATCTTTCGCGACACGCTCATCGAGCAAGCTGAGCAGGGCGTGGACTATTTCACTGTGCATGCCGGTGTGCGCCTGGCTTTTATTCACCTGACAGCGAATCGGGTCACTGGCATCGTATCGCGCGGCGGCTCCATCATGGCCAAGTGGTGTATCGCGCACCACAAAGAAAACTTCCTGTACACGCACTTCGACGAGATGACCGAGATCATGAAGGCCTATGACGTGAGCTACTCGCTGGGCGATGGCCTGCGCCCCGGCTCGGGTGCCGACGCGAACGATGAGGCCCAGTTTGCCGAACTGCGCACCCTGGGCGAGCTGACCAAAAAGGCCTGGCAGCAAGACGTGCAGGTGATGATCGAAGGTCCTGGCCACGTCCCCATGCACTTGGTGCAGGCGAATATGACCGAGCAATTGAAGCACTGCGATGAAGCGCCGTTCTACACTCTGGGGCCACTGACCACCGACATTGCGCCGGGCTACGACCACATCACCAGCGGCATTGGCGCGGCCATGATTGGCTGGTTTGGCACCGCTATGCTGTGCTATGTGACGCCCAAGGAGCATTTGGGTCTGCCGGACCGCGATGATGTGAAAGTCGGCATCATCACCTACAAAATTGCCGCGCATGTGGCCGATGTGGCCAAGGGCCATCCGGGGGTGAGGGCACGCGATGACGCGCTGTCCCGGGCGCGCTTTGAGTTCCGCTGGATGGACCAGTTCAACCTCTCGCTGGACCCGGACACCGCGCGCAACTTCCACGACGAAACCTTGCCCAAGGACTCATCCAAAGTGGCGCACTTCTGCAGCATGTGCGGGCCCAAGTTCTGTTCCATGAAGATCACGCAAGAGGTGCGCGAGTACGCCAAAAATCTGGGTGTCACGGACGAGCAGGCACTGAGCGAGGGCATGCAAACCATGTCTGACAGCTTCAAGCGGCAGGGTAGCGAAATCTACATTCCTATCAAGCCCATGCAGACGACGGCGCCTGCTGACAAGGCCTGACGCAACACCCCCCACCACAGGAGAGAAAACGTGCACATTGGAATCGCAGGCGCAGGCCTGCTAGGGCGCTTGCTGGCGCTCAGGCTCAGTGGTGCAGGGCACGCGGTGGAGGTGTTTGACCCCGCCGCAGGCCCGGGGCCACGAGCCAACTCCGGGTCGCAAGCCGCAGGCTGGACGGCGGCGGGCATGCTCAGCCCCGTCGCCGAGCTGGAGTGCGCCGATGCGCGCGTCTTTGCCTGGGGCCTGCGCTCATGTGCGCTGTGGCCCACTATCGTTCAGGGGCTGGGTGCGGACCCAGTGGCGCTGCGTCTGCAAGGCAGCCTGTTGGTCGCCCACCGCAGCGATGCGGGGGCCGCCCAGCGGGTGGTGGGTTTGCTGCAAGCCAAGGCTGGAGCGCCGTACCAGCCCGAGTCGCTGGACCGCGCGAGCCTGGCCGAACTGGAGCCTGCAGTGAGCGGCCCCAGCCTGAGCTGGTTGCTGCCCTGTGAAGGGCAGATTCATACCGTGCAAGCCATGCAGGCTATGGCGGCGCAGGCCACGCGACAAGGCACGCAATGGCACTGGCAGACCACGGTGGATGCGGTTGATGCTGGCAGGCTGCATGTGCGTTCGTCAAACGATGCTGCCCAGGGCGCGCATGCCCCACACACCCCCGAAGTGCGCCATTTTGGCCATGTGTTTGATGTGCGCGGAACGGGCGCACGACCGCAGCTGCCGGTGCGCGGGGTGCGCGGCGAAGTCTTTTGGTTGCACGCACCCGGCGTTCAGTTGACGCGTGCCATTCGCCTGATGCACCCACGTCATTCGGTCTACATCGTGCCGCGTCCGGGGGATCTGATCGTGGTGGGCGCCAGCGAAATCGAGAGCGAAGACCGCTCGCCGGTGTCGCTGCGCAGCACGCTGGAGCTGCTCAGTGCCGCGCACAGCGTGATTCCTGAGTTGGCCGAGGCCCGCGTGGTGCACAGTGAAAGCAATTTGCGCCCGACCTTGCCGGACAACTTGCCGGTCCTGTCGCGTGAGCCCGGCATCACCCGCATCAATGGTCTGTACCGCCACGGCTGGCTTGTGGCGCCCGCCATGGTAGAAGAGGCGCTTGCCGGAGGATTCGCATGACCCACTTGCCAGGTTTCAATGTGGTGGTGAATGGCGCACCACAGCAAACCACCGCCCGTACCTTGGCGCAGTGGATTGATGCGCAAGGGCTGCAGCCCGATGCAATGGCCACGGCCCTGAACGGCCAGTTTGTGCCGCGCGCAATGCGCGAACAACAGGTGCTGGCCGAGGGCGATGCGATAGTGACTTTTCAACCCATTGAAGGAGGCTAAAGCCGTGGATACCACCAGCAATTGGACGATCGGCGGGCGCACGCTGCAAAGCCGGTTTTTCCTGGGGACCGCCGCTTACCCATCCCCCTCCATCTTGCAGCAAGCCATTGCCGCCTCGGGCGCGCAAGTGGTCACCATGGGGCTGCGCCGCCAGCTGGCGCATGGAGCACTGGCGGGTGACTTCTTCAGCATGATCAAGGCCACAGGCGCCCATCTGCTGCCCAACACCGCAGGCTGCCGCACGGCACGCGAAGCCATCACGCTGGCCCACATGGCACGCGAACTGTTTGATACGACCTGGATCAAGCTGGAGGTGGTGGGCGACGAGCACACCCTGCAGCCCGATCCCTTCGAGCTGGTGGATGCCGCCCGCCAACTGGCCAAAGACGGTTTTGACGTGTTCCCGTATTGCATGGACGATCTGGTCAGCTGCCAACGCCTGCTCGATGTGGGCTGCAACATCCTCATGCCGTGGGGCGCACCCATTGGCTCCGGCCAAGGCCTGGTCAACCCCGGCGCCCTGCGGACCTTGCGTGCACGCCTGCCCGGTGTGCCACTCATTGTGGATGCCGGTATCGGTTCTCCTGCCGACGCGGTTCAGGCCATGGAAATGGGGCTGGACGGCGTGCTGCTCAATTCGGCCGTGGCCCACGCGTTGGACCCGGTGCGCATGGCGCAGGCCTTTCGTCTCGGTATTGAAGCGGGGCGTTTGGCATTTGAAGCGGGCGTCATGTCCAAGCAGGACATGGCCGTGGCATCCACGCCCGTGGCGGGCCAACCCATATTGTTGTGAGTTTGATAATGACCTCCACCGACTCCACTATCGCAGCCCAGCCCGACCTGGTTGCCGCCACAGAGGTCTTGCAAGCGAGCGGTTACTGTGCTGCCGATGCCGCAGTGCTGGCGCATCTGGAAGCGACAGGCAGATTCCCTGACGCTGTCGCCCCCCAGGGCGTCCAAACGGAACCAACTCCGTTCCCGACGCTGCAAAATACCGCGCTGGGCGTATACGCCGTGGTCGACAGTGCCGCGTGGGTGCGCCGTGTGCTGGCAGCGGGCATTCGCACCGTGCAGCTGCGCATCAAAGACCCACAAGAACCCACGCTTGCGGTGCAAATGGCCGAAGCGATTGCGCTGGCGCGGGCAACACCGGGCGCACAACTCTTCATCAACGACCACTGGGCACTTGCCCTGCAAATGGGCGCTTATGGCGTGCACGTGGGTCAAGAGGACCTCGACAGCCTGGATGTGGATAGCCTGCGTCAAGCCGGGGTGCGGCTGGGCGTCAGCAGCCACAGTTATGCAGAGGTGGCACGCGCCTGGGTTCTGCGTCCGTCCTACATCGCCTGTGGCCCCATCTTTGCCACCCAGTCCAAAGACATGCCTTGGATTCCCCAGGGGCTGGACAACCTGCGCTACTGGGCTGGGTTACTGCCCGTGCCTGTAGTCGGCATTGCGGGGATCGATGTCAGCAATATGGCGCAAGTGGCCGCCACGGGTGTGGCCGGGGCGGCGGTTATCACGGCGATTACACGCGCGGTTGACCCGGAGGCCGCGTGCCAGCAGCTGATGGCCGCGTTTGCGCGTGGGCACGGGATGCAGAGGACGGCCGTGCCAGCGCGGGCACGGCCCACTATTTGACGGCGGTGCTCACTGGAGCGCGTCGAGACGTTGCTGGCGTGGCAGTTCAGCCAGGTGTTTGACGGAATCGTAAAACCGCTGCCAGGCAAGCGCTCCCGTGACGCCTTGGGATTCGCGCTTAAACAGGGCCTCAAACCCGGCCACCAGGTCATCGTAGGACGCTCGCGCGCCAAAGGATGCATTGTTCGCGCTGGCGATCCACGCGTCGTAGCCGCCAAAGGCCAGGGTTGGCGCACCGGAGTCTGCTGCCCATGCGGTTTTGAGTGCGGCGTATTGGGTACGAAAATCCTGCATGACCTGCGTTTTGCGGGCCAGTCGGGCTTCGCCCGGCGGTGCTTCTCCGTCCTCGCCGTCTTGGTAAAGGGCTTCCAGGGCCCGTCGCGTGGACTGGGTCAAGGCGCGAAACTGGGCGCGCCGGGACTCCAGCGCAGCAAATTCGGCCCGGGCCTGCGCAGATGCGTGCTGTGCCATCCAGCGTGCGCTGCCGATGCGCTCCACCGCCGTGGCAAACGATTCGTTGAAGCGCGTGTCGTCCTTCACATACAGCACCTGGTGCGCCAACTCGTGGAAGACCATGCGGGCCAGTTCTCCCTCGGGGTAGTGGATAAAGGTGTTGAGCAAAGGGTCGCCACCCGCCCAGTTCATCCAGCCCAAGGTGGAGTAGGCCGGCACGCCATAAACACTCACTTCCAGCCCGTCTGCACGCAGTTGGGATGCCAGTGCTCGGGCCTCGGTTTCATCGAAATACCCGCGGTAGCCCACGCAACCCGCCACCGGGAAGCACCATGTCTTGAGCGTGAGCGACCACGGCGGTGCTGCCACCACATTCCACACCACCGCACGCCGTTTCAGGTCGGCATAGCGCCGGTAACTGGCGTTGTCAGGGAGGGCCAGGTCCGTCACCGCAAAGCGCCGAATGCGCTGCGACAGTGCAAGCTGGTCCTGCAGCTGCTGGGGCGTGTGGGGGTCGTCATGCAGCTGGTCTATGGACGTGCTCGCACGCATCATTTCCAGGTGCCCGGTGACGGACTGC
>JAYTRR010000234.1:0-3146 GCA_043746005.1 Burkholderiales bacterium
TCCGAACCAAAACGCTTGTCAAAGTCCAAGTCCAACTGTACCGGGGCCAGCGTTTGGGACTGAATGGCCGTGGGGCGGCTTTGCCGGTTTTCCTGCCCCTGTGCGAGCAGGTGCAGTTCCAGGCCGTCTTTGGGTTGCAGGTTGATGACCAGGCGGTTGGCCATGCCCATTTGTGAATTGAAGATGGCGTGCGGCGTAGGCCGGAAATTCACCACAATGCGCGCATCACGGCCCGCCAGGCGCTTGCCAGTGCGAATGTAGAACGGCACGCCCGCCCAGCGCCAGTTGGCGATCTCGGTGCGTAGCGCCACAAAGGTTTCGGTATGGCTCTGCGGATTGACGCCAGGCTCTTCCCGGTATCCCGGAACTTTGGCGCCATCGCTGGAGCCACTGGCATATTGGCCGCGAATGACGTCTTGCGCCAAAGACTCCTGCGTCCAGGGTTTGAGCGAGCGCAGCACCTTGAGTTTTTCGTCACGAATCGCATCGGCATGTGAGTTGATGGGAGGCTCCATGCCGATGGCGCACAGCAGTTGCAGTGCGTGGTTTTGCACCATGTCGCGCAGGGCTCCGGTGGTTTCGTAGAACGCACCGCGGCTCTCCACACCCAGGTCTTCGGCAATGGTGATCTGGATGTTGGCAATGTGTTCGCGCCGCCACAGGGGTTCGAACAAAGCATTGCCAAAACGCAGTGCAAACAGGTTTTGAACCGCCGGTTTACCCAGGTAATGGTCGATGCGGAAGACCTGCTTCTCTTCAAAAAACTGGCGCACGGTACGGTTGATAGCCCGGTTGGAGGCCAAGTCGTGGCCAAGGGGTTTTTCCAGAACGATCCGGGTCTTGGGTGTGTTCAACCCCGAGGCGGCCAATTGCTCGCATATGGTGGTGAACAAGGCGGGCGCGGTGGCCAGGTACATGACCACCGTGTCGGCATTGCGGGCTTGCAGACTGGTAGCCAGGCGGGTGTAGTCGTCGGGCTTGGAGAGGTCCATGCGCACAAACTCGATCAGCGCCGCGAAGCGGGCAAATTCCTCGCTGCTGGGGCGCTTTGCCAACTCCACCTTGTCGAAGCGGGACTGCATGAGCGTGCGGTACTGGTCGTCGCTCAGGTCGTCGCGGCCCACGCCAATAATGCGGCCGCCTTCAGGCAGTGAGCCATGGCGAAAGGCCTGAAACAGTGCGGGCATCAATTTGCGCCACGCCAGGTCACCGGTACCACCAAACAAGACAAGATCAAAGCTCATGGTTTCATAGTTACATAAAAAAGGTCGTTGTAATGTAACTTTGTTTCATCGATAATTCAAGTTCCTTTTTTTAACTTCGACTGTCTGGCGCTGCCCACATGAACCAACTCGACGCACTCAAACAATTCACCACCGTGGTAGCCGATACGGGCGATTTCAAGCTGCTGGCCCAATTTCAGCCGACGGACGCCACCACCAACCCGTCGCTGATTCTCAAGGCGGTGCAAAAGCCCGACTACGCGCCCTTGCTCCGGGACACCGTCGACCAGTTTCGCGGCCGACCGATGGACGAGGTGATGGACCGGCTGCTGGTGCGCTTTGGTTGTGAAATCTTGTCCCTCATCCCTGGGCGCGTCTCCACCGAAGTGGACGCTCGCTTGAGCTTCGATACCCCCGCAACCGTAGCGCGGGGCGAGCGGTTGATTGAGTTGTACCAGGCGCAGGGCATCCATATTGATCGGGTCCTGATTAAGGTAGCGGCGACTTGGGAGGGCATTCAAGCGGCAGAGCAGTTGGAGCGCAAGGGCATTCACACCAATTTGACGCTTTTGTTTTCTTTTTGCCAGGCAGTGGCATGCGGCCAGGCGAATGTGCGGCTCATCTCGCCCTTTGTTGGCCGTATTTACGACTGGTACAAAAAATCAGCCGGGCCGGCTTGGGGGGAGGCCGACAACGCATTGGCAAACGACCCTGGTGTGAAGTCGGTCCAGCATATCTATAACTATTACAAGAAGTTCGGCATCGCTACCGAGGTGATGGGCGCGAGCTTTCGCAACGTAGGCCAGATCACGGCACTGGCCGGCTGCGACCTGCTCACCATCAGCCCGGATCTGCTGGCCACGCTGGCCGCCACCGAGGCACCACTGCAACGCGCCTTGAGCAGTGCAGCCGCCCAGCAGAGCACGCTGGAGCACGTCTATTTTGATGAAAGCGCCTTCCGACTGGCGCTGAATGAAGACGCTATGGCCACCGAAAAACTGGCCGAAGGCATTCGCGCGTTTTGCGCCGACGCCGTGAAGCTTGAACAATTGATTCTGGGGGCCTGATCGCCATGACACGCACCCGTTGTGACCGCGCGCCTGCCTGGGGTGAACTCCAGACGGCATTTGACGCCCAGGGCCAGGCATTTGACCTGCGTACTGCCTTTGCGGGTGACGCGGCCCGTTTCGAGCGCTTCAGCCAAACCGCTCCCCATGTGTTTGCCGACCTGTCCAAAAACCGGGTGGATGCGGCAACACAAGACCTGCTGCTGCAACTGGCACGCGAGTGCGGCGTTGAGGCGCACCGCGATGCCCTGTTTGCTGGTGAAGCCATCAACACTACCGAGCAACGCGCCGTCATGCACTGGTTGTTGCGCTATCCGGCTGTAGCCCCAGTGGATATTGCGCATTCAGCTATTAAAACTGTAGCACCAGAGTTGGCGCAGGTGCATGCCACGCTGGACGCCATGCTGGCTTATGCCGAGCACGTGCGCACCGACGACGCCATTACCGACGTGGTGAACATCGGCATTGGCGGCTCCGACCTGGGGCCGCAGATGGCGGTGCTGGCACTGAATGCGTTTGCGATGGCTGGCAAGCGTTTTCACTTCGTCTCGAATGTGGATGGGCACGAACTGGCCGCCACTTTGAAGCGAGTCAAGCCTGAGAGCACGCTGTTTCTGATTGCCAGCAAGACGTTCACCACCATCGAGACCATGACCAATGCGCAGTCCGCCAAGGCGTGGTTTTCGGCGAATGGCGGCACCGACACGGCACGGCACTTTGCCGCGCTGACCACCAACGTGGCGGCGGCGAACGCGTTTGGCATCACCACCACCTTTGGTTTTTGGGATTGGGTGGGGGGGCGTTACTCGCTGTGGTCGGCCATTGGCCTGCCACTGGCCGTTGCCATTGGAGCGCA
>JAYTRR010000235.1:0-9525 GCA_043746005.1 Burkholderiales bacterium
GCCACCCGGCTGTGCACGATGTCGCCGACGATGGCCACCGACAGCTGGGTGAAATCCTGCTTGAAGTGCCGGATCGTGTACATGTCGAGCAGGCCCTGCGTCGGGTGGGCGTGACGGCCATCACCGGCGTTGACGACGTGCACATGCGGCGCGCAGTGCTGGGCGATCAGGTAGGGCGCGCCGCTCTCGCTGTGGCGCACCACAAACATGTCGGCCGCCATGGCGCTCAAATTGGCAATGGTGTCCAGCAGCGACTCGCCTTTGGAGGCACTGGAGCGCGCAATGTCCAGGTTGATGACGTCGGCCGAGAGGCGCTTGGCGGCAATTTCGAAGGTGGTGCGGGTGCGGGTCGAGTTTTCAAAGAACAGGTTGAATACGCTCTTGCCACGCAGCAAGGGGACCTTTTTGACTTCGCGGTCGTTGACCGAAACAAAGTTGGCCGCCGTATCCAGAATATGGGTGAGTATGGCTTTGGGCAACCCCTCGGTGGACAGCAGATGCACCAGTTCACCGTGCTTGTTGAGTTGCGGATTGCGTTTGTAGAGCATGCCTA
The DNA here is from genome assembly GCA_043746005.1 of Burkholderiales bacterium. GTDB lineage: Bacteria > Pseudomonadota > Gammaproteobacteria > Burkholderiales > Burkholderiaceae_C > Allorhodoferax. Next base: position 554 of record JAYTRR010000235.1, read on the forward strand.
CGCCCCTTCGACATTGAAACTGAACACACCCGCGTCGCTGCGCGCCAGGGCCAGCGACTGCTTGTCTCCCAACGCCACACGGGCCGCCGCAAAATCAGCCTGCACGGGCAGCTCGCGCCCGCCGCGGTCCACCAGCACAGCCAGTTTCACGCTTGCCGGGCGGCCGTAGTCAAATAACTCATTAATCACCGCGCGAATGGTTCGACCGGTGTAGAGCACATCGTCCAGCACCAGAATGTGGGCGCCGTTGACATCAAACGGCAACACCGTTTGGCCTCCAGCGGACAACCCTCGCTGCGCAAAATCATCGCGGTGCATGGCCGACGAAATGGTGCCGGCCTGACCCGGCCGCCTCAAATCGCGCTGCAGCCGCTGCGCCAGCCAGGCGCCACCCGATGTGATACCCACCAGGTGGGTGTCCATCTGCATGATGGCAGGCACCCCGCGCAACAACTCGCGGTACAGCGCCTCCGCATCCAGGGCCAATAAGCTCACGGCAAACTCCTCAAAAATTGTTCCAGAATAATGCAGGCAGATGCCGCGTCGGCATCGCGTGCGCCCGAGGCTAGAGCCTCTGTGGTGCTGTAACGTTCGTCCACTTCAAACACGAGTAGCCCGAACCGGCCGTGCAATTGGCGACCAAATTTCTTCGCACGCTTCGTGTTTTCGTGCGCGGCCCCATCCGGGTGGTAGGGCACGCCAATCACCAGCGCATCCGGTTTCCACTCTTTCAAGCGCTGCGCGATATGGGTGAACCGCGCGTCGCCTTCTGCATGGATGGAACCGGCAGGCTGTGCGGTGCGCATCAGGCGGTTACCCACGGCAATGCCGGTTCGCTTCATGCCAAAGTCAATCGCGAGAAACGTATTCAAACCGGGAGGCACAGACACGGTGTCGGACGCAAGGGGGGCCTGGCTCATGCGTGGCCCGCTTGCGAAGAAATCATCCAGACTTCCAGACCCAGCAAGGCCAGAGCCTTGTCATACCGCTGCTCTACGGGAATATCAAAAATGACGGCTTGATCCGCATCCACCGTCAGCCAGCTGTTTTCACCCAATTCGGTTTCCAGCTGCCCCTCGCCCCAAGCCGAATAGCCCAAAGACACCAGTACCTTGCGCGGCCCCGACCCTGTCGAGAGCGCCTCCAGCACGTCTCTGGACGTTGTCATCTCCAGCCCGCCAGGTATGCTCATCGTGGACGCGTACAGGGATTCTGCAGGTTTATCAGCGGTGGCAAAGATCGACTCATGCAGCACAAAACCGCGCTCCACCTGCATGGGTCCGCCCTGGAACACGAGATTGTCGATCAGGTCATGGCGCATCAAGGGCAAATCCACTTTGCCAAACAGGGTGACCATTTTAATGTGAGCCGGCTTGTTGATCACCAGGCCCAGCGCGCCGCGCGGGGTGTGCTCGCACACATACACCACACTTTTGGAGAACATCGCATCTTCCAGTCCGGGCATTGCGATCAGAAAGTGGTTTGTGAGGTTGATGGGTGCAGAATCGCCGGACATTTTTTGATTTTAACGGCTGTCATGCAAAAAGAATTCAATACGGGCTTGGTGTGGTTCCGGCGCGATCTGCGGGTGCAGGACAACGCAGCTCTTTGCGATGCCCTGCAACGCTGCGAGCGGGTGCATTGTGTCTTCGTATTTGACCGCGACATCCTGGACGCTCTACCGAGAGCAGACCGGCGGGTAGAGTTTATTCGTGAGTCATTGGTCGAACTGGATACGTGCTTACGCGAACTGGCAGGCCACCCCCAGGCAGGCCTCATTGTTCAACACGATTTCTCTGTGACATCAATCCCCCTGCTGGCGTCTGAGCTGGGCGCCCAAGCGGTCTTTGCAGCGCATGACTACGAGCCCCACTCGCAGACCCGTGACGCACAGGTTCAGGCACAACTCGATGCGCTGGATATCGCGCTGGTCACATTGAAAGACCACGTGATTTTTGAGCGCAAGGAAGTGCTCACCCAGGTTGGCAAGCCCTACGGCGTCTTTACGCCCTACATGCGGGCGTGGTTGGCCCGCTTGGGTGATGCACCGCCGCCCGAGCATGCGTGCGAGCCCCACGCGCGCGCGTTGTGTGAACGCCCACTGACGCATGCAAAGCCGGTCCCCACCCTGGAATCTCTGGGATTTTTGCCCACTAACTTGAGAGAACTGGGCATTCCCGCGGGCATGACCGGTGCACGCCAGTTACTGGATGATTTTTGGGAGCGCATGGATGCGTACGATCAAACCCGCAATTTTCCGTCGATCAAAGGCCCCAGTTACCTCGGTGTGCATTTGCGTTTTGGTACCATTTCTATCCGGCAACTGGTGGCACTGGCTATGCAACGGCGTCTGCAGGGCAGTGCTGGCGCGTCGGTATGGCTGGGTGAACTGATCTGGCGGGATTTCTACTTCCAGATATTGGCAAACTTTCCGCATGTCGCGCAAGGGGCCTTCAAGCCCGAGTACGAACGCATTGAATGGGAGCACGGCGAACGGGCCCAAGCCCTGTTTTCGACATGGTGCGAAGGTGCAACGGGCTACCCCCTGGTCGACGCAGCGATGGCCCAGATCAACAAGACCGGCTACATGCACAACCGGCTTCGCATGGTGGCGGGGAGTTTTCTGGTCAAGCACCTGGGGATCGACTGGCGCTGGGGTGAGCGGTATTTCGCTGAAAAGCTCAATGACTTTGACCTGTCCGCCAACAATGGCGGATGGCAATGGGTAAGCTCCAGTGGCTGCGATGCGCAGCCCTACTTCCGGATTTTCAATCCGGTGACACAAAGCGAAAAGTTCGATACACAGGGGAAATTCATCCGACGCTACCTACCCCAACTGACCGGACTGAGCGACAAGCTCATTCACGCGCCGTGGGAGGCGAAAGCGGCGGACCTTGCCGCAGCCAAAGTCGTTCTGGGAGAAAACTATCCGCGGCCCATCGTGGACCATGCGCAGGCCCGTGCGTTGACCCTGCAACGCTACGGGGTCGTTCGCAAGGCCACCTGGACTTCTACGGGTTTGTCGCAGTAGCTCCGAACCAGACCGAGCAACTCGTCTTCCGAGTAGGGTTTGCCAAGGTAATGGTCCACACCCAGTTCCATCGCATGCTCACGGTGCTTCGCGGCAATGCGGGAGGTAATCATGATGATGGGCAGATCTCGCAGTTGCGCATCGCCACGGATGTTGCGTGCCAAGTCGAATCCGTCCATGCGGGGCATCTCGATATCGGACAGCACCACCGTCGGTTTTTCTTCCTGGAGCCTTTCAAGCGCCTGAAGCCCGTCGTTGGCCAGCGCAACGCGGTAGCCTTCACGCTTGAGCAGGCGCTGTGTCACCCGTCTGACCGTGATGGAGTCATCAACGACAAGCACCAATGGCACCTTGTTGACGCCACCCATCAGCGTGTGCGTGGGCATTTCCACGTTTTCGCCCGCATCGCGTGCAACGGCTGCAGCCATTGCCGATGCGCGCAATTGACGCGCCAGATCTCCGTACACGGAAGCGAGCGCCACCGGGTTGTAAATGAGGGCCACGGCACCCGAAGCCAGCACGGACACGCCCGCAAGACCCGGCAGTCGCACCAGTTGTGGGCCCAGATTCTTGACCACCACCTCGCGGTTGCCCAGCACTTCGTCCACATGCATCGCGAGACGTTGCCCCGCGCTGCGGCACACCACCACCGAAAGGGTTTTGGTCTGCGTTTCTTCGCTGTGTGAGGAAACCTGCAGCAAGGCACCCGCCCAAAAGAACGGAATGATCTGGCCACCCATATCAAAACCGTCGCACTGGTAAGCCTGCTCCAGCACGGCTGCGGGGGAGCGCAAAACAGTCTCAACGAGGCTGGACGGAACGCCAATCGTGAACTCCCCCATACGCAACATCACCACCTGGGTTACTGCAGTCGTCAGTGGCAAAACCAGCTTGAATGTTGTCCCCTGGCCCTCTACGGTCGCTGTTTCGATCCGTCCACCCAGAGCGTTGACTTCTGAACGGACCACGTCCATTCCGATTCCACGACCCGCCAATTCTGTGATCTGGTCAGCCGTCGAAAACCCGGGGGTAAATATCAGGTTCGCCGCATCGCTCTCTGACAACACGTCATCCGCACTGATCACACCGTTGGCAATGGCTTTCGCACGGATCTTGTCCAGATGCAAGCCACCTCCATCGTCGCTGAAGGACACGGACACGTCATTACTTTCATGATTGACAAAAATGGTAATCGTGCCAGCGGCGGGCTTGCCCGCGTTTGTCCGCGCAGAGGTTTCTTCAATCCCGTGAGCGACCGCATTGCGCAACATGTGCTCAAACGCCGGGGCCATACGCTCCAGAACGCCCCGGTCCATTTCAATAGACCCGCCGGTGATGTCCAGTTTGACTTGTTTGCCTGTGTCTTTTCCGGCCTGTCGGACCACTCCGTAGAGACGCTCCGAAATGCTTTCAAACTCCACCATGCGCGTGCGCAGCAGATCACGCTGAAGTTCACGCGCCTGCCTGCCCTGCGCAATCAAATCATCCTCGGCCCCTTCGACGGACCGTTGCAGATTACGCTGCACGGTCGCCACGTCGTTCACCGACTCTGCCATCATGCGGGTAAGCTCCTGCACCCGGGTAAAACGGTCGAATTCCAACGGATCAAACGCCTGGGCGGAGTCCTTGGCTTGCGCCAATCGTGACTGGACCTGCGACTCGGCCTGGAGTTCCACATCCCTTAACTGCTGGCGCAGGCGATCTAGATTTCCACCCAATTCGCCCAGCGACGAGCGTAATTGAATCAAACGCGCATCCATGCGGGCGCGGGAAATCATCACCTCCCCGGCCTGATTCACCAACCGATCCAGCAGCTGTGAACGCACCCGCACCGATTGATTCACCACCGGTCGCGGTGGCGCCAGGACCACGCTCCGTGGCGCTGGCGGAATGCTCAAAGCAGCAACCGGGAGGACGACGGCTTCCCTCGGCGTCGCGACGGGCGACTCTTCCACCTGAGGCGCGTCACCGAGCGCCGCAAAAGACGCCTGCAATGCATCGAATCGGGTCAGCAATGGCTCCAGCTGAATGGCCTGCAAGGCTTCCGAGCCAATTTGCTCGATACTCGATTCCATCCGATGCGCCATTTCGCCCAATCGCATCGCGCCCGCCAGGCGCGCACTGCCTTTGAGCGTGTGCAGTACGCGCAATACTTCACTGCGGGCACCCTGGTTGTCCGGGCGGGCCACCCATTGACGCAGGGCAGCCCCCATTTGTGGCAACAACTCCAAAGCCTCTTCTTCAAAGAAGGGGAACAAGTCTTCATCCAGCGCGTCAACGGCATCAATGTCGTCGTCGATTGCTTCGTCCACGTTGAGCGGAGCGGCTGCCATGAGCGGGAAGGCTGGCATGGCACGAACCGTCACTGGAGCGGCAAGCACATCGGCTTCTGCTTCGTCCTCTTCTTCCACTTCCGGCTCGACCTCTGGCAATATCTCGACTTCATCGAGATAGCCAGGCGCCGACTCCATGGTGGGAGCAGGAAATTGGGTGTCAATGATGGCCTGCAACGCGGCCAACACGCCGACATCGGACTCCTTGAGGAAGCCGGCTGCAAATTGGTGCAGCAGTCGTCGAATGTCCTCCGCTGCGTTAGTAAACACCTGCGCCTGCTCGGGCGTTCCCTGACGATGCAACTGGACATGCTGCAAAGCCTGCTCCAGCGCGCGTGCCATGTCGGAAAGGGCCGTAAAGCCTACGGTTGCAGAACTTCCCAGCAAGGAATGCGCCAAGGCAACCAAAGAGTCCGGCAATGGCCGCTCCAGCTCCATCGCCCATTCACTCACCTCGGTTTGCAGACGCCTGGACCACTCGTCAGCCTCGTTGAGGTACACGTTGTACAGCGGAATGCCGAGACGCAGGTGCCCGATGACCTTCGTCTGATCATCCGCAGCGGTTTCCATCTCCGCAGATGGAAACTCCAGGTGGTGCAATGTCGCCTCCAAGGGAGCTTCGTCCAGTGTGGCCCGCTCATTCACCACCGGGATGCTCACGACAGGCTCCGGAACCAACTCTTCATTCGCCACGATTTCAACGGCTACTTCTGGAACAACCTCTTCCGGCGCAGAAACCGGCTCCAGATCACCGAAGTCAAAATCGCCGAAATCGACGTCCGTGGCTGGCACTTTGGCATGCATCGCTCCGCGGGGAGCATCAACGCCCGGCACAGAGTCAAAACTGAAGGTTATCGTCTCGGAGAAGTCAGCTTGCGCCTCTTCTTCCGGCTGCGGCGACAAGCCATCGAACATCTCGGTAGCCGAAAACTCCAGCGGCGCAGAGGCATCCTCTTCGCGTTGCTCCGTGGCCGCAACAGGGGCAAGATCCTGGCCGGGCGCAACGATCTGTTCGCCGGGCGTTTGCAAGGGAATCAGCTGATCGTCCAGACGCAATCCGTCAGATGACTTTCGGAAGTTCAGCGCGCTCCATTTCTCATCGGAGAGGCTTCCGATATCCTCGACCCAACGGCCAAACGCCTGCATTGCACTGCGGGTCAAATGGATCAATGCATCGCTGGCTGGCCTTTGATCCGCAAGCCAGGTGTTGAGCAACTGCTCGAACGACCAAGCGGCCTCACCAAACTCGTTGAGACCGACCATTCGCGAGCTCCCTTTGAGCGTGTGAAATGCACGCCGCAGAGTGGTTTGCTCTGAGAGGTCCGAGGGGTCCACCGCCAAGGCACGCACAGCTATCAGTCCGTTCTGAACAACTTCACGCGCCTCTTCCAGGAAGATATCCTGCAACTCAATGTCATCATCGGATTCATCGATTGCGGCAACCGGCGCGGGCACAGCCGGCGATACCACGACAGGTGCCATCGCCGATGCGGCATCGAAAACAGGTTCTGAAACCTGATCAACAAAGGGCGTTGGTACGCCCAGCGGGGCAACAACCTCGCTCAATGGCTCCTCTACAGACACCCGTTCGCGACCCATCAAGGGTTTGAACTCACCCAACTCTTCATCGTAGACAAACAACTTCTTGGCGAGTGCCCGCTGGTAGCTCAGCATGTCGATGAGAAAGCCCATCGCGCCCAAACTATTGCCGAGCTTCTCGAAAATCCCGATACGCGCAGCCGCTTCGTCTATGTCGTCAACCAGAAACTGTTCGACGCTGGCGCGCATGCGCAGTGCCGCCAGGGACGGTTGATCCAGCCCCAGAACCGAAAACACCCCACGCATTTGCGCCAGTTGGCTGGGCACCTCGTGCAAGGGAGCTTTGTCCTGCGGATTTCGGAAAAACTGGTCAAGAGATTTTTCCACCTCAGCCAATGTCGTGCGCAGTTCGTCAACCACGCTGCCCATCGTCTGCCGGTCACTGACGCGGCGGTATAACTCTTCCATCCAGGCTTCGAGCGGCTCGGGCTGCCCCCCTGTGATGACATGATCAAGACGCGATGCCAACCGTGCTCCACGCTCAGCCATCCGAGACTCCGTCGGATCCAGGTCTTCGTAGGCTGCTTCAAGGTACAGCACGGCCGTGGCCACTTCCATTGCCACGGCAGGCGCAGGGGCAGCAGCGGAACGAACCGTTACGTCGATGGCTCGCGAAAGTGCCCGGGCCAATTCAGCGCTTTCAGAGTGCAGTTTGACCACCGCGTCAGACACGGCTGCAAACTGATCTCCCACCACTTTTAGTCGATTGGTATCGCCCCCCGCCAAAGCGGACCATGTTTCCGCCGCCGCGGCGATGCGCTTGCGGGCCAACACCATCAAAGCCGGATCAAATCGCCCGAACTGCTCTGTTTCGTAGTCCACGGGCTTGTTCCGAACCAACCCGTAGGCAGTGCGGACCGCGTTCAATGCGGGGGTGTGCTGTCCAGCCGCTGGGACCGCCAGGGAGCAAAAGAAGACCAGATCGCGAGCGAGGCGCTCCGAGATGTTGGTATCACCTTGCGCCAGCGTGGCGTACTGTCGAAGAATGCGCGAAGCCGCACGCTTGGAATACACGTCGTCAGGACATAGCCGCAACGCCACCGCCTCAAAATAAGCGATGCAGATTATCCAGAAAGTACGAGACTCCAACGCGGATTGGGCCGCGGCAAGGCCTTTGCATAGGCCCACCATTCGCTGAGCAGACCTGGCATCCCCCGCCTTCATGACTGTAAGGACCGCATGGTCCAGTTGTGCCCTCAACGCGGAGGAATATTCTAGAGGAGCTGCTTCGAGCTGAAGACCCACGTCGAGCCAACGCCATCCCACCGGCCAAAGGTCCGCAGGATGTGCGGACTCACCTCCAGCCAATTCAAGTACAGCCCGGTATTGCGGGAACAACGCGACCGAGGAAGCGGCCTTTCCCTTGAGTACACCTTCAAGATACTCAGTCAAGGCGAAGCTGGCCCGCTCAACCTTGTTGGCAGCATCATCGCTGCACAACTCAGGTCGTTGTACAAACTTCTGCGCCAGCGCTTCCATCGCGCGAAGCACCTTGGCAGGGGCCTCAAGGCCGACCATTTCAAGTGCACCGACCGCCTGATGGAGTTGCTGCCGGGCTATCCGCAGATGACTCGCATCCAGTTCAGTGAGGTCCGAGCCTCTGGCCAGCTCTGCATCGCGCACAAAACGCCGCAAAGCTTTGGTCGCTCCGTCCAAAGATTTACGAAGCTCATCAAGCACCCACGCCAATGGGCCGAGATCACTAACCGCCAGTTCATTGGCGCCAGGCGCTGCAGAATTCGATGACATGGGTTCAGGGCTCCTGGGGATCACATTTCAGACGAAATTACTACGCGCTTGCCGTTAAACAATCTTGAAACGCGAAACAGATTGACGCAACTCTTCGGCCATACGGGACAGTTCGCGCACCTGATTCGAAGTCGCACGGGTACCTTCTCCGGTTTGCTCCGTCACGGCAAAGATGTGCTGAATGTTCTCTGCAACCACGTTGGCGAGGCCCGCCTCACGGGAAGCCGAGCTTGAAATCTGTTCAATGAGTCCGGCAACCC
>JAYTRR010000236.1:0-3065 GCA_043746005.1 Burkholderiales bacterium
ACGCTGGACCCGCTGGTGCGCGCCAACTACAAAGACCGCTTTGGTGCGGCAGTGGGTTACCTCACTGCCGATCCGATGGGTATCAAGCTGGGCTAATCAGGGCCCGTGCTCTGGCTACTTGAGCATGTCGGCCGGGTGCATCTGCCCGGCCTTTTCGTCCATATAACCTTTGCCGTCTTTCACGCCTTTTTTGCCTGCAATCTGCCACGCGGTGCGCTGATTGGTCAGGCGGGCCAAAAATTCCAACTCCTCGTCGGTGTGGTTGATGGCCTTGGCAGATGTGAGTGAGCGGCCCTCTTTTGGGTTGACCTCCCCCCAAAATGCCTGGTGGTAGTCGGAGCGGCTCACCGTGCTGTCCGAGCCAGATGCGATGTCGACCGTGCCATAGCAGTTGCAGAAATAGCTGCGACCGCCCTGGTCGGCAAATATCTCGGTGTACACGCCAGTGCCGCGAATGCCGGCGGTCAGGGTGGGTGTGATGATTTGCCGGCTAGTGCCTTTGCCCCAGACGCTGACGACGGCACCAGTCAGCAGGCGCAGCAGACTGACGGCGTTCAGGGTGGCACCGCGCTCCACGGTCATCATGGAGTTCTGGCGCACATGAAATGCGGAACTGCCAATCACAAAGATCAGGCTGGAGCCGGGCCCGGTGGCAATCTGGTCACCCGTTTGTACCGACTGCCGCGGAGTCAGACGCTGGCCGTTGACCGTGGCGTCGCCCATCAGCTCCACAACGTTGCCACGGGACTGTGCTTGGGTGCCCCCCAGACTGCCCGCGGCCGTCCATGCCGCAGCCGCTTGCAAGAAACTGCGACGCTGAAACCACAACAGTTCTTTTTCAGATCGGCCTTGCAAAAGGTGCTGGGTCATGGCGTTTCTCCTGGGGTGGTGTCGAAATTGTCGACAAACGTGAAGTAGATAGAGGTAAAAAACATGGCCGCCATCAGCATGGCAGCCGGGTACAGGGCTGCACCCATCATCTCGGCACTGCCCGTCAGGGCGGCAATGATGGAGATGACAAGGCCCATCAACAAAAATACCCCCATCCACGCCATGCTGTACAGCGTGAATGCCCAGAAATTGCGCAAGCAGGCCACCATGCTGAAAAACAGGCTTTTAACCGGGGGCAACCCATGCCAATGCACCAACGCCGGTGCATGCCAGAACATCAGGGACAGTGGCACATACAAGCCCATGGCGACCAGCATGGCCGTCTGAAAGTCGCCTTCCTGCAGCAATTCGGCGGTCATGTTTCCGCCAACCAGGTAGAGCTTTGCGAATTTGCCGCCATCTATCAAAGCCGAGCATCCGAGCACCAGTAGAAAACCCAGTGCATACAGTCCGCCCAGCGTCAGCATGGCACGCAATTGCTGGCGCCCTGCGCGAAAGGCGCTGATCAGTATGGATGGCATGGGGAAATTGCCTTTGCTGGCCTCCGCAGTGGCGGCCATCAGGCCTAGCGTGGCGCCCGGCAACAGCACCAACGCCAGCACGTTGCCCAGCAAGGGCACCATGCTGAGAATCGACATCACCGCCAGGAACAAAAAAAACAGGCCCGCCAACGCAAGGGGCTGTCGAAAAAAGGTTTTCATCCCCAGCTTGACCCATTGGATGCCCCTGCTGGCTGGGACGATGTTCAGTTTCATGCGGTGGTGTCGGTGGTGTTAAGTGTCAAAGGGAACAGGATACGCTGGCGCAGTACCCGCTCAAAGTGGCCAGGGTCATGGGCCTGGAGCATGGAGGCTTCCCGTGGCAGGTAGAAATCCCACAACCGCGAAATCCAGAACCGCAACGCGCCCGCGCGCGCCATGGCGGGCAACAGCGTGCGCTCTTGCACCCGCAGCGGGCGGACCGCTTCATAGGCGGCGAGGAATGCCTGGGTACGCTCGGCATCCATGGCGCCGGTTGCCAGGTCGATGCACCAGTCATTGAGGCACACCGCAATGTCAAACAGCCAGGTGTCCACACCCGCAAAATAGAAATCGAAGAAGCCGGTCAGGGCCGGGCTGCCTTGGTCCTCGCTGGGGGCCTCAAACATCACGTTGTCGCGGAACAAATCGCCGTGGATGGGGCCGCATGGCAAAGCCGTGCACACAGACAGTGTTGCGACGTGGTTCTGGAAGGCCAGCTCGCTTTGCAGCAGGGCTGCCTGGTCGGGTTGCAGATAAGGCAGTATCACCGGCACGGTTTCGTTCCACCAGGAAAGCCCGCGTAAATTGGGCTGGTGCATGGTGAATTCCAGCCCGGCCAGGTGCATGCGGGCCAGCATTTCGCCTACCAGCGCGCAGTGCACTGCCGTGGGAGCCAGCTCACTCTTGCCTTTGAGGCGGTTCACCACGGCCGTCGGCTTGCCTTTCAATGTGTGGAGCACATCGCCATCCCGGTTGGCGGCCGGGTCGGGCACGGGAATGCCGTGGTGGGCCAGGTGCTTCATCAGTCGCAGGTAAAACGGCAACTGCTCGGCCGTCAGGCGCTCAAACAGGGTCAGCACATACGGCGCCTGGTCGGTGGTGACGAAGTAATTGGTGTTTTCGATGCCTCCGGAGCACCCTGCCATGGATTGGAGGGTTCCCAGATGGAGGCTTTGCAAGAAACTGTTGGCCTCATCGAAGGAGACCTCTGTGTAAACCGCCATGAATCAACGCGCCTGAAAGTCAGAATGTTGTCGTGGATTGTAGATGTGCCCGGTCGGGCGCAGGAGGCAGGCAAAATGCAGCCATGACCGACAAGAAAACACTGCTGCTGGTGGATGGCTCCAGCTACCTCTATCGCGCCTTCCATGCCATGCCCGACCTGCGCGCGGTGCCCGGCGACCCCGCGAGCAGCCCGACCGGGGCCATTCGCGGCATGATCAACATGATGCAAAGCCTGCGCAAGGAAGTCCGGGCCGACTATGCGGCCTGCGTCTTCGATGCGCGCGGCCCGACGTTCCGGGACGCCATCTATGACAAATACAAGGCCCAACGCTCCCCGATGCCCGATGACTTGCGCGCCCAGATCCCTCCGATCCACGAGGTCGTGCGGCTGCTGGGATGGCCGGTGCTGGACGTGCCGGGCGTGGAGGC
>JAYTRR010000237.1:0-9467 GCA_043746005.1 Burkholderiales bacterium
AGGAACGACCTTGACCTTGTTGTTGTAGGTCTTGGTGTCGTTGATTTCCACGGTCTTGCCACTCATCATTGCATCGACCATGCCGGCCGTTACCTTGGCCAGCTCGCGGGTGTCTTTGAAGATGGTTGAGCCCTGTTCCTTGCGGATCATGGATTTGACGGACGGCACTTCGGCATCCTGACCAGTCACATGGGGGAAAGGCAGGGCAGCGGTGCCATAACCCACACCTTTGAGTGACGACAAAATGCCGATGCTCAGGCCGTCATACGGGGACAACACCGCGTCCACACGGGCTTTGCCGTAGTAGGCGCTCAAGAGGTTGTCCATGCGGGCCTGGGCCACGGCGCCATCCCAACGCAGGGTGGAAACCTTGTTCATACCCAGCTGCTTGCTCTGCACCACCAGCTTGCCCTTGTCGATGTAGGGTTGCAGTACCGACATGGCGCCGTCGTAGAAGAAGAATGCGTTGTTGTCATCCGCTGAACCGCCGAACAATTCGACGTTGAACGGGCCCTTGCCTTCTTTCAGTCCCAAGGCTTTTTCAATGGCCTGGGCCTGCAGGACGCCGACCTGGAAGTTGTCAAAAGTCGCGTAATAGTCCACATTCTTGCTGCCCACAATCAGGCGGTCATAGGCCACAACTTTGATGCCCTTTTCAGCGGCTTTTTGCAGTGCGTTTGACAGCGTAGTGCCGTCAATCGCGGCAATCACCAGCACCTTGGCACCCTTGGTGATCATGTTCTCGATCTGGGCCAACTGGTTGGGAATATCGTCATCCGCATACTGGAGATCGGCCTTGTAGCCTTTGTCCGCCAGGGCTTTCACCATGCTGTTTCCGTCAGCAATCCAGCGCGATGACGTTTTGGTGGGCATGGCCACTCCAACCAGTCCTTTGTCCTGTGCATAGGCTTGCGGGGCGACCAGTGCGAAACCAAGTGCCAGGCCAGCGGCCACTGCTTTGAGAGTTGTTCTACGTGTCTTCACTGCTGTCTCCTGATGGATGTTTGATTGTTGTCAACGGTCTTCGCCAATTGGCAAAAGATGTCCCATGATACGGAGTGGACTGATAATTTTCTAATAGATATTTAGCAATCTGGTATACGTAAATGGAGATAAAGGAAAACCCTTGGTTTTGACTGATTTTGGAAAAAATATGACAAATTACACCCACTGGTTCATCCGTGCCCGCCTTAAGACGCGGCAGCTCTTGCTGTTGGTTTCCCTGGCCGAAGAGGGCAATATCCACCGTGCAGCGCAGGTGCTCAACATGACGCAGCCTGCCGCGTCCAAGTTGCTCAAGGATCTGGAAGATGTCCTCGAGGTGCAATTGTTCGACCGTCTGCCGCGCGGTATGCGGCCCACCTGGTACGGTGAAACCATGATTCGCCATGCGCGGGTGGCGCTGGCTTCACTGAACCAGGCACACGATGAGTTGCAGGCGGCCAAGGTCGGCCAATTGGGGCAGGTGAGCGTGGGCGCCATCACCGCACCGGGCCTGATGCTGCTGCCCGATGCCGTGGCGCTGGTGAAGGGTGATCACCCCAATTTGCATGTGTCGGTTCAAATTGAAACCAGTGATGTGTTGATGGAGCGCCTGAGCCAGAACAAGCTCGACATCCTCGTCGCCCGCCTGTTTGCCCAGCACGACAAGACTGATTTGCGTTACGAAGTGATCACCGAAGAACCTGTTTGTGCGGTGACCCGGCCCGGTCATCCGCTGTTGAAAAAAGCGCGTCTGGGCTTGCGGGATGTGGTGGATTCGGGTTGGATCGTGCCACCGGCCGGCAGCGTTTTGCGCCATCGCTTTGACCTGATGTTTCAGGAAGTAGGCTTGCAGGCCCCGGTCAACGTGATTGAGACGGCCGCCTTGCTGTTCACTACCAAAATGTTGCAGCAAAGCGACATGATCAGCGTGCTGGCAACCGATGTAGCCCGCTATTACGCTGAGCACGGCATCATGGCGATTTTGCCCATTGCACTGCCGTGTCAGATGGATTCGTTTGGCATCATCACCCGGCGTGACCGGCTGCTGTCACCCGGGGGTAAAGTCATGCTGCGGGCCATCAAGGCCGCAGCGTTGTCCGTCTACGGCGCCAGCCTGAAAGCTCTGGATGAGGATTAGTTCCAGCCTGCGTCCACTTTGAATTCTTGCGCCGTACACATGGCACCGTCATCTGAAGCCAAAAAAAGCACCATGCGTGCAATGTCGGATGGCTTCAGTTTGTCAGGCAGGCACTGGTTGCGTTTGATTTCTGCCTCGCCTTCATCATTGAGCCAGAGCTTGATCTGGCGCTCGGTCATGACCCAGCCCGGTGACACGGTGTTCACCCGAATGCGGTCTGCTCCCAGGCTGCCCGCCATCCCGCGGGTCAGGCCGTTGACCGACGATTTGGCGATGGCGTAGCAGGGGTAGGCGCTGCCCTTGGTTTGCCAACCCGTGGAGCCCAGGTTGATGATGGATCCGCCGCCCAAGCGCTTCATGCCTGGCACGATGGATTGAATGGCAAAGAAGGCCGGACGCTGGTTCACGGCCATGCGCTCATCCCAGTACTCGGGGGTAACGGATTCCAGGGTGTGCCGGTCATCGCGCGCCACGTTGTTGACCAGGGTGGAGAAATCACCCAGTTCTGCAATGGCTTGCGCGATGGTGCTTTGCAGGGCGCTCAAGTCACGCACATCGCATGTGCGCCACCACGGTTTCATGTGGTCTGCGGCAGCAATCTTTTGCACCAGGGCATTGCTGTCGTCCTCTGCCACATCAACAAACGCGACCTGGGCGCCTTGTGCTGCAAACGCCTCGACCATGGCGGCACCAATGCCAGTACCTCCGCCCGTGATGAAGACCCGTTTGCCGCGCAAACTGGGGAAAACTGCCAAGGTTGGTTCTTTGCTGGATGGGGGAGAAGTTGGTGCCATTTCGGGTTCCTGTATGTATTGCAATTTGTATATGTCGCAGGTAAATTTTATGATTTTCCTTTATCAATGTGCCTTGATACGATGCGTTTTGTCAAGGGCCAATTGGCCCCGAAAACCGACGTAATCCAACAAAACGCCACCAAGGACGACACAGCATGGACTCCAAAAAACACCCTTTCCGACGCAGCCAAGGCTGGTTTGGCAAGACCGACCGCGATGGCTTTATTCACCGCAGCTGGATCAAAAATCAGGGCTATCCACACGACGAGCTGGATGGGCGCCCCGTCATCGGCATTTGCAACACCTGGAGCGAGCTCACGCCGTGCAACGGACACTTCCGCGAACTGGCCGAGTTTGTCAAACGCGGCGTGTATGAAGCTGGTGGCTTTCCGCTTGAATTTCCCGTGATGTCGCTGGGCGAAACCCTATTGCGCCCCACGGCCATGCTGTTTCGTAATTTGGCCAGCATGGATGTGGAAGAGTCCATTCGCGGCAATCCGATCGACGGCGTGGTGCTGCTCATGGGTTGCGACAAGACCACTCCGGCATTGATGATGGGTGCCGCCAGTTGCGATCTGCCCACCATCGGTTTGTCGGGCGGACCCATGCTCAACGGCAAGTTTCGCGGCAAGGACATCGGTTCTGGCACTGGCGTGTGGCAAATGTCCGAGATGGTGCGCGCCGGTGAGATGACCATGGATGAATTTACCGAGGCCGAGTCCTGCATGCACCGCTCCAAGGGCAGCTGCATGACCATGGGCACGGCCAGCACCATGGCCAGCATGGTCGAGGCATTGGGTATGTCGCTACCCGAGAATGCGGCCATTCCGGCAGCCGACACGCGGCGCAATCGCCTGGCACAACTGACCGGTCGGCGCATTGTGGAGATGGTCAAGGAAGATATGCGCATGTCGCACATCCTGACCCGCGAAGCGTTTGAGAATGCGATTCGCACCAACGCCGCCATTGGCGGCTCCACCAACGCCGTGATCCACCTGATTGCGATAGCCGGGCGCATGGGCGTGAAGCTGGACCTGGACGATTGGGATCGTCTGGGTGCAGAAGTTCCTTGTCTGCTGAACCTGCAGCCATCGGGAAAATATTTGATGGAAGATTTCTACTACGCCGGTGGCCTGCCCGCCGTACTGCGCGAAATTCAACCCCTGTTGCACCTGGACAGCATGACCGCCAACGGCAAGACACTGGGCGACAACATTGCTCAGGCCCCTTGCTACAACCGCGACGTCATCAAAACACCGAGTGAACCTTTCATGAAGGATGCCGGCATTGCCGTGGTGCGCGGCAACCTGGCACCGGATGGCGCCGTTATCAAACCATCGGCCGCGTCTGCACACCTGCTGCAACACCGCGGTCGAGCCGTGGTGTTCGAAAATATTGAAGATTTACATGCCCGCATCGATACCGACGAACTCGATATTGATGAAAACTGCGTCATGGTGCTCAAAAACTGCGGCCCGCGCGGCTACCCCGGCATGGCCGAGGTGGGCAATATGCCGTTGCCACCCAAAGTGTTGAAGAAAGGCATTACCGACATGCTGCGCATCAGCGATGGCCGCATGAGCGGCACGGCCTACGGCACCGTGGTGTTGCACACCAGCCCCGAATCCGCTGCTGGTGGCCCGCTGGCACTGGTACAAAACGGCGACATGATCGAGCTGGATGTGGCAGGCCGCAGGCTGCACCTGGAGGTGTCTGACGAAGAGTTGGCTATCCGGCGCAAGAGCTGGAAGCCACCGGTTCATCCGAATCGGGGATACCAGAAACTGTATGTCGAAACCGTGCAGCAGGCGCATCTGGGTGCCGATCTGGACTTTCTGGTGGGCGGTAGTGGTGCAGCAGTGCCACGCGAATCGCATTGACAATCGCACCCCACATATTCGATGCGCCACGCTGCGTTTGGGCCGCGGGGGCTATGCTGGGCGAGGGCACAGTGTGGTCCGAGCGGCACCAGGCGCTCTACTGGGTGGATATTCTGGGTTGCCAGTTGCACTGCTACCATCCCGCAACGCAAACGCGGGACAGCTGGGCTTTTGAAGAAAATATATCGGCTGTTGCAGAGCGTGCAGACGCGCCAGATTTATTAGTCGCTCTGCGCCACGGGTTTACCTTTTTCAACACGGAAACGGGCACCCTGCAGCGCTTGCACCAGCCGGAGCCCGAGCGTGCAGGCAACCGTTTCAACGACGGAAAGTGCGACGCGCAGGGCCGGTTTTGGGGTGGCACCATGGACTTTGATTGCAAGGCGCCGACCGGTGCGCTGTATCGCTATTCGGCAGACGGTCAGTGCGCGCGTATGGCAGATGGCTATGCCGTAACCAATGGGCCCACTTGGTCACTGGATGGTCGTACGCTGTATTTCAACGATACGGTGCGTGCACAGGTTCATGCGTTCGATTTTGACCCTTCCATTGGAGCTATCAGCAACCGGCGGGTCTGGCTGGAACTCGCACCCGGCGATGGTTTTCCGGACGGTATGACCACTGATGCAGCGGGCCGCTTGTGGCTAGCGCATTGGGGTGCTGCGTGCGTGACTTGCCATGACCCCGTTACTGCGGTCGAACTGGCTCGGGTCAGCTTGCCAACCCGCCACATCACCAATTGCGCTTTTGGCGGGCCGGATCTCCAAACTCTGTTTATCAGTAGTGCGTGTTCGGGCTTGAGTGCGGAGCAGCTGGCATTCGAGCCTCTGGCAGGTGCCCTGTTTTGCGTGGAGGTAGACAGCCCTGGGCTAGCTGCTTTCGCTTTTGCCGGCTAACCCTTTTTGCCGCCTGCTTCATAGCGCGCTAGGGCAGCCGGTTCAACACTTTTTCAATATCAAAAATGATACAAAAACACGACAACCTCATCGCCGGCCAATGGCTCGCAGGTAGCAGCTACACCCCTAACATCAACCCCTCCAACCTGGGTGATGTGATCGGCGACTACACTCAGGCCAGCACCGAACAGCTTGATGCCGCCGTGCACGCCGCCCGCGCAGCCTTTCCCGCCTGGTCAGTGTCGGGCATTCAGGCACGTGCCGATGCCCTGGATAAAATTGGCACAGAAATCCTCGCCCGGCGTGAAGAACTCGGCACCCTGCTGGCCCGTGAAGAAGGTAAAACCAAACCCGAAGGCATTGGCGAGGCCACCCGCGCAGGCAACATCTTCAAATTCTTTGCTGGCGAATGCCTGCGTCTGACCGGCGAAGTCGTCCCCTCGGTGCGGCCCGGTATTAGCGTGGAAGTGACCCGTGAACCCGTGGGCGTGATTGGCATCATCACCCCGTGGAACTTTCCTATCGCTATTCCCGCCTGGAAAATCGCCCCGGCCCTGGCCTATGGCAACTGCGTTGTCTTCAAACCTGCCGATCTGGTGCCCGGCTGTGCTTGGGCTATTGCCGAAATCATCAGCCGGAGTGGCATACCTGCGGGGGTCTTTAATCTGGTCATGGGCCGTGGCAGTGTCATTGGTGACCCGCTGGTCAACTACCCCGGCGTCGACGCCATCAGCTTCACTGGCTCCCAAAGTGTGGGTGGCCGCATTGCCCTGCAGTGCGCCGCCAGCCTCAAAAAGGTGCAACTCGAAATGGGTGGCAAAAACCCCCAGGTCATTCTGGATGATGCCGACCTGGCCCAGGCTGCAGAGCTGAGCGTTCAAAGCGCCTTTTTCTCAACAGGACAGCGCTGCACCGCATCGAGCCGGCTGATCGTGACTGACGGCATCTACCCCCGGTTCGTTGAAGCCATGAAAATCCGCATGGCCACCCTCAAGGTGGGTGACGCGTTGCAGGCAGGCATCGACATTGGCCCGGTGTCGTCGCAACCGCAACTGGAGCAAGACTTGAACTATGTGGACATCGGCCAGGCCGAGGGAGGCGTATTGGTTGCGGGCGGGGAGCGACTAAAGCTGTCTGCTGACGGTTTTTATATGACCCCAGCCTTGCTCACCGACACCACGGCGGCCATGCGCATCAACCGCGAAGAAGTGTTTGGCCCGGTCGCCAGCATCATCCGCGTGAAGGACTACGAAGAGGCTTTGTTTGAAGCCAACAACACGCCGTTTGGCTTGTCAGCCGGCATTGCTACCAGCAGCCTGAAATACGCCACGCACTTCAAGCGCCATAGCCAGGTGGGTATGGTGATGGTGAACCTGCCGACAGCGGGGGTGGACTACCACGTACCGTTTGGCGGGCGCAAAGGCTCCAGCTATGGCTCGCGCGAGCAGGGGCGTTATGCGCAGGAGTTCTTTACAACGGTCAAGACGGCTTACGTCGGCGTTTAAGCTGACTTTTGATGAGTAACACCATGCATTCAAACCGCACCGCACGCTTCAAGGGCGTTTTCCCCGTAGTTCCCACTCCCTTCACCGAAACCGGTGCACTGGATCTGGACAGCCAGAAACGCTGCGTGGATTTCATGATCGACGCTGGCTCCAACGGCCTTTGTATTCTGGCCAACTTCTCAGAGCAGTTTGTGCTGTCCGACGGCGAGCGTGAAGTTCTGACAAAAACCATTCTTGCGCATGTGGCTGGTCGCGTGCCCGTCATCGTTACCACGACCCATTTCAGTACCCAGTTTTGTGCCGAGCGCAGCCGCCGGGCGCAGGACCTGGGTGCGGCCATGGTGATGGTCATGCCGCCGTATCACGGCGCCACGTTCCGGGTGCCTGAAGAGCAGATATACGCCTTCTATGCTGGGGTGTCGCAGGCGATAGACATACCCATCATGATTCAGGATGCGCCCGCTAGCGGCACCGTTTTGTCGGCCGCTTTTCTGGCGCGTATGGCCCACGAAATTGAGCAGGTGTCTTACTTCAAGATCGAGACTGCCGGTGCTGCATCCAAACTGCGCGAACTCATCCGGTTAGGTGGAGACGCGGTAGAAGGTCCATGGGATGGCGAAGAGGCCATCACCCTCATGCCAGACCTGGACGCCGGCGCTACGGGCGCCATGACGGGTGGCGCTTTCCCCGATGGCATCCGTCAAATTGTTGAGGCCTATGCAGCGGGCAAGCGCGAAGAGGCGGCTACCGCCTACCAGCGGTGGTTGCCGCTGATCAATTATGAGAATCGGCAATGTGGCTTGCTTGCCGCCAAGTCCCTCATGAAAGAAGGCGGCGTGATTGCCTGTGAGGCTCCACGTCATCCATGGCCTCTCATGCACCCCGCCACCCGTGCCGGGTTGATTGAGACCGCCAAGCGGCTGGATCCAATGGTGTTGCGATGGGGGCGGTGAAAAAGCCGGTGGTCGTGGGCGTTGACTGGGGTACCACCCATAGACGCGCCTATGTGCTGAATGCAGACGGCGAATGCACGCAGGAACATTCCGACTCCGACGGTGCATTGGCATGCAAGGACCGATTCTCCGACGCACTAAGGGATCTGCTGCAGAAAATGCAGATATCACCAGACCTCGTCGTGATGTCGGGCATGGTGGGTAGCGCGTTTGGCTGGCAAGAGGTGCCCTATGTCACCGACACCGTTGCGCTCAATGACTTGCCACAGAACCTTGTCAATGCAAGAAATTCGCCCGCTGGCGTGCCATGCGTCATTGTTCCCGGATACTGCGTGCGCAACCCGTTGGGACAACCCGATGTGATGCGGGGTGAGGAAACGCAGCTATTGGGCGCCGTGGCCATGGGACACCACAGCGGATGGGTCGTATTGCCGGGAACCCACAGCAAATGGGTCGAGTTGAGCCAAGGTCGCATTGTGCAATTGCGCACCTACTTAACCGGAGAGCTGTTTGGTTTGCTGACCCAGCACGGAACACTAGCCGCTGCGGCCGGATCCACCGTGCAAGTCTGGAATTCATCTGCTTTTTGCGAGGGAGTGGCGGCGGCAAGCCATGGCTCTTTGAGTCACCAGTTGTTTGGTTGTCGCGCGCGGGTGGTTTGCGGTGATATGCCTTCAACCAGCGTCCATGCATACCTCAGCGGCCTGCTTATTGGCAGCGAGTTGTCTGACGTATTGCGGGTTACTGGTGCGGTCAATCAGGCCCCAATCATGGCGGGCTTTCAGTTGCTGGGCTCGCCTGAACTAGCAGCACATTACCAGGCGGCCGCATTTCAACTGGCGTTGCGCATGCTGGTGCTCGACGCAAAGGCGTCGTTCATTGCTGCAATGGCCCATTTCCAATCCACCTGGAGGAGCGCATGAAGACTGCACAACAATTGTTGGCGGAAACGCGTAAAACACCGTTGATTGCCATCCTGCGTGGCCTCGATTCAGCGCAAGCGCTCGCCATAGGGCAGGCTTTGGTGGACAGTGGGTTTCGAACGCTGGAGGTACCGCTGAATCGGCATGGCGCCCTGCAGTGCATTGACCTATTGGCGCGATCATTGCCGCCAGAGGTATTGGTCGGCGGAGGTACGGTATTGACCATTGCAGACGTAGAGGCTGTGCATGCGGGCGGTGGCCGTCTGGTTGTTTCTCCCAATTGCGATACGACCGTGATCAAACGTGCGGTGGAGCTGGACATGCTCTGTGCACCTGGTGTAGCAACACCTACTGAGGCGTTTTCGGCATTGGCAGCAGGTGCCCACGCACTCAA
>JAYTRR010000238.1:0-3039 GCA_043746005.1 Burkholderiales bacterium
GAAATAGCCAAAGTCCGCTCCCGTCGCGCGCCAGTTGCATCAAGTTCTCCTGATGAGCAAGGTGGCAGCACGGCCCAGACCGCAGCGGGTCTGGCCGCGCTAATCGCCAAAGCGCAGGGCAATTCCCAATGACCGCCCACGCGGTTTCGCGCTTGCGCACCGCCCGTTTGGCGCGCAGCGCCAAACCCTTTCTCGCCCGTGGTGGCTCAAAGGTGGAGCGTTGTGCGGGCTGCCGGCTTGCGCCCAGCCACTGCCTGTGTGACTTGCGCTCATCTGTGCTCACGCGCGCCGGGGTGTGCCTGATCATGGCCGACATTGAGCCGCTCAAGCCCAGCAACACGGGCTGGCTGATTGCCGATGTGGTGGCCGACACGTTTGCCTTCGGCTGGGCGCGCACGGAGGTAGACCCGGCGCTGCTGGCCCTTCTGGCCGATCCGCAGTGGCAACCTTATGTAGTTTTCCCGGGAGAGTTTGTGGCGGCAGAGCGGGTGGTCATGGCCGTGCAAGCTGCTGAAAACAACAACGCCACAGACGGCCACTTGGCCAAGCGCCCCTTGTTTATTTTGCTGGACGCCACTTGGCCCGAGGCGCGCAAGATGTTTCGCAAAAGCCCTTATCTGAACCATCTGCCCGTGCTCAGCCTGCACCCCGATCAGCTGTCACGCTACCAGCTGCGCCGCTCCCGGCGCGATGACCACTTTTGCACGTCTGAAGTCGCGGCGCTGTGCTTGGACCTGGCCGGTGAAACCCATGCGGCGCAAACGCTGGAGGCGTACCTGGATGTGTTCAGCCACCACTACCTGCAAGCCAAGCGCCAGCTGCCAGCCGACATGGACGATGCGGCGCACCAGCGTTTGTCTGGCCTGGCTACTGGGCCGCAGCCTTTTGCACTTCTTCCCATTGGTGCTTTGGGATGTGGCCGGTAAAGCGCTCCACCACCATGTCCATCACCTCCGCATTGATTTCATGGGCCAGGAAAGGAATAACGTCGGCGGTGATGTCGCCCCCCAGTCCCACCAGGCGTTCTGCTGCAGACACACAGTGGCCGTAGTGAATAACGGAGTCTGATTTGCCATGGATGAAGTGCAGTGTGGTCTTCTCGGGCGCGTGGGTGGGCAGCTGGGCATAGCGCCCCGATAGCGCGACAACACGCCCAGCCAGTCCCGCCTCAGCCTGCGCCGCCTCCAGCGCCATGATGGCGCCTTGCGAAAACCCCACGATGGCGGTTGCGGTCGACTCCACGCCGCTGTGTTGCTGCCAATAGCGCAGGTTGTGAATGAAGGCGGGCATTACCTCGGCCACCCGCGCGGTGCGGTTTTCTTCGGTAATGCCTTGGACCGAAAACCATTGAGCGCCCGCACCTCCATTGCTGAGGTCGTACGCATAGGGAGCATGCACGCTGACGATGAAGGCGTTAGGGAACTGCGCCGCCAAGTGCTGCCCCAACGGGACCATATCTTGTGCGTTGGCGCCTACGCCATGGTGCAAAACCAGGAGCTGTTGCGCTGTTTTGGAGGGGTGCTGGATGATGATGGAGTCAGACACGTTAAGGCTTTACGAAGTAGGTCAAACAATCAGTACCACTTGGGTGCATATGCCTAGAGTACAAGATGCTGGACCAGCTCCGCGCGTTCCAGGCATTTGATAATTGTCAAGCGAGGCCCATCCAGCAGAGACGAAAGGCTGGCAAACGAGCCTAATTGACGCAGTTGAATCACAACCAGTTTCTTTAAGGGAGTTGCAGATGACCGCCATGATGAAAGCCGCCGTATTTATTTCCCCGGGTCGCATTGAGCTGGCCGACAAGCCGATACCTGATGTGGGGCCCAACGACGCGTTGGTGCGCATCACCACCACCACCATTTGCGGCACCGATGTGCACATCCTCAAAGGCGAGTACCCGGTGGCCAAGGGCCTGACCGTGGGCCACGAGCCGGTGGGCGTGATTGAAAAACTGGGCAGTGCCGTGCAGGGCTACACCGAAGGCCAGCGCGTGATCGCCGGGGCCATTTGTCCCAACTTCAACTCCTATGCCGCCCAGGACGGTGTGCCGTCGCAGGACGGTAGCTACCTGATCGGCCAGGGCCTGTGCGGCTGCCATGGCTACAAGGCCACAGCCGGCTGGCGCTTTGGCAACCTGATTGACGGCACCCAGGCGCAGTACGTGCTGGTGCCCGATGCACAGGCCAACCTGGCCCCCATTCCCGACGGATTGACCGATGAGCAGGTGCTGATGTGCCCCGACATCATGTCCACCGGGTTCAAGGGCGCGGAAAATGCCAACATCCGGATCGGCGACACCGTGGTGGTGTTTGCGCAGGGGCCTATTGGCCTGTGCGCTACTGCTGGCGCGCGTTTGCTGGGTGCCTCCACCATCATCGGCGTGGACGGCAACGACCACCGTTTGGGCATCGCCAAAAAGTTGGGGGCCGATATCACGCTGAATTTCAACAACTGTGATGTGGTTGCCGAGGTGATGAAGCTCACAGGTGGGCGCGGTGCGGACTCCGCCATTGAGGCGCTGGGCACGCAGGGCACGTTTGAATCGGCCTTGCGTGTGCTCAAGCCTGGTGGCACGCTGTCGAGCTTGGGCGTGTACTCCACCGACCTGACCATTCCGCTGGATGCTTTTGCCGCAGGCTTGGGTGACCACCGCATCAACACCGCGCTGTGCCCTGGCGGCAAGGAGCGCATGCGCCGCCTTATGAATGTGCTGGAGTCCGGGCGGCTGGACCTGGGTGTGATGGTGACGCACCACTACAAGCTGGACGACATTGTGGCGGCGTACGACTTGTTCTCGCACCAGCGGGACGGGGTATTGAAGGTGGCGATCAAGCCTTGGTAGATGCGAGCTGGGGTGCGAAGCGTGCCACCGGTTTTGCGGCCAGAATGTGGGCATTAACAATCTCTCTACCTTCCCCATTCCCACCAATGGCCTGCGCAGCATCCTGAGCGGCTGCAGCTGTATTCGCTGCCCACGCCCAACGGCGTGAAGGTGTCGATCATGCTGGAAGAAACAGGCCTGCCCTACGAGCCGCT
>JAYTRR010000239.1:0-3031 GCA_043746005.1 Burkholderiales bacterium
GCAACTTAAGCCGGCTTTTCTTGTGCTTGCAGGGAAGCCGGACTGGTGACGTATCGATAAATTGCAGATAAATCACTGCGCTGTATTTCTTCCACCGTCCACTGCCCCGAATCTACCGCCATGGCCGCCAGCACCATATCCTGCGTGTGCACAAGACCCAAGCCCAATGGGGTTTCCAGATAGAGCCATCCAAATTCGTCCATCAGGCATCGCGTGCAAAGCGCGGCTTGGCCGGAGTGGGCTCGCAGTGAAAAGTCGGGTTGCACCCGCCATACCCAGGGTGTGGCCTCCAGTTCCACATAGACCCGCTGCGGGCCGTTCTGGAAGAACCACTGCCCACGCTCGTCGCACGCGTAATTGCGCTGAATGAAATCAATGAGTTTTTCGTGCTGCAGCAACGAACCTTTGGCACCAGGCCGTCCGCTCGCAAAAGCGCCCAGCGCCTGCGCACCGTCGTCCCGCATGTACCAGTTGCCCCGCGCATCCAACCCCAGCCAGCCATAGCAGTCGGGCACATTGGGCCATTTGGCCATGGCTTGTTTGACGATGTCGTCCATGGTGCTAATCCTGTATAGCCGGTATTGGGCGGGCAAACTGCATCAGCCAGCCGCCCACCGCTTCGGGCATGGCGCGGACATGGCCTGGCGGACGACCATGGGGAAAGCCGACGTGCCCTCCGTGCGCTGGCTGCCACAGTGTGACATGCCTGCCAACTTCATGCAGGGCCGGAAGGCTCCACGCCGGCACAAAGGGGTCGTTGAGGGCATTGACCACCAGCGCAGGAATCCGGATGCGATGCAGGTGCGGCCGGGCGGATGCCCGTTTCCAGTAGTCCTCCGTGTTCTTGAAGCCATGCAGAGGCGCCGTAAACAGGTTGTCAAACGCGTAGAGGTCTTTGACAGCCATCAGGGCATCGCGGTCAAACAGCCCTGGATGCTGGGCGAGCTTTCTCAGCGCCTTGGGCTTCATGGTGTTCAAAAACATGCGGGTGTAAACCTGCCGGTTGAATCCGCGGCCAATGGCATGGCCGCCTGCAGCCAGATCAATCGGCGAGCTGACGGCGGCCACGGCCGAGACGACCCGGGCGGCGTCCTCACCCATTTCCTGTGCCCAGCGCAGCAGTGCGTTTCCCCCCAACGACACACCAACCGCGACGATTGGGCCGGTGTGCATTTGCCGAAAACGCTCCAGCACCCAGCCAATCTCTTCAAAATCTCCGGAGTGGTAGGCGCGCGGTCCCAGATTGAGCTCGCCACTGCAACCCCGAAAATGCGGCACGACAAAAGCCATTTTGTGTTCGCGGGAAAAATCGGCAAAAGCTTCGGCGTAATGGCTCCCCGACGAACCTTCGAGACCATGGAACAGTACGAGCAGGACCTCGCCCGGAGGGCCGACCAGCCAGTCGACATCGATGAAATCTGCATCCGGGGTGGTCCACCGCTCGCGGCGATACACCGGTTGTAGGCCAAACACCCGGCGTGCGTAGAGGGCAGGCCAGATCGTCTGCAAATTGCCGCCGGGCAGCCAGAAAGGCGCTACATATTTCATAGCTGCTCACTCTGATTGCACGGGGGCCAATGGCATTTTTGACTCAATGCAGCACCTGCGTAGTCTGGTTGACCTCTTGGACCTCGCTCTGGTCACCAGGGCTTGCGTGGTGGACGACCATCCTCCAGCCCTGGGGTGTCTTGTGGTACACGTTGGTGGCCTGGACATAGGCCTGAACCGGGCCTTCTGGCGTCATGACCTCGACCCGTTCCAGCAGGTTGTGCACGGCAGCGGCAAGAGAATCGATCCGGCGAATGGACTCTGGCCGTACCAGTATGGCTCCACCATTGGAAAACATAGCGTCAAAAGCCGCGCGAACCGCGCTGAAGCCCACCACCCGCGGACCGCCCGGATGAATGCAAACGACATCGTCCTCATCCGCCCAGCAGGTCATGAGTTTTTCAATATCCGCTGATTGCAGCGCTTCGTAAAAGGTGGCTTCCACCTCATCCGGGGTTCCACTGAGGGTAGCGACTTGCTGGCGTGCTTTGGGCATGGGTTCTTTGTAGGGGTCGCGGAGTGGATCATTTTGCCGTGTTTGGCGAAGGACGCATCCCCATGTATGCTCACGTTGTTCAATTTGTGGAGGATCAAAATGAAAACATGGATATTGGCTTTGCTGGCTGCAGCGGCACTCACGGGCTGTGGCTACAACGATTTTCAGCGGCTGGATGAACAGAGCAAGTCCGCGTGGAGCGAGGTGCTGAATCAGTACCAACGGCGCGCGGACCTCGTGCCCAATATTGTGGCCACAGTGAAAGGAGAAGCGTCCTTCGAGCAGGACACCCTCACGAAAGTCATCGAAGCCCGGGCCAAGGCGACATCCATTCAGGTAACACCAGAGACGTTGAATAATCCCGAGGCGTTCCAGAAGTTCCAGGCGGCCCAGGGCGAACTCAGCAGTGCATTGAGCCGCCTGATGGTGGTCAGCGAACGCTATCCCGATCTCAAGGCCAATAAGGGATTCAGCGACTTGCGGGTGCAACTTGAAGG
The DNA here is from genome assembly GCA_043746005.1 of Burkholderiales bacterium. Lineage (GTDB taxonomy): Bacteria > Pseudomonadota > Gammaproteobacteria > Burkholderiales > Burkholderiaceae_C > Allorhodoferax. The sequence goes on from JAYTRR010000239.1 coordinate 2,542, forward strand.
GACTGAGAACCGCATCACTGTCGCACGCAATCGCTACATCCAGACCGTGCAGGAATACAACGTGCTGGCACGCAGTTTCCCCACCAACCTGACGGCTATGATCTTCAGTTATCAGCCCAAGCCGGCCTTTTCTGTCCAGAACGAGGCCGCCATTTCGGCACCTCCAGTCGTCGACTTCAACAAGAAGTAAGCACCCCGTGCTGTTTCGCTGGCTTTGTGCTCTGCTGTGGATGCTGGCTACTTCGGTGGCCAGTGCGCAGGGCGTGTTGCCCGTTCCACCTCTTACCGGGCACGTCATTGACGGAACGGGCACGCTCAACGCTGATCAACGGCAATCTCTGGAAACCAGGCTCGCTTCGTTCGAGGCGTCCAGTGGTTCCCAGGTGGTCGTGCTGGTGGTTCCAACGACCCTGCCAGAGGACATTGCCAGCTACGCCAACCGCGTTGGCAATGAGTGGAAAATTGGACGCAAGGAGATCGGTGACGGGCT
>JAYTRR010000240.1:0-3021 GCA_043746005.1 Burkholderiales bacterium
TTGAGGGGCACGTCCAGCGCCACTACGCTGGCAATGGCGCCTTTTGTCTTGTGCTCGTAGAGGGCGGCCCCGATGTCCAGGTCAATCAGCGCGTCACCACACAGGACCAGAGTTGTCTCGTCAAAGAAACCACTGAAATCCTGGATGCGGCGCATGCCCCCGGCCGATCCCTGGGGCTTGGGGACCACTTCGCCATGTTCAAGCGCACCCTCGTAGGAATAGCCGATCTGCACCCCCCAACGGTGACCATCACCGAAGTACTGCTCAATCTTGAGGTGGTGGTAGGCCACGTTGACCATGATCTCGGTAATGCCATGGCGGGCCATGTGCTCGATCAGGTACTCCATTACCGGCTTGCCCAGAATGGGCACCATGGGCTTGGGCAGGTATTTGGTCAGCGGGCGCACCCGTGTACCCTGCCCCGCCGCAAGAATCATCCCCTTAGCCATACTTCGCCCCCTTCTTCATTATTTTGATGCGGCATACCCGTTGGGATTGTTGCTTTGCCAGCGCCACGCATCCTCGCACATGGCATCCAGTCCGCTCTGTGCGCGCCAGCACAAAAGGGCTTGCGCCGTCCCCGGATCGGCATAGCAGGAAGCGATATCGCCCTCGCGCCGGGGTGCAATTTCGTAGGGCACGGGCCGCCCACTGGCTTTTTCGAATGCCCGCACCATATCCAGCACGCTGTAGCCCACGCCGGTGCCGAGATTGATGGCCCGGCATTCGGCGTGATTCTCCAGTCGCTCCAGCGCTTTCAGGTGGCCCATGGCGAGGTCCACTACATGGATGTAATCGCGCACACCGGTTCCGTCGGGTGTGGCGTAGTCGTTCCCCCAAACATTGAGAAATGCGCGCCGCCCCACCGCCACCTGCGCGACAAAGGGCAACAGATTGTTCGGAATTCCCTGTGGGTCCTCTCCAATCAGGCCGCTGCGGTGGGCACCCACCGGATTGAAATAGCGCAGGATGCTGATACGCCAGCTGGCATCACTGCGGTGCAGGTCGCGCAGCATCTCTTCAATCACCAGCTTGGTCTGTCCGTAGGGGTTGGTGGTGGAAAGTGAATGGTCTTCCGTCAACGGCAAACGCTGCGGGTCACCGTACACGGTAGCCGATGAGCTGAACACCAGCGTCTTGACCCCACACTCGCCCATCGCCTCCAACAAGCGGACGGTACCCACCACATTGTTGTCATAGTAGGTAAGCGGGTTTTGCACCGACTCACCCACCGCCTTGAGACCCGCAAAATGGATGACTGCCGTGGCGCCGCTGTCGCGCAATGCCGCTGCCAGAGCGGCACGATCCCGTATATCGCCCTGGTACAGCGCAGGCCGCATGCCGGTAATGCGCTCCACCCGCGCCAGCGCTTCAGGCTGGCTGTTGCAGAAGTTGTCAAACACGGCCACTTGCTGCCCCGCGTTCAACAACTCAACGCAGGTGTGGGAGCCAATGTAGCCCGCGCCGCCGGTGATAAAAATCGTCAATTGCCGCTTTCGTGAGTAAGACTGATGCCATTGTCAGCGAAAAAGTGCAGCGCGCCACAGTCGATGCGCTCTCAAACTAGGACCCGTTTGGAATAGTGGGCAGCGCAGCGGCTAATTCAGGCAGCTGGCGAGTGTTGCCCCGGCCGCGTCTTTGGCCGAGAGTTGCGGCTGACTGCCAAGATCAGGCCACGCGATTGCCACCGCGGGGTCATTCCAGGCGATGCAACGTTCGTGTTCGGGCGCGTAGTAATCGGTGGTTTTGTACAAGAACTCGGCACTATCGGACAACACCAAAAACCCGTGCGCAAGACCTGGCGGAATCCACAACTGGCGTTTGTTGTCCGCTGACAGCACTTCGCCCACCCACCGGCCGAACGTGGGCGAGCCCGGGCGAATATCGACTGCCACGTCAAACACCTCACCGGCTACCACGCGCACCAGCTTACCTTGCGGATGCGTCACCTGGTAGTGCAGGCCACGCAGTACGCCGCGGGCAGATTTGGAGTGGTTATCCTGCACAAAATTCACCTCCAGACCGGTGGCCTGGGCAAAGACGCGCTGGTTAAAGCTCTCAAAAAAGAAACCCCGGGCATCACCAAACACCCTGGGTTCAATCAGCAGCACATCGGGGATGGCGCACGCTGTTACCTTCATCAATACACCTTCTCTTTCAACAGGCGTTGCAAATACTGGCCGTAGCCCGACTTGGACAGCGGCGCGGCCAGCGTCTCCAGTTGCGTGTCCGTGATCCACCCCGAGCGCCAGGCAATTTCTTCGGGAGCGGCTACTTTGAGACCCTGGCGGTTTTCAAGGGTGTAGATGAACTGGCTGGCTTCCAGCATGGACTCATGGGTGCCCGTGTCCAGCCACGCGTAGCCGCGGCCCATGGTTTGCACATCCAGCGTGCCCTGCTCTAGGTAGAGGCGGTTCAGGTCGGTGATTTCCAGCTCGCCACGGGCAGACGGCTTGACTTGTTTGGCCAGCGCGACCACTTGCGTGTCATAAAAATACAGGCCCGTCACGGCGTAGCGTGACTTAGGTGCCTTGGGCTTTTCTTCCAGGCTGATGGCACGGCCCTGCTCATTGAATTCGACCACGCCATAACGCTCAGGGTCTTGTACGGCATAGGCAAACACCGTGGCGCCCCGCGTCTGGGCGTTGGCGCTGCCCAGCAGGCCTGCAAAGTCGTGGCCATAGAAGATGTTGTCGCCCAGCACCAGGGCGCTGGGGGCGCCATTCAGAAACTTTTCGCCGATCAAAAAGGCCTGCGCCAATCCATCGGGCGAAGGCTGCACTGCGTAGCTGAGCTGCAGACCCCACTGGCTTCCGTCGCCCAGCAGTTGCTCAAAGCGCGGTGTGTCTTGCGGGGTTGAAATGATCAACACTTCGCGAATGCCCGCCAAGAGCAGAACGCTCAGCGGGTAATAGATCATGGGCTTGTCGTAGATGGGCAGCAGCTGCTTGCTGACCACCTGCGTGGCGGGGTACAGGCGTGTGCCAGAGCCACCGGCGAGGATGATGCCCTTGCGGGCTT
>JAYTRR010000241.1:0-3000 GCA_043746005.1 Burkholderiales bacterium
CCGACCGCGCCAGCGCCAATGATGAGGTAATCCGTTTCCATTGCAATACTCCCTGTACACCTGTTGAGATAGGGTTAGTGTAGAAGCCTTGGCCTGGCAAGAACAGTGTGCCAACTACGGGGTGATGTAACGCGACTACGGTCCGCCATACCGTAGCCGCTGCAATTCAAGGTGATAGCAAACGCTGGGCATGGGCCTTGAGCACGGCCTCGGCCCGGTTGCTGCAGGCCAGCGCTTTAAGCGCCCCGGCAACATGCATTTCTACGGTTCTTGGACTGAGTTCTAGGGACTTGGCGATCTCTTTGTCGCTGAGACCGTTGCCAATGGCGACAAGCACCTGCAACTGTCTGGGCGTGAGCGGTGGCAATGCCGCCGCCGTACCCAGAAACGCCGAAACTTCTGTGTCAAACACCTGCATGGCAGGCTCCGTGCTCAGAAGAATGTGCCCTTGGGCCTCTAGCGGCACAAACCTGGCGCCCGGAATCATGGCCGCCATTTTTCGGCCCTGCTCAAACCCGATCATCTGGTCCTTGCGGCACTGAAACACCAGCGTTGGCACGGTGACTTGCGCACACAATGCTGCGATATCAATGGAGTAGTTGTTGCGCATGTAGGCGACTGCCATCTCGCCAGACATGGAGAGTTGCATGCGCTCTTCCAACTCCTGCTGTTGTTCAACTGAGGGGTTGCCTAAAAGTTGGGCGACAAAAATCTTCCTGAAAATGGACTTGCTGCCGCTCCAGCCAATCTCTGCACTTTTCAAAACGAGCGCAGCCTCGTCCAGCGCCTTTTGGCTCACGTTGGGGGTGCTGAAAACCGATGTCGCAAAGCCGTTCATCAAAACCAGGTGCGAGACCCGCTCAGGATGGCGCACTGCATAGGCGATGGAAGTTGCCGCCCCCATGGAAATGCCCAGCAGAGCAAACCGGTCGAGCTTCCTGAAATCGACAACCGCCTCTAGATCGTTGACGCCGTCCTCAAAAGTTGGTGAATTGATCTTGCGGTCAGACAAGCCGCAGCCACGCGTGTCGTAGCGCACGTAGGTGTGTTTGCGGCTCAATGCCCGGATGTAGGCACTGGGTTCGCTATGGCGAATATCACAATCCAGGTGACTGAGCCAAGTCCCGGCTCTGACCAGCGGAAAACCTGAACCTGTGGTGGTCGATGCAATCTTGACGCCATCAGCACTGGTGCAAAACCGAATTTCTTGTTGCAAGTTAGGCTCCGTGAAAATCAGTGGACCAGGTTTTTGTGCATGAAGTCCAGTATCGCACCGGAAATAGGCCTCAGAACAAACGACTGCTCACGGTGGTCACAGCGGGCGCGGGCAAAGCCGTGGCCAAATATGAAGCATGTCAAATTGGCAACAAAAAAACCGCGCAGCCCCCGCAGGGATTGCGCGGCCAGCTATTGAATTTATAGCGTATTAGTCGACTCGCTCGGGCTTACTTCCGCGCAGGCGGTAAATCGGTACAGCTGCCATGCGCCACCTCCGCCGCCATGCCGATGGATTCCCCCAGCGTGGGGTGCGGGTGAATCGTCTTACCGATGTCCACTGCATTCGCGCCCATCTCGATCGCCAACGCAATCTCGCCGATCATGTCGCCCGCATGCGTGCCGACCATGCCGCCGCCCAGGATCTTGCCGTGGCCGTGGGCTTCCGGGCTGTCGTCAAACAGGAGCTTGGTGACGCCTTCGTCGCGGCCGTTGGCAATGGCGCGGCCGGATGCGGTCCAGGGGAACAGGCCCTTTTTGACCTTGATGCCTTGGGCTTTGGCCTGGTCTTCGGTCAGGCCGACCCAAGCCACTTCGGGGTCAGTGTAGGCCACGCTGGGGATGACGCGGGCGTTGAACGCTGCGCTGGCCAACTCTGGGTTGCCCAGCAGTTCGCCGGCAATCACTTCCGCCGCCACATGCGCCTCGTGCACAGCCTTGTGCGCCAGCATGGGCTGGCCCACCACGTCGCCAATGGCGAAGATGTGGGGCACGTTGGTGCGCATCTGGATGTCGACGTTGATGAAGCCGCGATCGGTAACGGCTACGCCGGCTTTTTCAGCCGCGATCTTCTTGCCATTGGGCGTGCGGCCTACGGCTTGCAAAACCATATCGTAGACCTGCGGTGCGGGCGCAGTGCCACCGGGCTCGGCGCTTTCGAACGTCACCTCAATGCCTTCGGGCAAGGCGCGGGCACCCACCGTTTTGGTCTTGAGCATGATGTTGTCAAAACGCGGCGCATTCATCTTTTGCCAGATCTTGACCAGGTCGCGGTCCGCACCCTGCATCAGGCCGTCGAGCATTTCCACCACGTCCAGGCGTGCGCCCAGCGTGCTGTAAACGGTGCCCATCTCCAGACCGATGATGCCGCCGCCCAGAATCAGCATGCGCTTGGGGACTTCTTTCAAAGCCAAGGCGCCGGTGCTGTCCACCACGCGCGGGTCTTCGGGCATGAAGGGCAGGCGCACGGCTTGCGAGCCTGCCGCAATGATGGCGTTCTTGAAGGCAATCACTTGTTTGGCGCCGGTTTTCTCTTGCGCCGTGCCGGTGGTTGTCTCCACTTCAACATGGTTGGCACCGACGAACGAGCCATAGCCGCGCACGATGGTGACCTTGCGCATTTTTGCCATAGCGGCCAGACCCCCCGTGAGCTTGCCCACGACCTTGTCTTTGTGGCCACGGAGCGTGTCGATATTGACCGTTGGTTTACCAAAGTCAACGCCGAGTGCGGCCATATGGCTGACTTCGTCAATGACGGCGGCCACATGCAAAAGTGCCTTCGATGGAATGCAACCCACGTTCAGGCAAACGCCGCCAAGGGCCGCATAGCGCTCCACCAGAATGACCTTAAGGCCCAGGTCGGCCGCGCGAAACGCCGCTGAATAGCCACCAGGGCCGGCGCCCAGCACCAGCAGGTCGCAATCCAGATCGACCGTGCCCGCAAAGCTGGAGGCAGCAGGCGCCGCAGCCGCTATGGTTTCAGTAGCTACTTGCGCAGATACTACG
>JAYTRR010000242.1:0-9295 GCA_043746005.1 Burkholderiales bacterium
GACAGCTGGCCAGGATGGGCGTCGACTTTGTCGGCCAGGCCGACCTGCTCGAGGGCGCGCAGGCCCCGCCGCGCAGCCTCTTCGCGCGAGTGGCCCTGCACCTTGCGCAGCGCCAGCGTCACGTTGTTCAGCGCGTTGAGGTGCGGGTACAGGTTGAACTGCTGGAACACCATGCCGACTTTCTTGCGAATGTCGTCGATGGCTTTGACGTCATCGGTAAGTTCCACGCCATCAACCGTCAAGTGGCCCTGCTGGTGCTCTTCGAGCCGGTTGATGCAGCGGATCAGGGTGGACTTGCCAGAGCCCGACGGGCCGCAAACGACGATACGTTCGCCTTTGGCCACCGACAGGTCAATGTCGCGCAGCACATGGAAGTTATTACCGTACCACTTGTTGACTTTGTCGAAAGTAATGATGGGTTCAGACATATTGGGATCTCAGCGAAGTTTGCTTTTGTCGACTTGTTTTTCTACCCACTGGCTGTAGCGCGACATGGAGAAGCAGAAAACAAAATAGATGAGGGCAATGAACAGATAGCCTTCAATTTTGAAAGGGCGCCAGTCAGAGTCCGAATTCAACGCCAGTGACAGGGCGCCCGTGAGTTCGTAAAGGCTCACGATGGTTACCAGCGAGGTGTCTTTGAAAGTCGAGATGAAGTTGTTCATGATGCTGGGCACCACCATGGCCAGCGCCTGCGGCAGCACAATCTTGCGCTGGGTTTGCCAGTAAGACAGGCCCAGTGTGGCTGCTGCTTCAATTTGCCCTTTGGGAAGAGCCTGAAGCCCGCCACGAATCACTTCAGCCATGTAGGCCGCAGCGAACAGAGTGATGCCCACGAGTACCCGCACCAGCACATCAATGTTGAAGCCCTGCGGCATGAACAGCGGGAACATGAACGACGCCATGAATAGCACCGAGATCAATGGCACTCCCCGGATCAACTCGACGTAAATGGTGCAAAACGTGCGTATCGCGGGGAGTTTGGATCGCCGCCCCAGCGCTACTACCAGGGCAATGGGGAAGGCCATGGCCATGGACAGGGAGGCCAGCAGAATGGTCAAAGGCAAGCCACCCCAGCGGTCGGTCTCCACCTTGCTCAGGCCCATTGTGTTGCCGTACATGAGCGCAAAAAACACTGTCAGCACAATGGCCCACAGGATCACCAGCCACGAACGCCAGAAGGCCCGCATGCAACTGGCGATCAACAGGCTCAACATCAGGCCGGTTGCCACCAGCGGACGCGATTGTTCTTCAAACGGGTAACGCCCAAACAGAATGATGCGGTACTTCTCTGCCACCACGCCCCAGCAGGCGCCTACGCCTTCCACACGGCAGGCCTCAAAATTGGGTTGCCAGGAGGCCCGGAAGATGGCCCAGCTGAGAAATTGCGGAATCAGGTAGAGCAACGCGCCGCCAATGACGACCGTCATGAGCGTGGTCACCCAGTCGGCAAAAAGATTGAAGCGCATCCACGCGACAAGGCCCTCGGTTTTGACCGGTGCCGGTCGCGCAGCGATAGGTTGGAATGTTTGTGAGGTCATGGTGTGGCTGTATTCCGATCAACGTTCCTGAATCGCGGAGCGCGTGTTGTACCAATTCATCAGCAGGGAGGTACTCAATGAAGTGGTCAAATACACCAGCATGACGATGGCAATGCATTCCACAGCCCGCCCGGTCTGGTTCAGCGCGGTGTTGGCAATGGAGACGACGTCCGGGTAGCCAATCGCGACGGCCAGTGATGAGTTTTTGGTCAGGTTGAGAAACTGGTTCGTCATGGGTGGAATGATGACGCGCAGGGCTTGCGGCAGCATCACCAGCCGCATGGACTGGCCTGGGTTCAAGCCCAGTGCTGCGGCTGCCTCGCCTTGGCCACGCGCCACGGACTGAATGCCGGAGCGAACCACTTCAGCAACAAAAGCGGCCGTGTAGACCGTGAGGCCAATCAGTACCGATAGAAATTCCGGCGTCAGAGAGCCTCCGTTTTCGATGGAGAAATCACCTTTAATGGGAGAATCAAAAGCGCTTGGGGCGCCGCCAGCCAACCAGCCCAGAACTCCACCCGCAAATACGATCGCCAAAGGAGTCCAGAACATGCTCCTGAGTTGACCGGTGGCTTCAAATCGCTTGAACGCCCATTTGCAGTACAAAAAAGCCAGCGCGCAGCCAGCGACCAACCCAACCAGCGCCCACAGGTGGCCAACCGCCCATACGGGTACCGGAAAGCTCAGGCCGCCCTTGCTCAAAAAGACAGGGCCTATCACCCAGGCGTCGGCAGAGGCGGGGAGGACTTCGGTGAAGAGCAGGTACCACATCAGAAGTTGAAGCAACACGGGCACGTTGCGAAACAGCTCTACATAGCCGTAGCAAACGCCGCGTACCAGGGCATTGCGCGAAAATCGGCCTACGCCCAGCAGCGTGCCCAAAATGGTGGTCAGGATGATGCCAATGATGGCCACCCGCAGGGTGTTGGTAATACCCACAAGAAAAGCTTGCCAATAGGGCTGGGCCGAGTCAAACGGATACAGGCTTTCCCCGATGTCAAAACCGGCCGGGCCGCTCAAAAAGTCAAACCCGCTCTGGATGCCGCGGATCTTCATGTTGTTCAGCGTGTTGTGCGCCAGAAACCAGACCACTGCAACAATCAGCCCGATGGCGACTGCCTGGTAGATAAGGCCTCTGAACGCCTCACTGCGCCAGGACCAGTTTTTCTTTTTGGGTGGGGACTTCTGCGTCATGGTCGTGCCGTGTCAAAAGTGGACTTGATCAGTCAAAAGGACAAAAAAAACTGCTGCCAGTACAAACGATTTGTACCGACAGCAGCATTCGCCCGGCTAGCGTTCAGCGAAGAATCAACGCACCGGATAGGCGTACATCAAACCGCCCTTGTTCCACTGGTTGTTCAGGCCGCGTGGCAGAGCCAGCGGTGACTTGGGGCCTACATTGCGCTCGAAAATCTCGCCGTAGTTGCCAGTCGCTGCAATAGCGCGTGCCAGCCACGCCTTGTCCAGACCCAGCAGTTTTCCGGTGTCTTCATTGCCGCCGCCCACCAGACGTTGCACCACGGGGTCGGTGCTGGTTTTCATCTGTTCCACATTGGCTTGCGTCACGCCATACTCTTCCGCTTCCATCAGGCCGTACATCACCCATTTGACAACGGCAAACCATTCGTCGTCACCCCGGCGAACCATGGGGCCCAGTGGCTCCTTGGAGATCAGCTCAGGCAGGATCATGTGCTCTTTGGGGTCCTTGGCAACCTTGTTGCGGGTGGATGCCAGACCGGACGCGTCCGTGGTGTAAGCAATGCAACGCCCTGTGAAATAGGCGTTTTCTGCCGCTTCCAGTTTTTCAAACACCACCGGCTTGATCGCGAGCGCGTTGGCCTTGGAGTAGTCGGTCAGGTTTTTCTCGGTGGTGGTGCCGGACTGCACGCACACGGTTTGACCTTTGAGCTGCTTGGCGCTTTTGATCTTGCTCTTGACGGGCACCATGAAACCCTGGCCGTCATAGTAGTTGGTCACGGTGGAACTCAGGCCCAGTGACGCATCACGGGTCAGGGTGAAAGTGGTGTTGCGCGCCAGAATGTCCACTTCGCCGGACTGCAGAGCCGTGAAGCGCTGCTGGGCGTTCAGGGGTACATACTTGACCTTTTCCGGATCGCTCAGGGTCGCCGCTGCCAGTGCACGGCAAACGTCCACATCCATACCAGACCACTTGCCTGCAGAGTCCGCTGCTGCAAAACCGGCCAGACCAGTATTGACGCCGCATACGACTTGCCCCCGCGCCTTGATGGCGTCCAGCGTTTTGCCTGCGTGTGCTGGCATGGCCAGCAGTGCGCCCAAAGATGCCACTACCGCGGCGGCCAATTTGGCTCGTTGCATTGTCATGAATAGTTCTCCAGCTTCAATAGGTAAGGAAATAACGCCAGCCATGTTTCGGCCAAGGTCAACTCAGGCAGGATGTTAGTCCTGCAATGTCGCGGCGTCCCCCCGGGTTTGCACGGGGATGCCATGCGGAATTTGCATATCCAAATACACAACCCCCGGTTCGCGTGGAGTCGACATGCTTGACTATGCACAATTCGTGCCATTTTTATGCACAGACACCCTGCAAGTCCCTTGCGGAATATGGGTCTTCTGACGTCGCACACGCGACTTGAAAGGTCGGTGCGTTGGGGGCGACCCGGATGCGGTCCATGTCAGGGCGCGCTACCCTTGCACAGTCCATTCGTTTTAGGAGTCTTTGTGCGCGCACATTTCAAGTTTTGGCCAAAACGGCTGCCCCATGCCATCACGGTCCCGGCCACTTCCTTGTGGGACAACCTGGAGACGAGCGCCCGGCGCTACCCCGACAAAGCGGCGCTGGTGTTCTTCGGAACGGTTTTGACCTATGCCGGTCTGCTACAAAAAGCAGAGCGACTTGCGCAGTGTTTACGGGGGCTAGGGGTTGAAAAGGGTGATAGGGTGGTGCTGAGCATGCAGAACTGCCCGCAGCTCATCATTGCCCACTTTGCCATTCTGCGGGCCAACGCAGTGGTGGTGCCGGTCAATCCGATGAACCGCTCCGAAGAACTCAAGCACTACATCACCGACCCCGATGCCAAGGTGGCCATCACCACTGCTGACCTAGCTGCCGAGCTGGCCCGTGCCAGTGACGCACTGGATGCGAAGGATCGCCTGGCCCACCTGATCGTCACCCATTTCACCGATGCGTTTGATGCGGCGGTGTCAGGCGGTGACGCGCCACCGGCCGCCTGGAGCGATTGGTTGCTGACCCGGCACACACCACCCGCACTGCTGGGTGGACAGGTGCTGGACTGGAATCAGGCGATGGCTGCAAACGGCACCTTGCCCGAGTTGCTGGTCGGTCCTGCCGATCTGGCTATTCTTCCCTACACCAGCGGCACCACCGGTCTCCCCAAAGGCTGCATGCACCCGCACAGCAGCATCATGCACAATGCGGTGGCCAGCGGTTTGTGGGGTAACGGCACGGCTGAAAATGTGGTGCTGGTCGTGGTGCCCATGTTCCATATCACCGGTATGGTCAGCGTGATGCACACCAGCATCCGCAGCGGCGCGACGCTGATCGTCATGCCGCGCTGGGACCGCGATCTGGCAGGCCGCCTGATCTCGCGCTGGCGGGTGACCCACTGGACCAACATCCCCACCATGGTGATTGACCTCATGGGCAGCCCCCACTTCGGCAGCTATGACCTCTCCAGTCTGGTCTACATCGGCGGTGGTGGCGCGGCCATGCCGCAGGCTGTGGCGCAGCGCCTGCTGGAGCAGTTTGATTTGCGTTATGTGGAAGGCTACGGTCTGACAGAAACCGCCGCCCCCTCGCACAGCAACCCGCCCGATGCACCCAAGCAGCAGTGTCTGGGTATCCCCTTCATGAGCACCGACGCGCGGGTGGTGGACCCCGATACCCTGCAGGAGATGGCGGTGGGCGAGCAGGGTGAAATCATCCTGCATGGCCCCGAGGTGTTTCGGGGCTACTGGAAGCGGCCCGAGGCCACGGCGGCTGCATTTGTCGAGATCGATGGAAAGTCGTTTTTCCGTTCGGGTGACCTGGGCCGGGTTGATGAAGATGGCTACTTCTTCCTGACCGACCGCCTCAAACGCATGATCAACGCGTCGGGCTTCAAAGTCTGGCCCGCTGAGGTGGAAGCCCTGATGTACCGCCACCCAGCCATCCAGGAAGCCTGCATCATCGCGACGCAGGACCGCTACCGCGGCGAGTCCGTGAAGGCGGTGGTGGTGTTGCGGTCCACACACCAGGACCTGGTAACCGAGCAGGACATCATCGACTGGTGTCGTGAGAACATGGCGGTTTACAAAGTGCCGCGCCAGGTGCAGTTTGTGCAGACCCTGCCCAAGAGTGGCACCGGAAAAGTCATGTGGCGTACCTTGCAGGAATCAGAAGGAAAGTAATAGAAGGAAAGTAGTGGCAGTTTCGTTTGAAGAGGCGCTGGGCAAGCCACTCGCCGGCTGGCGGCTGCGCCTCTACACCATTATTTTTGAGGCTGATACGCGGGCCGGGCGTCTGTTTGACCAGTGGCTGATCGCGATCATTCTGGCCAGTGTGGCGGCGGTGGTGCTCGACAGCGTGCAGAGCCTCGGCCCTGGGTTTGACAGGGCCTTTGGCATCGCTGAGTGGGTTTTCACCGTCGCCTTTACGCTGGAGTACGTGGCGCGCTTGTTGTGTGTGCGCCATCCGCTGCGTTACGCCCGGAGTTTCTACGGGATTATTGACCTGCTGGCGCTGCTGCCCACCTTCATTGCATTGCTGGTGCCTGAAGTGCATGCGCTGATTGATGTGCGCGTGCTGCGCCTGTTGCGGGTGTTTCGGGTGTTCAAGCTGACGGCGTATGTGACGGAGTACCAGTCTCTGGCGCGTGCCTTGAGCGCCAGTCGGCGCAAGATTCTGGTTTTTTTGTCTGCCGTGCTGATGATCGTGCTGGTCATGGGCACGCTGATGTACGTGGTGGAGGGGCCCGCCAACGGGTTTATCAACATTCCCACGTCGGTGTACTGGGCCATTACCACCATGACCACGGTCGGGTTTGGCGACATCACCCCCAAAACCGACTTAGGCCGATTGATTGCCTCAGCCATGATGTTGCTGGGCTGGGGCACCCTGGCGGTGCCGACCGGCATCGTCACGGCCGAGATGGCCCTGCGCCGCGCCAACGAGCCGTCCACTACACGCACCTGCCACGAATGCCTCACCGAGGGCCACCAGGCAGAGGCCAATTTTTGTCTGCATTGCGGCACCAAGCTGCCGCAGTACCAGCGCGACGCCACCCATTCCAACCAACCGGAGTCCCCCCATGTTTGAAACCGCTATTGCCGGCAGCCTGCCCAAGCCCTCGTGGTTGTCCGAAACCGAAAAGCTCTGGCCCCAGTGGAAGCTGGCGGGAGCCGAATTGCAGCAGGCCAAGGCCGACGCCACGCTCTTGTGGATCAAGGCCCAGGAAGACGCGGGGCTGGATATCGTCGGCGATGGCGAGCAAAGTTGCCAGCACTTTGTGCACGCCTTTGAGGCGCAGCTGGCCCGCGCCCATACCAAAAAGAAACTGAAGTTCACGTTGCCTGGCCCATTGTCCATCGCGGACACCGTGGCCAACCGCTTCTATGGTGACAAGCAGATGATGGCATTCGCGTTTGCCGAGCTGCTCAACCAGGAGGCGCTGGCGCTGCAGGCCGACGGCGTGGACATCATCCAGTTCGACGAGCCGGCTTTTAACGTTTACATGCAGGACGCAGCAGACTGGGGCGTCAAGGCACTGGAGCGTGCAGCGCAGGGCCTGACCTGCACCACCGCCGTCCACATCTGCTACGTCTACGGCATCAAGGCCAATACCGACTGGAAGGAAACCCTGGGCCAGGAGTGGCGCCAATACGCGCAGGTGTTCCCCGCGCTGGCCGCCAGCAGCATCCAGCAGGTCAGCCTGGAGTGCTACCACTCGCATGTGCCGCCTGAAATGATGGACCTGCTCAAGGGCAAGGACGTGATGGTGGGCGTGATTGACGTGGCCAGCGATGTGATTGAAACCCCTGAGCAGGTGGCCGACACCATCGGTATGGCCCTGCAGCATGTGCCGCGCGAGCGCCTGTTCCCCTGCACCAACTGCGGGCTGGCCCCGATGAGCCGCGAAATAGCGGTGAAAAAACTCGAAGCCCTGGCGCAAGGCGCCGCCTTGACACGCCAGCGCTATGGCCAACTGGGAGCAGGCGCTTGATGCAGCACCACACACCATTGCCTGCGCCCTTGCCCGCTGGCCAACCTGAAACCGTGGGTTTTTGCCCGGATCGCACGGCCAACCTCATGCGCGTGCTGCAGACCGAGGTGGACAGCCAGCGCCTGCCCGGTGCTGTCGCCCTGATTGCCCGCAAAGGCCAGGTACTGCTGAACGCACGCGTGGGCCAGCAAATCCCGGCCAATTCCACGACAGGGGCCACGCCCATGGCGCTGGACTCCATTTTTCGCATTTACTCCATGACCAAACCCATCGTCTCGGTGGCGGTCATGATGCTCATGGAGCGGGGCAAGCTGCTGCTCAGCGACCCGGTGGCCAAACACCTGCCCGAGTTTGCCGATGTGCAGGTCGCCCGCCACCAGGGCGGCCACACCACGCTGCACGCACCCAGGGCAGCGCCCACGGTGCAAGACCTGCTGCGCCACACCTCGGGCCTGACCTACGAGATATTGGGCAGTGAGCCTATTCAGCGCCAGTATGCGCAGGCGCGCCTGGGCTCGCGTGAGCACACCAACGCCGAGTTCTCCAGGGCGCTGGCCGCCATTCCGTTGATGTTTGAGCCCGGCACCGTGTGGGAATACAGCCGTGCGACCGACCTGCTGGGCGCGCTGGTAGAGGCGGTCAGCGGCCAGACGCTGGGCGTGTTTTTGCAAGAGAACATCCTGGGTCCACTGGGCATGGTGGATACCGCGTTTGTGGTGCCGCCCGAGAAGCACCACCGCGTTGCCGAGCCGTTTGAGAAAGATCCCGACGGTGGCGTGGCCATGCGCCTCATGGACATTCGCAAACCCGCACCCATGGAAGCCGGTGGCGCCGGCCTGGCGTCCACCGCGGCCGACTACGCGCGCTTTTTGCAGTGCCTGCTGAACGGAGGGGAACTGGGTGGTGTGCGCATCCTCGGCCCCGCCACCGTGCGCTACATGACGGCCGACCACCTGGGGCAAATCGGCGTGCACCGCGCCGGCCGCTCGGGCGAGCTGCTGCCGCCCGGTCACGGCTTTGGCCTGGGCTTTGCCGTGCGCACGGGCGCAGGCGTGGCCGACTCCCAGGGCAGCCCGGGCCTGTACTTCTGGGGCGGCATCGCCGGCACCACCTTCTTTGTGGACCCCGCCAAAGACTTCTTCGCCCTGATGATGATTCAGGCCCCCAACCAGCGCGATTACTATCGCCCGCTTTTTCGCAACCTGGTGTACGCGGCGCTGCTGGAGTAATTGCAAGCCAAATCGGGCTTTAGCCCGCGTGGGATATGCGCAAGCCGCTATTGAAAATATAGCGGCTTATTGTTTTATCGGCGTCGGGTCTGCGTAGGCTATCCTCACCGCAGTCATACATATCTCACGTAAAGAAACATGCTCACCGGCGACCTCAAAAGCAAAATCGACCAGATCTGGAACGCCTTCTGGTCCGGCGGCATCGCCAATCCGATCGAGGTGATCGAGCAGATCACCTACCTGCTGTTCCAGCGCCGGCTCGACGACCTGCACACGCTGGAAGAGAACAAGGCCATCCGCCTGGGCCAACCGATCGAGCGCCGCG
>JAYTRR010000243.1:0-9289 GCA_043746005.1 Burkholderiales bacterium
GTCGTAGTGATGGCAACAGCTGCACGCCCGTGTGCAGCGACTGCGCTGACGCGCTTTGCTGCGACGGACGGGGATGCAGCAGGGTTGCGCCTGCCGGGCTTGGCGCGCAACGCCTGGATCATCGCCTGGGTCATCGCCTTGGTACCGGTGCGCATTGCGGACCGGGTCATGGCAGAGAGCGTGCGCTGGAAAGCCCGACTCAAAAAAAGTTTGCCTGCACGTTTTCCATGTTTTCCTCTACAAAAAAATAGCCGCAAACTGCGGCCACTTTTTTATTGGCGTAAAACCGCCAAAGTTTAGATTTTCTTGGCGTCCTTGACCAGTTCCTTGACGTTGCCAACATGCTGTTGTGCTTTGCCTTCGGCCTGGTTAATCAATCCCTTGGCTTGCTGGGTTGGGTTACCCACCAGCTTGCCCGCTTCTTGCTGTATTTTTCCGGCGACGTCTTTGGCAGCGCCTTTAACTTGGTCTTTGTTCATTTTGAATTCCTGTTTGTGAGATGTACATCTGATACCCCAACTGAATGGGGCTCAGCCTACGGATCGCACAACCCATTCGTCGTGTCGATAAACAGAGATTAATCAGAAGCGACGATTGAATCTGTGCGCTTACCAACATAGCGAAACACTGGTATCCCGTCAGCGCGCAGCGCGCAGCACGCAGCGCGAGAACCGCATTCGTTCCGCCAAAGGCGAACGAATTGGACAGCATCGTTCGGCCCGCCGCGCCCTCGCGCGCGGTGCTGGGAACATAGTCAAGATCACATTCCGGGTCGGGCACACCCAGGTGCATGGTGGGAAGGGCCACGTTGTGTTGCAAAGCCAGCAACGTCAGCACGAATTCCAGTGCACCTGCCGCACCCAGCAGGTGGCCGTGCAATGCTTTGGTAGCGCTGATCGGAATGTGGCCCGCGCGCTCGCCAAAGACACGCTTGATGGCTGCGGTCTCTACACTGTCATTGGCTGGAGTTCCGGTACCGTGGGCGTTGATGGCGTCCACCTCCTGAGCGCTGATGCCCGTCGCCGTCAGCGCTGCACGCATGGCAGCCGCCTGACCATCCACACTGGGTCGGGCAATGTGGCCTGCATCGGTGGTGAGACCATAACCAATGAGTTCGCCGTGGATCAATGCGCCGCGTGCCATTGCCCGATCCCAGCACTCCAGCACCACCAACGCAGCGATTTCTGGAAAACGGCTTGCATAACGTGCCGGGGTCATCGGCGTCCATGCTGGCCAGCGTGTGCATGGCCTCCCATGCCTTCAGCGAGCCCAGCGAAAGCGGGGCTTCGGAACCCCCGGCGATCGCGACGTCCAGCGCCCCGCTGACCAGACGCAGCCAGGCCTCACCAATGGCTACGCTGGACGAGGAGCAGGCTGTGGAATAGGTCATATTGGGCCCGAGAAGCCCATGCTCGATGCCGATCCACGCCGCGGGTGCGTTGTGCATGCCTTTGAGGATCATCATCGGCTTGATGCGGTCGGACTGCTCTGCGTACAGCGTCTGGTAACCCTCATCCATACTCATGGTGCCGCCCATTCCTGTGCCCAGAAAAACGCCGGTACGCTCACGCTCCCTATCCGTCAATTCGCATTGCGCGTCAGAGATGGCCCGCCTGGCCGCTACCACCGCGAATTGGCTCACGCGATCCATCAGGTGGTGCTGCGGTGGGTCAAAATGATCGGCACCGTCGAACTGTACCGTGGCCGCCAGCGGCACCGCCAGTCGGTGTACGCCCGGGATGTCGAGCATGCGTACGCCCGAGCGCCCCGAGCGCGCAGCCTCGAACACCTCCTGCGCATGATGACCCAGGGGCGAAACAACGCCGACACCCGTGATGGCGACCCGCTTCATGTCGCTGGGTGCGGATGGTCCGTCGGCGCAGTGGAATTGCCCGCTTCAGCCCCCTGGTCTGCGACCAGCTTTTCGATAAACTGGACGACCTCGCCGAGGGTCAGGAGTTGCACCGCCTGATCGGGCACCTCCAGTTTGAATTCGTCCTCGATATTGAATATGAGCTCGGCCATTCCAATGGAATCAATGCCCAAGTCTTTGATCAATGCATCGGGCGTGAGTCTGTCAAGATCGAGCTTGTAGTCTTTCACAAGCAGGGCGCGAATACGTGCTTCAGTGGTCATTGAGCTTCTCCTGGTCATAGTTCAAAATCCTGGCGGAGATGCGAGCGGCTCAGGCCAACACCCCCACTGGCGCTGGATGCCAAGGCCGCCAGCGTGGCGGCGTCGGCCGCAAAGTGGACCTTGCCACTCCATGTGGCAGCCTGGGTCAACAGCGTTGGCCGCCAATGGACCAGTGCCATCAACGCCGCTGAGGTGGCTGGCCGCATGGCTAGCTGTGCAAACGTGGCCGCCAGTCGAAGGCGTGGTGCGAAGTGACGCCGCCACTCGGCCACGTAGTGTTCACGCACGCCAGGTTGCCATACCGTCCCGGCACCCGGACCATGCTGCTGGCGGGCGCGTACCAAGCCTGCGCATAGCAGCCAGGCTGACTGCAAGGCCATACTCATGCCTTCGCCGATGATGGGATGCGCCTCCCCGGCCGCGTTTCCGATGCGAAAGACCTTTTCATCAGGTTGGAATCGTATGCCCGGCGCCATCGGGCCTGACGCCAGCCAAGGCTCACCCCGCTGTGCACCCTGCAAGGCCTCGGCCACCCCCTGGCATTCGCGCTTGAGCATGGCCTCCACCACCTCACCCGCGGACCTGCCGGGCTCTGCCTGGCGCAGCACCTCAAGACGGTCGACGCGGATGCAACAAGCCAGCGTGACAACGCCGTGATCTGCCAGCACGATACCACCATAGCCGCCTTTGAACATCAGTACCGAAAGAAGCCCTGCAGCCAGAGAGGCCCCATGAAAGTTTGCCTTGAAGGCGAGCAGATCACTACCGCTACGCGCCCGGCGCTGAATCGCGCGCTCCTGCGGCAGCGGTTCCCACGACCCGTGGGCGAGGATAGCCACCGGGGCCTGCAGAACCATTAACCGGTCGGACACCGCTTCGCGCACCGTGCAATCGTGGAAACCGCCGCCGTTGTTAATTTTCTGCACCGCCCAGGGCTGCAGCACCACCGCGCCTGCTGAGCGGGCACGTTGCAGCAATAAAGTGTCGAGTACTTCCCGGCCGAGAGCACGACCCCACAGGTACGAAGAGCCCACCGCAGGTGGCAGATCCGTCTCTACGGCGCGCGCACCCCGCGTCAGCGCCAACCGGTGGAGTTCAGGCCCGGCCTGGGACAGAAAGCCAGCACCAATACCCAACGCTTCAAGCAACGGCAGGTTAGTGGCCGCCAGGCATTCTCCGCATACCTTGCGTCGCGGGAAAACCTGCTTCTCAATCACGCACACGGACCACCCTGCCGTGGCCAGAAGGATGGCAGCACTGGAGCCGGCAGGACCCCCACCGATGATGATTGCATCAAATCGGGTTTGCATCAGCGTGCATTCGTACGCTTGCCTTCTGCATGTGCAGCAACAAGACAATGACTGAAGAGACCCGCAGAGTGCTCGGCCAGCGTCCAGCCAGCGTTCTGTGCGGGCCAGAGCGCCTGCAGTTCATTCCCACGAAAACCAGCGTGCACACTCAGCACCGCGTCTACGCGTGTAACCGCGTTGGCCCCTATGGCTCCGACCATGTGAGTGCCCGCCAACGCCAGCCATGCACGGCGTGGCTCACAGGCGAAAAAACAGTCAGTGCGCTCCGCGACTGCAGCCAGCAGCAACGCCAATTGCGGGCCCTCAAAATGGTGCAGGAACAGGTTGGCAACAATCAGGTCCCAATGCGGTACAGCACCCGCTTCAGCGGCCCAATCCAGCGCATCAGCCACCTGCGTTTTCACGGTCCAGCCGACTGCGGCGTAGTGGGCCACGGCGCTGGGGAGCAGCAGGTCCTGGCGGTCCAGCAGCGTCAGCTCCACAGCAGGCCACCGGCCCTGCAGAGCGCGTGCGACGCCCAGCATCAGGCTACCGTCGCCAGCACCCAGTTCTAGCATTCGCAGTGGTGACTTTCGCGCGTGCAAGCCGGGCAGCGCGCGCAATGTCCCAAGCACGGTGGCGCGGGTACCCATCGCACAGTGGATGCGCTGCAGGTCGCGGCGTGAGCGCTTCGCGGCGGCATCGTGCGCGTCCAGGCCATCCAGCAGTTCAGGGACCACTTTTCTGGGAAAAGCCGGGGGTACTGTTGCGATCAAAGCGGCTCCATCAGCCCACTTGGAGCAAAGCACCGTGACAGCTAAAACCGGCACCAAATGCCGACAGCCACCACCAGCCTCCCGGAGCATCGTCAGTCAGTTCCGCCTGCAGCACAAAGTACACGAATGCACTGGAGAGGTTGCCGTATTCGCGCAACATTGCGGCGCTGTAGCGCAGGTCAGTGTCATTCAGTTCGAAGCGCCGTTCCACGGCTTGCAGCACGTCACGTCCGCCTGCATGCAGGATCCAGACATTCACATCGTCAGGGTGCAGGTCCGCCCGCTGCAGCACGGTGTGCAGCACCCGCAGGGCGTAGTCCGCGGCCAGTTCTGGCACGGCGCGCGTGAGCACGTTGCGCAGCATTCCCCCACGCGTCTCAAACTTGAGCACGTCGCGTTGCGCAGGCTCCATCAGAAAGCTGCTGTCCATCCATTCGATGCGACGTCCAACGGAATCGGCCGATGACGACAGCACCGTAGCCCCAGCGCCATCGCCGAAAAGGCAGGCGCTGATCAACACACCGGGGTCATTGTCCAGGTACATCGCGGCGCTGCTGACCTCTACACACACCGACAACACATGCTCACAAGCACCGGATGCCAACAGCGCCCGGCCCATTTGCATGTTCGGCAATGCCGCAGCGCAACCCTGCCCTACCAGGTCAAAAGCCTGCACGTTGTCGCGCAGACCCAGGCGCTCGGCCACATAGCCCGTAAGCCCCGGGCACACATAACCGGTGCACGTGCTGACGACCACAGCCCCAATGTCCTGCGCACGGAGTCCGGCTGCATTTAGTGCCTGGGTAGCCGCAGCAGCAGCCAAAGTTGGTGCATGGACCAGGAAACGTTGTGCCAGCGTGTCTACCGCCAGCCGTCGCGCATCAATTCCGTTGTCCCGTTTGAGTACAGTACGCGCGATCAGGTGGGAGCGCGTATCCAGCCGGTTGTACCAGTCGGATTTCTCGAAGGCTAACAGGCAGTCAGCCTTGGTGTATTTCGTCAGGGGCGTGGCGGTACCAATGCCGCGGATGAACATGCCGCCCGCGGCTGCCGCAGTAAACGTCATTCCGGTCTCCCCGCTCTCACCGGATGCTGGACTCTTGAAAGCGATGTAGTCATGGCGGCAGACTACGCCCGGGGGAAAAGGAGTTCTGTGCGCTGGCGCACCAAAAAAATTCAACGTTTTTATTGCCTCCTGGCACGCCAATCGTCGACCGCGCTATGGCCCTGGAGGGGTTTCAGAAAGACAAGTACCCATCACACGCCCAGTGATTTGAAAATGCCATCCATGCGCGCCGTCACATCCGCATTCATGGTGATGGTTCGGCCCCACTCACGCTGCGTCTCTCCAGGCCATTTGTTGGTGGCATCCAGCCCCATTTTGCTGCCCAGGCCAGTCACGGGCGAGGCAAAGTCAAGGTAATCAATGGGCGTGTTTTCCACCAGCATGGTGTCGCGCACCGGGTCCACGCGGGTGGTCAGGGCCCAGATGACTTCGCGCCAGTCGCGCACGTCCACATCGTCGTCTACCACCACAATGAACTTGGTGTACATGAACTGGCGCAGGTGGCTCCACACGCCCATCATCACGCGCCGCGCGTGGCCGGGGTAGGCCTTCTTGATCTGCACCACGGCCATGCGGTAGCTGCAGCCTTCAGGCGGCAGATAAAAGTCCGTGATCTCGGGAAACTGGCGCTGCAGCAACGGGATGAAAAGCTCGTTGAGCGCCATACCCAGAACGGCCGGTTCATCGGGCGGCTTGCCGGTGTAGGTGGAGTGGTAAATCGGGTCGCGGCGCATGGTGATGCGGTCCACGGTGAACACCGGAAACAGGGCCTGTTCGTTGTAGTAGCCGGTGTGGTCGCCATACGGGCCTTCGAGCGCATGCTGGTAGCCACTGGGGTGATTGGCATCGGGGTAGATGTGGCCCTCCAGCACGATCTCGGCGCTGGCGGGCACACGCAATTCGCTGCCCAGGGCCTTGACCAGTTCGGTGCGGCCACCGCGCAGCAGGCCGGCAAACTGGTATTCCGACAGGCTGTCGGGCACCGGCGTCACCGCACCCAGAATGGTGGCCGGATCGGCCCCCAGTGCAACCGCCACCGGATAGGGCTGGCCGGTGTTCTTGATGCCATGTTCGCGAAAATCCAGTGCGCCGCCGCGGTGCGCCAGCCAGCGCATGATGACCTGGTTGCGGTTGAGCACCTGCTGGCGGTAGATGCCCAGGTTCTGCCGCGGCTTGTTGGGGCCCTGGGTGATGACCAGGCCCCAGGTGATCAGCGGCGCCACATCGCCCGGCCAGCAGTGCTGCACCGGCAGGCGGGCCAGATCCACATCATTGCCTTCCCACACCACGTCCTGGCACGGGGCCGAGCGCAGCTCTTTGGGTGCCATGTTCCACAGGGTTTTGAGCAGGCTGCGCATGCCCACCATCTCTTTGAAACCTTTGGGCGGCTCGGGCTCCTTGAGCGACGCCAGGAGCTCGCCAAACGGGCGCAGCCCTTGGATATCGGCCACACCCATGGCGCGCGCCACGCGCTCGGGTGTGCCAAACAGGTTGCCCAACACCGGTATGGTGTGGCCGGTGGGCTGCTCGAACAAAATGGCCGGGCCACCGGCACGCAGCACGCGGTCGCACAGCGCAGTCATTTCCAGATAGGGCGACACCGGCTGGGTGATGCGGCGCAGGTCGCCCGTTTGCTCCAGCTGGGCCATGAAGTCGCGCAGGTCGCGGTAGCTCATTCCAGCCCCTGCCATCGCGCCGCAAGCGTGTGGGGCACATCCAGCAAATCCAGCACGCGCGCCACACTGAAGTCCACGATATCTGCCACCGTTTGCGGGCGCAGGTAGAACGCGGGCAGCGGCGGGCAAACGATGGCGCCCATTTCGGTCACGCTCACCATGTTGCGCAGGTGGACCAGGTGCAGGGGTGACTCGCGCACCATCAGCACCAGACGGCGACGCTCCTTGAGCATGACGTCCGCCGCTCGGGTGAGCAGGGTGTCCGACAAGCCGTGTGCCACTGCAGCCAGTGTGCGCATGGAGCACGGCGCGATGACCATGCCGCTGCACTGGAAGGAACCGCTGGCAATGGCAGCGCCCACGTTGCGCACGTCGTGAACCTGGTCGGCCAGGGCCTCGACGGCTGCGCGGTCCAGACCCTGCTCTTCCTCCAGGTTGCGCCAGCCTGCATCCGACACCACCAGATGCGACTCCATTCCCTGCACTTCGCGCAGCACCTGCAGCAAGCGAACGCCATACACAGCCCCGCTGGCCCCCGAGATGGCAACGATGATGCGCCGGGGTGCAGGCCCGCACGCGGGGACGCTCATGCGTCCACCGGGGCAGTTTCGCGCGCGTCCTGCCTGGTACCTTTCAGCGAAGCAGCTTCAAGGTCTGCCTGTACAAGCTCCAGCACCTCCGAGGCTTGGGCCACGTCAAAGTCTTCATGCTTGCGTTTCTTAACGCCGTATTCCTGCAACTGGTAGTGGCGGTCTGCCTTGATGCCATGGCGCGCGAGGGTGCTTTGTACGCACACCAGTGGGCACCCATCGAGCGCAATGATGGGTCGACCGGAGTGCGCAACTTTTAGCAAATGGGGCACATCGCCGCCCAAGCCAGCAATACAGGACATCTCTGCAACACCCCGGTGATCCAGCCGCAACGCTACATGGTTGGCGAGTTGTGCCGCGCTTGAACAGCCGGAGCAGGAATACACCAAAGGCAGATCCATTGCTGCATTTCCGCTGATACTCACATTTTCTCCCCGGGTTGCGGAGCTGGTGCCGTTGCGGTTCGCCGCGGGGTGAAGCGTGCCAGCATCTGCTGTGGCAGCCACCGCTGCAGGTCCAGCACAGGCAACTCCAGCGCATCGAGTGCGTTCTTGACGACCAGCCCCAACTCGGTATCGCCTTCCATCGACAGGCGACGGCTGAAAAACAGCGTGTCGGGGTCTTCTTCGCGCTGTGCCAGCCGCAGAAAATCCTGGGCACTTGCACTGATGGTGAGATCCACTCCCTGTTGCTTCTGGCATGCAATAAATCGCTCACCTGTGCAGGTAAAGTCAAACGTCAGGCGCGCGTCACGCACATGGATGCGCATCTTTTTATGCAAGAGAATCAGGCGCACGTCGGCCGGGAGTTGCCTGGCCAGAACGCGGTTCAGTGCCGTTACCAGCAGCAACGACCCAGGGTAGGCCGGCAAACGCGACAGTACCAAACCCACGGGGTTTGGAAGCACAAAAGCAGTGGATGGGTTCATGGCGGTCCAGAGATTCAAGCGACAAAAAACAGCACGGTAAAAAAGTGGCTGCTGCTGCCACCCAGTACAAAGAGGTGCCACAAGCCGTGGCCATGGCGCACCCGCTGATCGGCAACATAAAAAACAATGCCCACGGTATAGAGGACTCCTCCCAAGGCCAGCAACGCAAAGCCACGGGGGGTCAGCGCATCCCACAGCGGCGAAACAGCGACCAATGCAAGCCAGCCCATCAGTACATAGATGACCAGCGACAGCACGCGCGCGCCCTTGGCAAACCAGATCTCCTGCAGGATGCCAAACAACGCCAGCGCCCACACGACACCCAACAGGGACCAGCCCCACACGCCGCGCAGTGACACCAGCGCGAAGGGGGTGTAAGTGCCGGCAATCAGCAGATAGATGGAGCAGTGGTCCACCTTGCGCAGGATGTTTTTGGCCCGCCCGCGCACGCTGTGGTACAGCGTGCTGGCCACATACAGCGTGATCAGCATGGCACCATAGACACTGAAGCTGATGAGCTTCCAGGGATCGCCCAGGCGCGCCGCCACCACGATCAACACGGCAGCGCCAGCCACCGCCAAACCGGCGCCCACCAGGTGGGTGATGCTGTTGAAGCGCTCGCCGTGGTACATGGTGCTCAGTCCTGAGTGGCCAAGGAAGGGGTTTCCAACTGATCCAGCCCGGGGTGACCGTACCAATAGCCATTGCAGCCCTCGTCGGGCATCCAGTGCTGCATGCGCGCCTGTGCCTCTTGCGGTGTCAATGCCTGGGTGCGCACCACATGGAACAAGGCAATGATTTCAGCGGTGTCTCGCGACTGCGGGCTGA
>JAYTRR010000244.1:0-9258 GCA_043746005.1 Burkholderiales bacterium
GTCATTGCCGTGACCGACAAGGGCGCGGGCAAGAAGGGAATGAGCGCGTTCATCGTGCCCACCACGGCGCCGGGTTATGTGGTGGCGCGCCTGGAAGACAAGCTGGGGCAGCACAGCAGCGACACTGCGCAGATCAACTTTGACAACTGCCGCATTCCGGCTGAGAACCTGATTGGCAAAGAGGGCGAAGGCTACGGCATCGCCCTGGGCGGGCTCGAAGGCGGGCGCATTGGCATTGCTGCGCAAAGCGTGGGCATGGCCCGTAGCGCGCTGGATGTGGCCATTGCCTACGCCAAAGAGCGCCAGAGCTTTGGCACGGCCATTTTTAACCACCAGGCCGTCGGCTTCCGGCTTGCCGACTGCGCCACGCAACTAGAAGCAGCGCGCCAGCTCATATGGCACGCAGCCAGCCTGCGCGATGCGGGCCGCCCGTGCCTGAAAGAGGCTGCCATGGCCAAGCTGTTTGCCTCTGAGATGGCCGAGAAGGTGTGCAGTGCCGCCATCCAGACCCTGGGTGGCTACGGCTATGTGAGCGACTTCCCGGTGGAGCGCATTTACCGCGACGTGCGGGTGTGCCAGATTTACGAAGGCACTTCCGACGTGCAGAAGATCATCATTCAGCGGGCGCTGGGGTAAGCCACCAGTGTATTTAAAATGTACGTGACTGGATGGTCGGTAATGCAAACCCTGCCTTTGGCTCGAGTGCCTGCCCCATTTGCCTGCGTCTTGCGAAGCGTTGAATGGGGCGATCAGTTTCACGCAACCTTGCGTCTGGTAGTTTGATTTAAGGACTGATTGATCATGGGACTCGAAGACCGGGAGTGGTATCGAAATGCGCTGCGCGAACGGGAAAAGCAGCAGCAGATGGATGAGACCCGCAATAGTTTCTCGACCTTTTCGCGCAAACACTTTGGTGCGACAGCGGTGTCACCCACGAAGACTGGACTGATCCCGATGATGATCTTCTGGTGTGTTGTCATGGGACTTCTGTACCTGCTGATGGCGCACTATCTGAAGCCCAAGCAAGCCCGGGTTTTGGCCAATGGAGATTTGGTCATTCAACGCTCGCGGGATGGACATTTTTACACCACAGGAAATGTCAATGGTCTGGAAGTGAAGTTTATGGTGGATACCTGGGCATCGCTGGTCAGTATCAGTGACCAAATTGCCCGCAAGGCATCTATTCAAGGCGGCGCGCCCACGACGTTTAAGACAGCCAATGGAGACCGCCAGGGACGCACGGTGGATGGTGTGGATGTGACCATTGGTCCATTGAAGGTGACCAACGTCAAGTTGGGCATAGGCCTTGGCCTTGATGACCAAAACGATGCACTGCTGGGCCAGTCGTTCCTGTCGAAATTCGATATCGTCATGAATCAGAACCAGATGGTGCTGCGGTTACGGTGAGCTTTATCAAAACTGCACCAAAGACGCATTGACCCCCTTACGCTTTGTAAAAACATGCCATCCACATCCTTTCTTGATCCAGTTCTGCCCGACGGCATCACCGTGCTGGAGCGCGGGTGGCTGTCTTCCAACAACATCCTGCTCATGGGCGAGGAAACGTGTGCGCTGATCGACAGCGGCTATTGTTCGCATGCTCCGCAAACGCTGGCACTGGTGGACTCCGCCTTGCAGGGCCGGGCGCTGGATCTGTTGATCAACACCCATCTCCATAGCGACCATTGCGGCGGAAACGCTGTTCTGCAGGGTGCATACCCCGGCTTGCGCACCCTGATTCCGCCGGGTCTCTCCCGCCATGTGCACGCGTGGGACCCGCACGCTCTCAGCTATACGCCGACCGGACAGGATTGCCCCCAGTTCGGTTTTGAGGGAGTTCTGCAGCCCGGCACCGAACTTCAGTTGGGTGACCTGCGCTGGCAGGTGCATGCCGCGCCGGGGCACGACCCGCATTCGGTGATTCTGTTTGAGCCTGCCAGCCGCGTGCTGGTGTCGGCAGATGCGCTTTGGGAGCGCGGCTTTGGCGTGGTCTTTCCCGAGCTGGACGGTGATGACGCATTTGCCGAAGTGGCCGACACACTGGACCTGATTGAAGCTTTGCAGCCGGCTGTTGTCATCCCCGGCCACGGGGCGCCGTTCACCGGCGTGGCGCAGTCCATTGCCGTGGCCCGCGCGCGGCTGGACGGCTTTGTGGTCAACCCTGCCAAACACCTGCAGTACGCGGCCAAGGTGCTGGTCAAGTTCAAGCTGCTCGAGGCCCAGCGCATTGAACGCGTTGCGTTGGTGGACTGGGCGCAGGGCACGGCGTATTTCGCGTCCATGTTTGGCAAGCACTTTGCGGGCCTGGACTTTTCCCGGGGGGTGGACCTGCTGGTGGCGGACCTGGTGCGTTCGGGTGCCGCCACGGTGCACGGCGACGTGGTGTACAACGCCTGACGAGGCTTAGCCCTTCTGCAAATCCAGCACGATAGAGCGCGTGCTGCTGTCTTCCTGGTGTTCTGCGTTCCGGAACCCCAGCAAGTGGGCCAGCTCCAGCATGCGGCTGTTCTCGCGCAGCACGGTGGCAACCAGTTGCTGTGTGCCGTGTGCGCGCAAATAGGTGATGAGCTTGTCCATGAGCAAGCGACCCAGCCCCCCCCCTTTGAGATCGGACCGGATGATGACGCCGAACTCGGCACTGATATTGTCCGGGTCCGCCATGGCGCGCACCACGCCCTGTGTTTGTGGCAACCCATCTGGCCCTGGTGCAATGGCGATGAAGGCCATCTCGCGGTTGTAATCAATCTGGGTCAGGCGTGCCAGTTCGCTGCGCTCCATGGTGCGACGGCTGTAGAACACCCGCATACGAATGTCCTCGGGGTCCAGGTGCGAGAGAAACTCGGTGTGCAGCGCTTCATCCTCCGGGCGAATGGGGCGCAATTCCAGTGTGCGCCCATGCCATTCAAGGGTCTCGGCGAGTTCAGCCGGGTAGGGGCGGATGGCAAAATTCAATGCGCCAGCCGGTTGGGTGGCGCTCAGGCGGATGCGGGCATCCAGCGCGATGGCCCCTTCATGGTTGACTAGCAGGGGGTTGATGTCCAGTTCGGCCAGCTCGGGCACGTCGGCCAGCAATTGCGACACAGCCAGCAGCACCGACAGCAAGGCGCCTTCATTCGCCGCAGGCGTGTCGCGCCAGCCCTTGAGCAGTTTCGCGATGCGGGTGCGGGAGATCAATGCGCGTGCCAGCGGCACGTTCAGTGGCGGCAGGGCCACGGCACGGTCGGCCATCACCTCCACCGCCGTCCCGCCCTGGCCAAACAGAATGATGGGGCCAAACACCCGGTCGATGGTGGCACCAACAATCACCTCCTGCACATGCTGACGACGTACCATTCCTTGTACTGTGAAGCCATCCACCACCGCTTCGGGTTTGAGCATTTTTACGCGCGCCAACATCACGCGGGCCGCCTCACGCACTTCATCGGCGCTGTCCAGGTTCAGCGCCACACCGCCCACATCCGACTTGTGTGAAATCTGCTCCGAAAGAATCTTGATGACGACCGGAAAACCGATGCGCGTTGCTTCGGCTACCGCCAGCTCGGCGTCGGGAGCCACCGTGCAGGTGGCAACCACCGGAATGCGATAGGCATCCAGCACAGCTTTGGCCTGTGGCTCGGTCAGCATTTCCTGGCCACTGGCCAAGGCCTCGCGAACGATCTTTTGGACCGCCTCCCGGTCGGGTGGAATCTCGATCGCCTGAGCCGGTGGTGCTTCGATTAGTTCGGCCTGGTTGCGCGCGTAGTCCTGCAACATGGCAAGGGCCTGTACGGCTTCCTCCGGGGTGTCAAAGCCAGCGATGCCTTTCTCTGTGAAGAGTTGACGCGCCTCTTCGACCGCATGCCCTCCGAGCCAGCAACTCATCAGGCGCGGCGGTTGGCCCTTGGGCGGTTGAACGGCGGGTGCCAGCGCACGGGCAATATCGGCGCTGGGCACGATGGCGGTCGGTGCATGGATGAACAGGATGGTGCCTGTGGTGCGGTCAGAGGCCAGAATCTCCAGTGCCTTCACATAGCGCTCGACCGGCGCATCGCCAATGATGTCCACCGGGTTGCTGTGCGACCAATTGGGCGGCAGTACCGCATCCAGCTGCGCAATCGTTTGTGGCGAAAGCGTCGCCAGCGTCACGCCTTCGCGCGCCGCCGCGTCGGCCGCCATCACGCCGGCGCCGCCTCCATTGGTCAGAATGGTCAGCGCGTCGCTCGCGGCCGCCCGGCAGCGCGTGAGCGTCTCGGCGGCCAGAAAAAGTTCCTGCAGGGTGTTCACACGCAACATGCCGGCACGGGCGATCGCCGCGTCATACACGTCATCTGATCCGGCCAGCGCGCCCGTATGGGACGCAGCGGCTTTTTGCCCCTGCGCCGAGCGCCCCGCCTTGATCACAATGACCGGCTTGTTGCGGGCCGCAGCGCGCGCGGCCGACATGAATTTGCGTGGGGATTCAACCGACTCGATGTAAAGCAGGATGGCGCGTGTGTGCACATCGGTCGCCAGGTAGTCCAGCATGTCGCCAAAATCGACGTCGATGTGCTCGCCCAGCGATACGAAATGCGAGAACCCGATGTGCTGTGCATCGGCCCAGTCCAGCATGGCCGTGACCAGCGCGCCCGATTGCGACACAAATGCCAGATTACCCTGCTGGGCGCCAATGTGCGCAAAGCTGGCGTTCAGGCCCGCGTGGGGTGACAGCAGGCCAATGCAATTGGGGCCGAGCAGGCGCAGAAGACGGGGGCGGGCGGCGTCCAGCGTAGCCTGCTTTTGTTCGGCAGTCAGACCGGCGCTCAGGATGATGGCTGCGCGCGTGCCGCGTTCGGCCAGTTCGCGCACGATGCCCGGCACGGTAGCGGGCGGCGTGCAGATCACGGCGAGTTCGGGCGCCTGTGGCAGGTACGCCACGCGGGCGTAGGTTTCCCGACCGTCGAGCTCGGTGTATTTCGGGTTCACCGGGTATACCGCTCCCGCAAAGGTGCCTGTTGACAGGTTGCGCCAGACGGTTGCGCCCACGCTGGCGGGGCGCAATGAGGCACCGATCACTGCAACGGATGCGGGGTCGAACAGGGAGTCGAGATTGCGTAGGCTCATGGAGGGTGCTCCGCGTGATTGGCTATGCTCCAAGCTTAAGGCGATTTTGTGACAACGCAACGGATGCCAACGACACGCTCTTTGAAAGGACGCACTATGCCCATCACCAAAGGTTTTCGCACCCTCGTGGACGAGGCCATGGCCGTTGTCACGACCTACACGGTGGCCGACGTGCAGACCCGCCTGAATGATGCCTCCGTGCAGATTGTGGACATCCGCGACGTTCGCGAGCTGGCCAACGGCACGGTGGTCGGCGCCTACCATGCGCCGCGCGGCATGCTGGAGTTCTGGGTTGACCCCGATTCGCCGTACCACAAGCCCCTGTTTGCGGATGAGTCACGCGAATTCATTCTGTTTTGTGGTGCGGGCTGGCGCAGTGCACTGGCCGCCAAGGCATTGCAGGACATGGGCATGACCAATGTGGCCCATATCGACGGCGGCTATGCCGAATGGGTGAAGCAGGGCGCGCCTACCGAATCGCTGGAGGCGCAAAAGGCACGCCGTCCAGCGTCTTCATCGCCACCGCGCGCAGGCAAAAAACCTGAATAGCCCGGATCAGCGGAGTCTGCTCCGGGTGGGGCTGGGTATCCAGCCGCCAGGACAGCGGTCCGACCAACGACTCCGAAATAACGCCCACCAGTGCCGCGGCACTGACGGCGGCGGCCTGCACCGGAAAGTCTCCTGAGCGGATGCCATCCTCCACCAGCTGCTGAAAAACCTCCGCATAGGCGTGGCGGTAGCGTAGGCGCTCGGCATCCACCAGCGCATCCACCGGCTCGGCAATCAGGGCGTAGGCCAGGCGCTGGCTACGTAATGCGCGCTTGGCAAAGGTGTCGATGGCATGGAGCAGCCGCGAGGCAGGGGCGCCTTCGCCCCAAGCAGCCTGCTGCATCACGGCCACCTCTTTTTCGGTGGCCATGCGGAATACTTCGGCGCACAGCTGCGCCTTTGATTCAAAGTGCTTGTACACGGCGCCGGTCGCCATGCCCGCCTGCTGGGCGACGGCCGAAATGGTGAGTGCACTGAAACCACCCGTGGACACGATCAGAAGCGCGGCCTGGAGCACCCCGTTTTTTGCGGCAGCCTTGCGGGCCATTGTTTTTTCGGTAGGCCGGTAAGCCATAAGTGACAGATCCTTGAACGGTTTGGTGAAAGGGTACGGTAGTTGTATAGTGTGAACTTTAATTCACTTGTTTGCAGCAGTCTGAATGCTTGGCGCACTGCACCCCTCTTCAGGAGTCAATGGCGATGATGGACACCGAGTCAAAAAACGCATTCCTGGCGGAAACCCACACGGTAGAGAACCAGCCACCACCGCTGCAAGACTACAACCTGTACCTGCAAGACGTGGCCCTGCAAGAGGCCGTGCAGCGCGAAGGCGCGGCCTGGGCCGAGTCTGACATTCAGGCATTGGGTGCACTGACCGGCTCGCGCGAGATGATCGAACTGGGCTTTCAGGCCAATGAAAACAAGCCTGTGCTCTACACCCACAACAACTACGGTCACCGCATTGATGAAGTGCGCTTTCACCCGGCCTACCACCGGTTGATGCAGACGTCGCTGGAGCACGGCCTGCATTCATCGCACTGGACAGATCCCAAGCCCGGCGCCCACGTGGCGCGGGCGGCCAGGTTCTATATGCAAAGCCAGGTGGATGCGGCGCACGGCTGCCCTGTCACCATGACCTCAGCCGCGATTCCCGCCCTGCTGGAGCAGCCGGACATTGCGGCGCAGTGGGTGCCCAAGATCACAGCGTGCCAGTACGACCCGCGCAATGTCCCCGTGGACCAGAAGCAGGCTCTCACCATCGGCATGGCGATGACGGAAAAGCAGGGCGGCTCGGACGTGCGGGCCAACACCCTGCGCGCGCATCCGGTGGGCAGTGGCGGGCCGGGGCAAGCCTACGAGCTGGTGGGCCACAAGTATTTTGTGTCGGCCCCCATGTGCGATGCCTTCCTGGTGCTGGCCCAGGCGCCGGGCGGCTTGTCCTGCTTTTTGTTGCCCCGCTGGCGCCCGGACGGCAGCAAGAACCCGATGCAGATTCAGCGTCTCAAAAACAAGATGGGCAATGTGGCTAATGCCTCGTGCGAAACCGAATTGCGCGGTGCCTATGCGCAGATGGTGGGTGGCGAAGGCAAAGGCGTAGCCACCATTTTGAAGATGGTCAGCATGACGCGCTTTGACTGCATGATTGGCTCCTCCAGCGGCATGCGCCAGGCGATGGCGCAAGCGCTGCACCATTGCGCCTACCGCTCGGCCTTTGGCAAGCGCCTGTCTGACCAACCGTTGATGCAAAACGTTCTGGCCGATCTGGCGATTGAACACGAGGCCGCGCTGGCGCTGACCATGCGCATTGCCCGCGCGCTGGACTCCCACAGCGAGGCCGAAAAGCTGCTGGTGCGCATGGGCACCGCCGTAGGCAAATACTGGATTTGCAAGCGCACTCCGGCCCATGCCTACGAGGCCATGGAGTGCATTGGCGGCAGCGGCGTGATGGAGGACTGCATCATGCCCCGGCTGTTTCGCGAATCACCGGTGAACTCTATCTGGGAAGGCAGCGGCAATGTGCAGTGCCTGGACATGCTGCGTGCCATGGGTCGCAGCCCCGGCTCGGTGGACTCCTACATGGCGGAGGTTCAAGCCGCGGCGGGAGCCGACTGCCGGCTGGACCAGTATGTGGCGCATCTGGGCAGCGAGTTGCTGGATCTGTCCGCCATCGAATACCGCGCACGCGGCATCGTGGAGAAGATGGCGCTGGCCCTGCAGGGCTCGCTCCTGGTGCGCCATGGCAACGCAGCGGTGGCCGATGCCTTTTGCGCATCCCGCCTGGGCGGCGACAGCAGTGGCCTGACGTTTGGCAACCTGCCACGCGGCGTGGACTGCGCCGCCATCATCCAGCGCGCAACGCCGGTGGTGCATTGAGCCCGTTGGCGGGTGACAGCCCGTGCCCCTGCGGGCGATTGAATGCCGCGTCCCGCCCCCTTCGCTACGCGCAGTGTTGTGGCCAGTGGCTGGAAACCGATGCCCCGGCACCGGATGCAGAAGCCCTTATGCGATCACGCTACAGCGCGTTTGTGCTGGAGCGCGGCGCCTATTTGCTGAAAACCTGGCAGACCAACACGCGCCCGCTCGAGATTGCGTTTGATCCACAGGTGAAGTGGCTGGGGCTGGAGGTGCGTAAACACTGCCTGCTGGATGCCGATCACTCCGAGGTGGAGTTTGTTGCCCGCCAGCGCGAGCCCGGTGGGCGCGCCGTGCGTCTGCATGAACTCAGCCGCTTTGTGCGGGAGGGCGTTTGCTGGTTGTATGTGGACGGGGATCAACGCTAGCTTTGCCGCCAACGAAAACACCACAAACTGTCGAAATAGTTTACAGTTGGTGAGTGAATTTTCGACATCAATATTGATGGTTATCAATAAAGGCAATCAAATCAATAGCCAAAAGCGAATCTATCAGGTTGGTACAGAGTTTGCTTTGTAATGAATTGTTACCAGTGTTTGGTAACTTTTAACCAACAAGAAATTATGAAATCCATTCGCACACTGTTTGCCGCGCTCCTTGTGACCGCTTTTTTTGCATCAACGGCAAACGCAACGACCGTCAGCTTCACCTTCAGCGCTGGCGGCGGCACCTACGGATCGGGATCTTTCTCTGGTGTGGATAGCAATGGCAATGGCGTGCTGTCAAAAAATGAACTTGCTTCTTTTACTTCCGATTTGCCTCCTGAGGGAGTTTATGGGTTGGCGTTGGCCGACCTGTTCGATTTCGGTACTTACAACATCGCTGCGAATGTGTGGAACGCCGACGCATCGGGTTGGGGTAATCCAAACTTTGCCTGGTACTCCTGGAAGGGTGGAAATAACTCGGTTAACCCCCGTTGGGCCGTGATGACGACTGCCGCCAAGCAGTCGACAGTACCCGAGCCAGGCTCCCTGGCCCTGATTGGCCTCGGTCTTGCGGGCCTGGCTGCTGCTAGTCGCAAGCGCAACGCCTGATCGCTTTCAATCCCAATAGCGGCACCTTCGGGTGCCGTTTTTGATGGCGATTGCAGACAAGGAACATTCCGTTGTTAAAGACAGCCGCACACAATAGCTCCACGCAGCACGGCGCAGTGATTTTTAAGTAAAATCGGCCTGCAGCCCGCGTGGATACAGCACAAACAGCTATTAAAACTATAGC
>JAYTRR010000245.1:0-9180 GCA_043746005.1 Burkholderiales bacterium
GAACCATCCGGCAGTGCTTCTGTCAAAGGCATGACATGAACCTTGAAACCGCGCCCCCAACTCAGTCGTTCACCCCAAGCCACCAGCACCACCGCTCCCGTCTGTTGGGCCAATCTTGCGGACAGCGTCATGGTGTAGGCGGGCCGGCCAAAGAACGGGGCCCAGACACCCAACCCGTGCGGCGGCACCTGATCGGGCAACAAGCCCACGGATTCGCCATGGCGCAAAGCCTTGAGCAGTTGCTTCACTCCAGCCATCGTAGTGGGTGCAGTCTTCAAGTTGGGACGCGAGCGTGCCGAAGCAATGAGATCGCGCAACCACGGCTGGCGCGCTGGCCGAAACAGCACGGTCATGGGCTGGCGCGCCCCAAAGCGCTGTGCATAGGCTTGGGCGGTGATCTCGAAGCTGCCGAGATGGGGCGTCAGGAACACGATACCCCGCGTCAGGGCCAATGCCTCCTCGACATGCTGCGCACCATCCCACTGAATGCTGACGGGCCTTCCCAACCACAGGCGAGGAAGTTCACTCACCAACTGTCCGGCGGCGCCCACGGCTGGCAGCCAGTCAGCGAGCGCAAACCCGGCTTGCAACACATTCGCACGAAAACGTTGCCGGTAAACCGGCGATGCCAGGAAAGCAATCCAGCCCAGCAACCAGCCCAAACCGTGCAGAAGCCACAACGGCAGGAAGGACAGCATTTTGAACAGTGAGATCATGTCTGGGATAAAATTACGCGTGTCGCTGAGTTACGGAACTACTTGCAGGGCGACGCCGACTCTGGCTTTCTTCAACGGAATGCCATTGTGCCTTGTCAATATTGACAATTCTGCTAAAGCGTTCGCCGAAGCTCCAAAGCCCAAGCAACGCGACTTGATGTTTTTTTGGAGTGCATACACATGGCGAGCGATTTCCTCTTCACATCCGAGTCTGTTTCTGAAGGTCACCCCGACAAGGTGGCGGATCAGATTTCGGACGCAATTCTCGACGCGATTTTCAAACAAGATCCCCGAAGCCGCGTCGCCGCTGAAACCCTGACCAACACCGGTCTGGTGGTACTGGCCGGCGAGATCACCACCAACGCGCATGT
Source organism: Burkholderiales bacterium (assembly GCA_043746005.1). GTDB lineage: Bacteria > Pseudomonadota > Gammaproteobacteria > Burkholderiales > Burkholderiaceae_C > Allorhodoferax. The sequence continues at coordinate 1,088 of JAYTRR010000245.1, forward strand.
GGACTACATCCAGGTTGCGCGTGACACGATCAAGCGCATCGGTTACGACAACACTGAATACGGCATTGACTACAAAGGCTGCGCCGTGCTGGTGGCTTACGACAAGCAGAGCAACGACATCGCCCAGGGCGTGGACCACGCATCGGACGACCACCTCAATATTGGTGCGGGCGACCAGGGCCTGATGTTTGGCTACGCCTGCAATGAAACGCCCGAACTGATGCCTGCGCCTATTTACTACGCGCACCGTCTGATGGAGCGCCAGGCTCAACTGCGCAAGGACGGCCGCCTGCCGTTTCTGCGCCCGGACGCCAAGAGCCAAGTGACGATGCGCTATGTGGACGGCAAGCCCCACAGCATCGACACCGTGGTGCTGTCCACCCAGCACAGCCCCGACCAGTCCGAGACCCAGCACACCATGAAGGCGAGCTTCACTGAAGCCATCATCGAAGAAATCATCAAGCCGGTGCTGCCAAAAGAATGGCTGCAAAACACACGTTACCTGATCAACCCCACGGGTCGTTTCGTCATCGGCGGTCCGCAGGGCGATTGCGGGCTGACGGGCCGCAAGATCATTGTGGACACCTACGGCGGTGCCTGCCCCCACGGCGGCGGCGCGTTCTCTGGAAAAGACCCCAGCAAGGTCGATCGCTCGGCGGCATACGCCGCACGCTACGTCGCCAAGAACATTGTGGCGGCCGGCCTGGCGACACAATGCCAGATTCAAGTGGCGTACGCCATTGGTGTTGCCAAGCCGATGAACGTGACGATATACACCGAAGGCACGGGCGTGATTTCTGACGAGAAAATCGCGGCCTTGGTCCACGAACTCTTTGACTTGCGCCCCAAAGGCATCATTCAGATGCTCGACCTGCTGCGCCCGATCTATGAAAAGACCGCCGCTTACGGCCACTTCGGCCGCGAAGAGCCTGAGTTCACCTGGGAACGCACCGACAAGGCGCAAGCCCTGCGCGCAGCTGCGGGTCTGTAATCGAGGACTGTTAACCCATGAAACTGCAGACACAACGTTTTATTGATCGCTGGGCAGGCCAGCTTCTGTGTGGCGTGGTGTCGCAGTGGGTGCGATTCACCGGTCTTTGGCGAACACCTGCCCGGCTGTCGAAAGAGCCGCGCCATATTTTAGTCATTTTGTTGTCCGAGATGGGTAGCATCGTGCTGGCGGGGCCCATGTTTGCGGCTTTGCGCCGCACCTACCCGACAGCAAAAATTCATGTCTTGCAGCTCAAGAAGAACCAGGAAGTTTCCAAACTACTGCAACTGACCTCGCCGGAGTGCATGCACAGTCTGGACGACAGTTCGGGCGGCTCCCTGGTGCGTGACATTCTCAAGGTGAGTGTCGCGATGCGCAATTTGGGACTGGATGCGGTCATCGACTGCGAATTGTTTTCGCGCGTCAGCGCCTTGCTCTCCTTTTCCACCGGTGCCCCGGTGCGCGTGGGCTTTACACCGCACACCCAGGAAGGCTTGTACCGCGGCAGCTTTATTAACCACGCTATTCCCTACAACCCCTATCAGCACATCAGCAAACAGTTTTTGTCGCTGGTGGATGCACTGGATTCGGCGGGGAGTGTGCCGCGCAACAAGGCCGCGCCCATTCGCAACACACCGGTCACGACCGAGCTCTCGGTCGCATTTGCCGACGGTGAGATTGCGGCCTACCGCGGCAAAGTGCAGTCGGACCACCCCGTCACCGCAAGCCGCAAGCTGGTGCTGATGTATGCCGGCGGCGGCATCCTGCCTGAGCGCGCCTGGCCGGCTGACCACTACGCACGGGTCGCACAAGGGCTATGCAGTGCGGGCTATGCGGTGGGACTGATTGGCCTGAAAGACGATGCACAGTTGGCCAAAGACCTCATCGACAAAATCCGCAGCAAGGCCTGCATTGATCTCACGGGATACACCCGCAGCATCCGCGAACTGCTGATGCTGTTCCATGCCGCCCATTTGCTGATCACCAACGACGGCGGCCCGGGTCACTTTGCCACGCTCACGCCCATCCAGACCATGGTCTTCTTCGGACCCGAAACGGGCAAGTTGTATGGCCCGCTGGGCACGCGCAACAAGGTGCTTGAATCCGGCATTGCCTGCTCGCCCTGTCTTTCCGCCTACAACCACCGTCTGACGTTTTGTGACGGTGACAATCAGTGCCTCAAACGCATTGCGCCCGACCCGGTGCTGGCCGATGCGCTGCAGTTTTTGAACGCCCCATGACACAAACAACCGGCTGGCAGCAAAGCGCATTTCAGTTGATCGAATGGCTCAAAGGGTTTCGCTATATCAAGTTCGGACTGGTCGGGGCCAGCGGCACTGTGGTCAACATGGTGGTGCTGTACCTGGGGCAAGAGTTTCTGTTTCTGGGCATTGAATCTCCGCGCAGTCGCCTGTATGCCTCCCTCGCATTCGCCATTGCCCTGGCCACCATCAACAACTTTACCTGGAACCGCCTGTGGACCTGGGCTGACCGCATTCGCGAGTTTGCCGCGTTGAACGCCGCCAACGAGAATCCTTCTTCGCGCGCATGGGTCAGCCAGTTTGGCAAGTACACCCTGGCCTCCTTGCTGGGCATCGCCTTGCAGTACGGCTTGACGCTTTGGCTAGCCCACGCCCTGCATTACCTGCTGGCCAATGTGATTGCCATCGTGATCGCCAGCGTCAGCAACTTTCTGGTCAACGACCGGCTGACTTTCCGCCGTCGCTAGAGTCCGCTTCACTCCGAACCCATGAACCCGCTGCCAACCCCGGGCGACAGCCCATTGACCCAACGGGCATGGATGCTTTTGGTGCTGGTGGCCATGGGGGTTTACCTTTTTGGCCTGGGCAGCCCCTATGCCCCGACCAATGGCGACGAGATGGTGTACATCCATATCGCCCGCATGACGGCCGAATCGGGCCACTGGCTGCCGCTCCAGTCCGAGCTGATCGGCACACGCAACACCAAGCCACCTCTGCTGATCTGGCAGGCCATCGCGGCAGGCGATTGGGGTCAGCAATGGTCTCTGTTCGCGCTGCGCCTGCCCAGCGTCATCTACACCTTTCTGACCACCGCCCTGCTGGCGTTCTTTACCTACCGCATCAGCGGGCGCCTGCGTACAGCGTGTCTGGCCGCAGCACTGTATCTCCTCTTCTTTTCGACCTTCCGTTATGGCCGGGTCTATTTGACGTCCGCGCCGGAGACCTTCTGGCTGGCGCTGCCCCTGTGGTGGGTGATGTGGCTGCGGCTGCGAGGCAGTGGCCCGCGAACTTTGGGGTTTTTCGCATATACGCTGTTTGGCTTGGCTGTCGGTCTGGGTTGCGCCTATAAATCATTTGCCCTGGCCGCGCCCGCGGCGGCCGCACTGTGGTGCGCCGTCTTGCTGATCGAGCGCCCCTTGCGCTGGCCTTTTGCCATCAAAACGACGCTGGGCGTGACCTGGAGCACCGTCATCGCGGTGGGTATTTTTGCCCTGTGGTTTGTGCTGGATCCCAACCCTTCTGCGGTGTGGCAGGAGTTTGTGGTGGCCGAGAATGCCGGCAAGATGTCGGGCGGGCAAGGCTACTGGCACGCGGCACTGTATGGCGCCTACCCGATGTGGACGCAGCTCCTGGCCTACCCGGAAAACGCAGGACTGCTGTTTTTTGCGGTGCTGGGGCTTGGCTGGGTGGGCTTGGCACGCGCCTTCAAGTGCGCAAGCTATGCGCAACTGTCCCCTGCCATGTGGATCCTGCTGGCCTGGCTGGCGGTGTGGCTAATCGTTTTCACCATTCCCAGCCAACGCTCGGCACGCTATGTGATTCCGGCGATGCCGGCACTGGCCATCGTCATGGCGCTGGCATGGGAGAAGATCCCCAAACCCGGTTTCTGGATCACCCTTCTGATCGCAGTGCCTGCACTCGTCATGCTGGCGCGCATCGGCTGGGTCATGGGTGAAATGCAGATTGCCACCCCCATCCAAACCGCTATGACTTTGATAGCTGCTTGCGCAGGCTTGACGGGGGCCATAGCCGGATTGATACATAAACGGTGGTGTCGAGCCGCCACACTGGTTGCCTGCCTGGCCTTGTACGCCACCTTCGGCCTGATGGTCGAACCCTTGAGCACTTCCGGCGCCCACTACAGCGCCGCAGTGCAACGCCAGCTGCAGGGCAAGCGCGTTGCGGTGCCCAATGGCTTCACTGGCCAATATGAGCGTTTTCACTTTGTGCTACCGGGCGCACGTATCACCCCCTACGATGCCGAGGGACGCAACACGGGAGCGCTGGCACCCGACATGCATCCGGTCGAACGCCTGGCCTATCTGCTGGACTCATTCGACGCCGTGGTGTGGCTTCAGGACAGCCTGGACCAGCCAGAACCCAGCTGTGTGCCCCAATGCCGGCTGATAGGCTCGCGCTGGCATGTAAAAAGCCGACACAAGGAAGGTGAAGTCACCCTGGACAATCTGTGGTACCCGCAGGAGTGGTTGTTTCGGCACGAGTGGCTGGTCATCAAAACAGCCCCGACAGGCGGCTGAGTTTTCATCGGTTTTTTGATAATACGCAAAGCTGTTCACACGCGTTTTCCCCATAGTGCATTTCTCGGCAAGGCCTTATGGCAATGGTTGCGGTAAGCCCTGTTGATACGTCGCAGGAGTGACCACCATGGAGCAAGTCTGGATCAAGAATTATCCCCAAGGCATCCCGGCCGAAGTGGATGTCCACGCGTTCGCATCGCTGCGCGAAGTTTTACTGACCAGTTGCGGACGATTTGCCGATTTGCCGGCCTATAGCAATATGGGCGCAACGCTCACCTACGCTGAACTCAACCTCCACAGTCGTGACTTTGCCGCCTATCTGCAAAACACGCTGAGGCTGCACAAAGGGGACCGCGTAGCCCTGATGATGCCCAATCTGCTGCAATACCCCGTAGCGCTCTTCGGCGTGTTGCGGGCGGGCCTGGTTGTCGTGAATGTCAACCCGCAGTACACCGTGCCAGAACTGGAGCACCAACTCAAAGACTCGGGGGCCGTTGCCATCGTGGTACTGGAGAATTTTGCGCACACCTTGCAGGAAGTGCTGGCAAAAACCCCCACTTTGAGCCTGAACGTCATTACGACCGAAGTCGGCGATATGCTGCCGGTGGTCAAAGAATTAGTCACCAACGTGGTCGTCAAGTACGTAAAGAAAATGGTTCCGTCCTGGGACATCGCCGACACCACTGAATTCAACGCCGCTTTGCGCACCGGCGCCAAAGAGACCCTGCAGCACATTCCGCTGGATCACAACGACACCGCGTTTTTGCAGTACACCGGCGGTACGACCGGAGTCGCCAAGGGCGCGGTGCTGACACACGGCAATATGGTGGCCAACCTGGAGCAAGTGGGCGCATGGATTGCCCATGATCTGCTGAATGGCAAGGAAGTGTTTGTCTGCCCCTTGCCGCTGTACCACGTCTATGCACTGAACTCCAGCCTGGTGTTCATGAAGATCGGTGCCCACACCATCCTGATCACCAATCCACGGGACATGCACGCGTTCATCCACGACCTTAAAAAGTACCCGGTGACGGCCATCGTCGGCGTCAACACTCTGTACCGTGCGCTGCTGGATGCGCCTGAGTTTTCCGAGGTGGATCTGCACACGCTGAAGGTCGTCAACGCAGGGGGTATGGCGGTGCAGCGCGTGGTGGCCGAACGCTGGAAGAAAGCGACCGGCGTGCCCATCATTGAAGCCTATGGCTTGACCGAGACGTCGCCCGGCGCCATCTGCAACCCGCTCAATATTGAAGAGTGGACGGGTACCATCGGCATGCCATTTCCGTCAACCCAGGCCATCATTCTGGACGAAGTTGGCCAGGAGATGCCATTGGGAGAAGTGGGCGAGATCTGTATACGCGGGCCCCAGGTCATGGCCGGCTACTGGAACCGGCCGGATGAAACAGCCAAGGTCTTTACCCATGACGGCTGGCTGCGCACGGGTGACATGGGCTTCATGGATGAGCGCGGCTACTTCAAGATCACCGACCGCAAGAAGGACATGATTGTGGTCTCCGGTTTCAAGGTTTTTCCGAACCAGATTGAAGATGCCGTGGCTTTGCACCCGGGCGTGCAAGAGGTTGCCGCCATTGGTGTGCCAGATGAGCGGTCGGGTGAAGTGGTGAAGATCTTCGTGGTCAAAGCCGACCCTGCGCTGACCGAGGAAGACTTGCTGGCGCATTGCCGCAAGCACCTGACAGACTACAAGATACCCAAGATCATCGAGTTTCGCACTGAACCCCTGCCTAAAACCAATCTGGGAAAAATTCTTCGTCGCCAGCTACGGGACACCAAAAGCGAAGTTTCTGCCGCGCACTGAATAGCAGCGGACTGCGACCACATGCAACGCAATCCACAGCCACGGATCCAGAACGGCGTCCCATAGATTGCCTGTGGGCAGGCGCAAGACCACGAACAACAGGATGGCAAGCGGTGCCACCCACAGCATGATGCCCGCGTTTCTTTCGGCCCGGCCAATGACCCACGGAACCAAAACAACCAGCGACACCAGTGCGGACGCTGCAGGGCTAAAGCCCCACTGGTAGAGCTGCACCGGCAACCAAGCGAAGGTGTCGAGCAGCAAGGCCCAGCCCGCCAGCACGCCCAACGCAGCCAGCGCCAGAAAGGCCCGATGCGGAGGTTCAGCAGAACGTTTCAAAGTCCGTGCAGAAAAGAGCCGCGCACGCAGGAGCGCGGCACACAACAAAACAGTCACCAAACTGGGCGTCTGAAACGCCAGGCCCAGCCAGTGCACTGGAGCATAAGGCCCCGGTATCCATGACCAGAATGCCAGCCCCAGCGCCACCCCCCATTGAAGCAGCTTGCGCTGGGACCAATACCCCACCACACTGGCACCCAGCCAAGCCAACACCACACTCCACGACAGGCCCAGCGCCCACTGCATCACCCACGCGGCGGGCAAAAGAGGCGAGTCGCTGGCAAGCAACGGGGTGACCCACCCCCAACCCGGCGCGCTCATGGCTTGGCTCCCGGTTGCGCAGGCCCCACCGAGAACCGCTGCCACGCAATGCGCTGGCGATCCACGGTGTAACTGATCCACAAACTGCTATCGGCCCAGACCATGGCCGGGTAAGAAAACTCGTCTTCGGAGGCGCCCTGCTCCAGGGTATTGACCCGTGTCCAGTTGCGTCCATCGCTTGATTGACTCAGATCCAGCCTGGCGCGTGAACCCAGGGAAGAGTTGTGGGCCAGCAGCATCTGGCCAGACGCCATGCCGACGGCAGCAACGGCTGCATCCGGGTTGTCCAGTGCCAAATCGGACAGGTCACTCCAGTGCTGGCCCCCGTCGATGGTGCGGGCCGCGCCAATTTTTCCATGGGGTCGCCCGTCGCGCATCACGGCCAGCCACTCCTGAGGGGACTGCATGATCAATGCCGGCTGCAACAGGTAGGGCCGTTGCGAAATCCGCACCATGCCTTTGAAAGTGCCTTCCCGGTCAAAACGCAGGGCTACCGGGTACTTGATTCCCAGCTCAAAATGCACCGGCAACACCATGCCGCCATCGGCCAAAGGCAATGGCGCGTTGCGCACCAGAAAACTGGTGTTCCACAACCAGGACAAGGGCAACACCTGAGCTGGCTCAAAGGCTAGTTCCTGCAACCCGTTGCCAGCACTGGTCTGGCGCACATGCAGGATGCGCGCGGCCGCCCAGCCGCCCCACCCCGTTGCCACTACAAATAGATGGATTCGGCCCTTGCCATCCATCCACGCCACCGGATTACCCAAGCGACGCACACCGTAGCCCAGTTGTTTGCCCATTTCGTGCCGATTGACCACAAAGCGCGGTGGGGACCACCGCTGCGTAGCCCGGTCAAATTGCGACGCCGCAATCTGCACCAGGGGGCCGCTCTCGCGCTCTCCCGAAAACCAGAAAATCGTCAACGCGGCAGGATTTTTTTCGGGCATCACCAGCATGGAACTGGCATGTGCAGCGGCTGCACCGGCAGGCATGGGAATCTCGCCCCGAGCGGTCTCCTGCAACGTGCGTACATCCGGCATAGCCGGGTTCATCCACACTGCAGCGGCAGCTTCCAGAGATGGCGGGCGCTGCAAACTATCCAG
>JAYTRR010000246.1:0-8921 GCA_043746005.1 Burkholderiales bacterium
AGCGCGGTGCACGTTATTCCATGAAGGTCACTGACTATCGAGCCCACCGCCGGCTGGTGGCGACGCTCTGCGAGGTCATGGGTCTCGGCCACGCGTGGAGCGGAGGAGCCGCCGGAAAGGCCTATAGCGACCCCAAGGGTCCCGACGCGTCACGCATGATCTGGGCGTTCATCGCCAGGCAATTCGCCGCAGTCCGGGCTTAGCCCTTGATGGGTAGCCGAAGCGAAAGCTAGACCAAAGGGCGCGGGGGCGGACGACCATCGCCGTACAAGTCGGCGAGTCGCGCGAGCGCCTTGACATCGTTCAAAAACAAGCACCCATCAAGGATGCGATGCAGACCGCGCTGTTCCAGCTTGCGCAGCGTCTTGTTCGTGTGAACGAGCGACAGGCCCAGGCCATCTGCCACATGCTGTTGTGTCAGCGGGAACGGCACGCCTGCGGCACCGTCGTCCACTTCGACCGCAACTGCACGTTTGAACAGCAGAATCAGCAGTGTGGCAATGCACTCCTCCGCACTACGCCGCCCAACGGACAGCAATGTGTCGTCGACCATGGACTCTTCATGCGCCGTAAGCCATGTGGCGTTGAACCCCATCGAAGGGGACTTCCGGTGCAGTTCCCACAAGGAGTCCCGCTGGAAGAGGCAGAACAGGGCGTCCGTCAATGTGGACACCGTGGGCGGCCGCATCGCCCATCTTCTGTTGTACGCCGATTAAATCACCCGCCAGAAGGAAGCTCAGGATCTAGCGGCGTCCGTCGCTCAAGGTCTTGAATCGAAAGGCCCAGCCGCTGTGCAGCGTGTAGAGCGGGGCATCGGTCTGCCCTTCTTGAATCAGTGTTTCACCAGCTGCAGTTCGTCGGCACTATGGTCAAGAAAAAGAGGAGGCACCCTGAGGGAACACTCGTTACAGCGAATTTCATGCATCTGGTCTCCTTTTTTCCCCACGACGACTTGTGCGTGTTGTGTGATGTCTTTTTACATAGGGAAAGTCGAACAAAACAACTACATTGCGACCGCGTGTCTCGTATTTCGACATGTAACTAATCTTACCCAGTGTGCTCAAACCCAGTACTTCCAGATGCCGCTTTCGTTCGAACTTCTCTCCCGTGGCGGGGAGATGGTCGCTTTATGCGGGTATGCCTATGTGGTTGTGCTGGGGGCCTGACCTGCGCCTTCTGTACAACGATGGGTACGCCGAATTCCTTGGCGCACGACATCCGGCAGCTCTGAAGCAGCCCTTTCGGGATGTCTGGTCAGGGATGCCCAGTGGCGTTGTGTTCGCAGTGGAGCGTGCATTGAGTGGCGACGCAAGTCTCCTGAAGGACGTCGCACAGGATGTGCTGCGTTCTGGACGCCAGGAACAGACCTGGTTCACGGTTTCTGTCATTCCCATTCGCGACGACGACGGGGTCGTGGTTGGTGTCTTTGGCTTGTGTGCGGAGACGGCCAACCCGGTGTTGCTGGAACAGCGTCACATTGAGGATCGGGAACATTTGGATGGATTGTCTGCGCAGGTTGACCGCCTTGAAGCAGTCGAGAGGTGCAATAGGTTTCAACTGGAACTGGCTGAACGTTTGCGTCCCATAAGCATCCCTGAAAATATTGTGTCGGCAGCATGCGCGTTGCCGGGCGAGTATCGGGCGTATCGCGTGTGCTTTTTTGCGAGGTGGATGATGCCAGCGGCACCTTTTCGTACGCAGCGACTGGACACGCAATGGCTTGGTTAGCATAGCAGGGGAAACGCGATTGCAAATGATGACGTCGTCGTGGCCCCCCGGACTGCCGAATATGTTGAGGCCTATTCCAAGGTCGATATACGTGCAAGTCTCGCCATACCGTTAATCAAAGCGGGCACCTTGACGTCGACTCTCAATCTGCATCAAATTGAACCTTACCACTGGACTGAAGAAAACATTGTGCTGGCGAAAGACATGGCCGCGCAAACCATCGGACGCAATCATTGGGAAGTCTAGCCAGAAACTGCCGGCACTGAAGTTGACGCACTCTACTGGCGCGTCCGCGCCAGCGGCAACAGTGAATCGCTGGAGCAGAATGTTCATGTTTCAGACGACCACGCCGCGTGGTTCGAAGGGCGGGCCCATCGTGCGCTTCATGGCGGTTTGGCTGTGTTTTTTCGAGATATTACGCAACGCAAGAGCATCGAATGTGCGTTGCAACTGAATCAGATTCGCGACAATAACGCATTGGAAATCGGAAAACTTGGAACCTTTGACTGGGATATTTTGGACGGTCGGGTGCAGTGCTCTGAGCGCACTCGCGAGATATTTGGGTTCGCAGCTGACCACGGATTTGTGGACACAGACTACTTTGACCGCATTTTTCCTGATGACTTCACCCGTGTCCAAGTGGAGATTGGTGCGGCACTGGCGGGTGACGGGCATGTCAATACCGAATAGAACTGCCAGATGGAAAAATCCGGCACGTCCTTAGCAGAAGCGCATGCCAGAGAAACATCAATGGCGCCTGGGAGAGACACATCGGGGTGTTTAGCGACGTCACCGATAGCAGGCAGTTCGAGCAAAAGCTGCAGAGCGCGATACTGCGTGCGGGATGGTATTTGCTGAGCCTGATCAACGAAATTCTTGATCTGGCGTTGATCGAATCCGGCAAGATGTCGCTGTCGCTGGAACCTCTGTCCTTGCCGGACTTACTGATTGATTGCCAGACCATGATGGAGCTGCAGGGACAACGCCGTGGCATCCGCATTACCTACGCGCATCTCGTTCATCTTTGCTTTGTCCATGCCGATCGCACCCGGATGAAGCAGGTTCTGGTCAATCTTCTATCCAACGCGATCAAATGCAACCGCGTCAGTGGGAGCGTTCAGGTGACCTACAGCGAGCGCCCGGGTCAACGGTTGCGCATTTCACATACAGGACTGCGGTGAATGCCTGTCCCCTGAGAAACTGGCACAACTGTTCCAGCCGTTCAGCCGTCTCGGACAGGAGGACGGCATTGAGCAGGGCACCGGCATTGGTCTTGTCGTGAGCAAGCAGCTGGTTGAATTGATGGAGGGCGAAATCGGCGCGCAAAGCACGGTCGGTGTGGGCAGTGAGTTCTGGATTGAACTCAACAGGGTTTCCGCACCCCAATTTGACGCGGGGCCAATGGCAGAGTTAATTGCGTCGCATCCTGCGCCCGATCAGCCTGGTGCAGCGGTACGCACGGTGCTGTATATCGAAGACAACGAGGCCAATATGATGCTGGTTGAGCAATTGGTTGCGCGTCGCCCCAATCTTCACTTGCTGAGTGCAGGGGATGCCGAGCGTGGCATCGCGTTGGCGCAGACCCATCAACCGGACGTGATTCTGCCGGACATCCACCTGCCTGGAATCAATGGATTTCAGGCGCTGAAAATCCTGCGCGAAGACCCGGCTACTCAGCATATTCCCGTTATGGCTCTCAGTGCTGATGCCATGCCACGCGATATCGAAAAAGGCTTGTCGGCAGGGTTCTTCCGTTATCTTACCAAGCCCATCAAAATCAATGCGTTCATGGATGCGCTGGATCTCGCGCTGGAGTTTTCACTGACGCAAGGTACCCGTGACAGTGCTGGCCTCATAATCGACCGATGATTGAAGAACACCCTCCAGAAGGCCCGGTTGCCGAGCCTGCACCGGTCGTTGTGCATGACCCCGAACGGGTGCTTCTTCATATGCCGGTTGACATTCGAAGCATGTCACTGGTGATACTGGCTTTCTTCGCCAGTCTCTTTGTGCTGCACTGGGCCAAGGCCGTTTTTATACCCGTGATGCTCAGCGTGGTCTTCAGTTACGCGCTCTCCCCCTGGGTCAACTGGATGGAGCTAAAACGCGTGCCACGCTGGTTGAGCGCAGCCGTGCTGCTGGTGGCAATCTGTGGCGGAATCGGGTCAACCGCCTACTCGTTCAGCAACGAGGCCACGCAAATGGTGGAGGCGCTGCCAGCGGCAGCACAGAAGTTCAGGCAGTCCGTCAAGCCGCGCGGCGACCAACCCGCCAGCGCTCTGGATACGGTGCAGAAAGCAGCGACGCAGATTGAGCAGGCTGCGCAGGAGAACGGGGCGCCACCCATTACGAGTCGCGGCGCCATGCGCGTGGTGGTTGAGCCCGCGCGTTTCAATGTCAAAGACTATTTATGGTCGGGCACTATTGGTCTGATGACGTTGATCGGACAAGGGACGGCTGTCGTATTCCTGACCTACTTTCTACTACTCTCTGGCGATACGTTTCGTCGCAAGCTGATCAAGCTCGCAGGCCCTACATTGAGCAAGAAAAAAATCACGCTACAGGCACTCAATGAAATCACCGGCCAGATCCAGCGTTATCTGCAGGTGCAGTTGCTCACCAGTGCGCTGGTAGGGGTTCTGACCGGGCTGGTGCTCTTTGCCATCGGGCTTGAGAACGCTGCGGTATGGGGCATTGCGGCAGCGGTCATGAATCTGGTTCCTTATGTGGGTTCGCTGGCTACCTCCGCAGCGGTGGGGCTGGTCGGTTTTTTGCAGTTTGGCTCTCTCAACATGGCGTTGGTCGTAGCCGGTGCGTCATTGGGCATCCACACCATCGTCGGTAACCTGCTCACGCCATGGCTGACCAGCCGTGCCAGCCGCCTGAGTCCGGTTGCCGTGTTTGTGGGTCTACTCGCCTGGGGCTGGCTATGGGGCATTTGGGGCCTGCTGCTGGGCATCCCTATTCTCATGATCGTCAAGTCCACCTGTGATCGGGTCGACGACCTGAAGCCGATCGGAGAGTTTCTGGGGTCCTAGTCTGTCTTGCCGGATTCAGATAGGCCAGGGTGTGTCACCTGTGTTATGACGGTCGGCCGCCCCAGGCGGACAATGTGTCCATGGACTTCGCACATTCTCCCCGGGCGCAAGACCTGCGCCAACGCCTTGAAGCGTTCATGCAACGCTATCTGCTGCCCTACAACCCAGCGTGGCACGCTTCTGTACAAGACGGCGTGTACCCGCCGCCATTTCTGGAGGACCTCAAAGCCCTCGCCCGAGAAGAAGGGCTGTGGAACCTGTTCTTGCCCAGCCTGGGTGCCGACGAACCCGGCACCCGCCTCAGCAACCTGGACTACGCGCCTCTGGCCGAAATCATGGGCCGCCTGCCGTGGGCGGCTGAGGTCTTCAATTGCAGCGCACCCGATACCGGCAACATGGAACTGTTGCACCGCTTTGCCACACCCGCACAGCGTACGCAGTGGCTGGCACCTCTGCTGGAAGGGCAGATTCGCTCGGCCTTTGCCATGTCCGAGCCCGATGTGGCGTCCAGTGATCCCACCAACCTGCAAACCACGGTGCGCCGTAATGGTGAGCAACTGGTGCTCAACGGCCGAAAGTGGTTCATCACAGGGGCGGCGCACCCGCATTGCAAGCTGCTCATCGTGATGTGCCGCAATGCGGCTGAAGGTGAGGGCACCGCCCACCACCAGCACAGCATGGTGCTGGTGTCGCTGGACACCCCCGGCGTGCAGGTGGTGCGCAACATTGCCGTGGTGCACCACCATGCGCCCGAAGGGCACTGCGAAATTGTGTTGCGCGATGTGCGTGTGCCCGCAGACCACCTGCTTGGCGCTTGGGGGGAAGGCTTTGCCATGGCGCAGGCGCGCTTGGGGCCGGGGCGGGTGCACCACTGCATGCGCACCATTGGCCAGTGCGAGCTGTCCCTGCAACTGGCCACCGAGCGCACGCTGGAGCGCCAGGCCTTCGGCAAGTATTTGTCCGACTTTTCCAACGTACAGGACTGGATTGCCGAGTCCCGCATCGAGATCGATCAGGCCCGGTTGCTGGTGCTGCAGGTAGCCTGGGCGCTGGACCAGTGCACGCGGGACTCCGTTCAACCGACAGCGCAGTTGCGCGCACAGGTGGCAGCCATCAAGGTGGTGGCTGCACGGCTACAGACCCGCGTTGTGGAGCGCGCCATGCAGGCTTTCGGTGCCATGGGCCTGTCGCCCGACACCCCGCTGGCTTATTTCTGGACCTGGGGTCGTGCCATGCACCTGATGGATGGGCCGGACGAAGTGCACCTGCGCACCATCGCCCGCTACGAGCTGACACAGGCGCGCAGCCGCATGGGTGCCACGGCCGCTTACTTCACCACGCCGGAGCAATTATTGGCGCTACCCCGCATTCGGTAGTTCCATTTCCGTGCGCAGGGCTGCTTCAGTTAAAATCGAGTGCTTCATGGGACCGACTGACGCAGCAGCGTCTGCCTGTTTCAACCGCCATGTCACCCTCACTGATCCTCTATGTCCGAATCGATTACAAAAACCTCATCTCAACCCGCAGATGCCGCCTTGTTGCTTGAGGTCGCTGAATTGCTGGTGAGTGCTTTGAATCTGGAAGTCTCTGCGGATGAGGTGCAGGCTGACGATTCCCTGTATGGTGACGGCTTGGGTTTGGACTCCATCGATATCCTTGAGATTGCGCTGGTGGTCTCAAAACAGTACGGCCTGCAACTGCGCGCCGACCATGAAGATAACCATGCCATCTTTCATTCGCTGCGCAGCCTGAGTGACCATATTGCCGCCCAGCGCACCAAGTGATAACCAAGTGACGATATGGTTTTGGAAGGCCTGTCGTGCAGGATTTTTCGGATCTCTGGCCATTGGCTACGCACTACTTTCTCATCTGAGCGCCACCGCATCGGCGCATGATCTCGCAGGTGCGCTGGTTGCCGTAACACCGATGCTCGGGTTAGGCCTGTTGCTGGCGTGGCACTCAGCCCGGCGGGTACTCATGCTTGCCCTTTGGCTGACAGGCTGCGGCGTGCTCTACGGAATCAGGGATTGGCTGATTGCTCACTACAACTGGGTCTTTCTGCTGGAGCATGCAGGCACCTATTCTTTGCTGTGTGGCAGTTTCGCGCAAACCCTGCGCAGTGGCGCAACACCCATGATTTCGCGCTTCGCCCACCTAGTGCAAGGTGATCTTTCTCCTGCGCTCGTTCGCTATACACGATCTGCCACTTGGGCGTGGACCTTGTATTTCGGCGGTATTGCAGTGCTGTCGCTGTTGTTATTCTGGCTCGCGCCCATTAGTGTTTGGTCAGGGTTTGCCTACCTCCTGGGTATTCCGCTCTTGGTGCTGATGTTTGCGGGTGAATATGCCGCGCGATGGGTTGTTCTGCCAAGATCCGACCGGGCCGGGCTGTTCGATGCCATTCGGGCTTACCGGCAAGCGTCTTCTGAACGCGCAGGGGGTCGATCATGACCACTTTTCCTCTCATGACGCACTCCCATGCGGAAGATATTCTGGCCTTCCGTCTTGGCAAGCCGATCACCGCGGCCGATTTTTTGGCTGACGTCAGACAACTTGCTGCAGCGTTGCCTGCGGGTCGTCATGTTCTCAATGCCTGCGGTGACCGTTATCGGTTTGCCGTCGGGTTGGCGGCGGCTTTGCTGGCCAACAAAATCAGCCTGCTGCCACCCACGCTCACGCCGGAGATGGTGCGCCAGGTCAAAAACTTTGCTCCAGACGTTTTTTGTCTGACGGATCAGTCACAGTCCATCGATTTGCCTGTATGCGTTTGGGGTGACGCCGTGACCGTCCGCGTGCCGGACCCAGCGGGCGCGCGGTACGGCAAGTTGCTTGTTCCAGAAATTCCCGGTTCACAAACGGCTGCCATTGTGTTCACGTCCGGCTCTACCGGCATGCCGGTACCCCACCGAAAAAGTTGGGGAGGGTTGGTCCGCAGTGTACGAGCTACAGCCAACCGACTGGGGCTGCTGGATGGGCGTCACTACAGCATAGTCGCCACAGTACCGCCACAGCACATGTTTGGCTTTGAATCCAGCGTGTTGATGGCGCTGCAAAGCGGTGCAACGATGGGCGCGGTGCGTCCGTTTTACCCGGCCGATATCTGCTCGGAACTGGCTTCTGCGACGCGTCCTTGCATGCTGGTCACGACGCCAGTGCATTTGAAAGTGTTGCTGGCGTCGGGTCTGGATATTCCCCGGCCTGATCTCGTGCTGTCGGCCACTGCTCCCCTGTCGCCCCAACTGGCCGATGCGGCCGAGGAGAGTTTTCTAGCGCCATTGTTTGAAATTTTCGGCTCCACCGAAACCGGGCAGATTGCCTCCCGCCGGACCACACAAACGGCCGAGTGGACATTGTTCCCCGGCGTCAAACTCAGCAGGCGTGAGGGGCACGTGTGGGCATGTGGCGGCCACATTGATCATGCCACGCCGATAGCGGATGAGATCGAGCCCGTAACAGAAGAATGCTTTCTTCTGCATGGTCGCACCGCTGACCTTCTCAACATTGCGGGCAAGCGCAGCTCGCTCGGCTACCTGAATTACCAGCTCAATGCCGTTCCGGGTGTTTTGGACGGCGCGTTTTTAATGCCTGCCGACGAAGGGGATGAAAAGGTGATCCGACTGATGGCCTTTGTGGTCGCTCCGGGTATGTCGGTGGCCATGCTGCTAGCGGCTCTGCGGCAACGGATTGACACAATTTTCATTCCTAGACCGCTCATTCTGTTGGATGTTCTCCCTCGCAACAGCACCGGCAAGCTGCCGCGCGAGACATTGGTTGCGCTAGCGCTGGCGCATGCGAATCAGCGCAAGGGCGTAAACCATGCAAGGTGAGGTCGGACTATTCATTGCACCGGATCACCCAGCCTTTGCGGGGCACTTTCCTGGCGCGCCCATCGTGCCCGGAGTGGTTCTGCTCGACGCCGCAGTACACGCTGTGATGCAATCCATTCACATCCCCGCGTCCGTTGAGGGCACGCAGAATACCTGCCAGATCAATGCGGCCAAATTCCTCAGTCCGGTCGGTCCGGGCGAAACTCTGACCGTTGCCTGGGCGACAGCTCCTTCGGGTAGCACCCGTTTCGACATCACCAGCGGCGACCGCAAAGTAGCCACTGGAACGCTGTCGTGGATGCCTGTGCCATGAAGATAGAACGCAAGG
>JAYTRR010000247.1:0-24972 GCA_043746005.1 Burkholderiales bacterium
GTGCAGGCGGCAACCCGCATCAATCAGGCCCTGGAGCAACTGATTGCCCATTGTCCGCAGCAGTATCTGTGGCCTTATGCGCGCTATAAAGAACCACGCCAGGAAGGCCTTTGATGCAGCATCCGGGTGTTCTTTTTATGCGCATGATCGCCCCGCTGCCTTTGGCTTGGGTCCGGGCAATTGGTACGCTGCTCGGGTACTTGCTGTACTGGGTGGCCGTCCCGCGCCGTCGGGTGGCAATGATCAATCTGGCACTGTGTTTTCCGCAGGAGCCCCTTGCGCAGCGTCGTCGTTGGGCGCGCCAGACTTTCGTGTATTTCGCACAAGCCTGGCTCGACCGGTCCTGGCTCTGGCACGGCAACCCTGACACCGTGCGCAAGCGTCTGAAGCTCACAGGGGCTTTGCATGCGCTGGAAGGCCGCAAGCCAACAATTATCTTCGCGCCGCATTTCTACGGGCTCGACGCGGGAGGAGCCGCGCTCAACCAGCAGGTGGATCGGCCCATGTGCAGCATCTACACGCCGCAGCGCAACCAGACGGTAGACCAGTGGTTGCATGACGGGCGTAGGCGTTTTGGTCAATTACGCCTTTTCCACCGGAATGACGGCGTCAAGGCCATCGTTTCAGCCTTGCGCGCGGGGGATCTCTTGTATTTGCTGCCGGACATGAATTTTGGCCGCAACGAGTCGGTCTTCGTTCCGTTCTATGGCGTTCCGGCGGCCACCGTTCCCTCGCTGTCGCGTTTTTCCAGGCTGGGCCGGGCCCAGGTGGTTCCAGTGGTTTCGCGCATGACCGATGCGGGGTATGAGATTGAGGTCATGCCCGCCTGGGAGAATTTCCCGAGCGAAGATGCAATCGCAGACACGGCGCTGATGAATCAGCGTCTGCAGGGCTACATCGACACCATGCCTTCGCAGTATTACTGGGTGCACAAGCGCTTCAAGGATCAACCAGACGGGGCGCCTGCGCCGTATTGAGAGTCGCCGCCTGGCGCGCAGTAGCACGCGGCTTCAGTGGGGTTTTGATTGCAGGAATTGCTGTAACAGTTGCATCACCAAGGCCGGCTCCTCGTGAATGATCCAGTGCGTGGCGCCCGGTATTTTGTGTAAAGTCAGCTGCGGCACGAATTCTTCAAGGCCTTCGATCAAATCGGGGGGCAGTGCCTTGTCATCCATGCCCCATATCACCTGGGTGGGCGTGGAGATGGTCAGCATGCTTTGCGGCAAGTCAACTGCCGCGGCGGCCAGGTCTTCTGGCCGAGGCGGTCTCAGGGGGGAGGATCGGTAGTAATTGCAGCCGCCACGCATGCCGCAGCCCCACACGTCACGATATTGCATCTTCACCGCATCCGTGAGCCACGTTGTGCTTTGCCCAGCCCCAAACATGTCCGTCAGAAACGACCATAGCATGCGGTAGTCGTCTTCAATCAATCGTTGTTCTGCGTCCTCGCGGATCAGAAAGTTCATGTAGGCGCTGGCACGCTGCTGGAGCGGATTGGTTTTGAGTTCCCGTAGGAATGTGCCCGGATGCGGTGAATTGATGATTGCCAGCTTTTGGGTGAGATGCGGGAACTGGTTAGCGAAATTCCATGCAACAGCACCACCCCAGTCATGCGCGACCAGACACTCCAGTGGTAGCAGCCCCTGCGTCTCTATGGACACGAGCGCGGCAATGTCCAGTACCAAATGTTTGGTGCGATAAGCGGAGACTTCTGGCGGAGTGGAGGATCGCTCGAACCCCCGCAGGTTGGGTGCGACACACCGGTAGCCACCGTTTTCTTCTTTGGCGAAATGCGCCAGTATCTCGTCCCATATGAACGCGCCTTCGGGGAAGCCGTGCAGGAAAAAAAGTAATGGCCGCCCGCGGGAGCCGGCAGACCTGCAACTTAATGTGATCCCGTGCGGGAGCGGTTGCAGGTAGGTTTCAATCACGGGGCTGAGTCTGGATCTGAAGCTGGCTCTGGAGTCTGTACCGGCGGCGTTGCTCCGTGCGGGTGCGCCCACTTCCACAGCAGTTGGGCTACGTCATCCACACCTTTGCGTTTGGTGGCCGAAAACAGCATGACTTCGCCTCCGCCGGCCTGCAGTTTGGTGATGGACAGCACTTTGGCGGCCTCGCTGCGGGTCAATTTGTCCGATTTGGTCAAGACGATCAGGAATTTCAAACCTTCCTGGACCCGTGGACGGATGACGTCCAGAAGGATCTCGTCCAGCTCGGTCAGGCCGTGGCGGGGATCGCACATCAGCACAATGCCCATCAGGTTCTTGCGCGTAATGAGGTAGTTGGCCATCACTTGCTGCCAGCGGATTTTGTCCTGCTTGGGCACTGCCGCATAGCCATAACCGGGTAGGTCGGTCAGGATGGCGTCCGTGATACCCTGTTTGCCCAAGCTGAATAGGTTGATGTGCTGGGTTCGTCCGGGTTTCTTGGACGCGTAAGCCAGTTGCTTTTGTTGCGTTAGGGTATTAATGCAGGTTGATTTGCCGGCATTGGATCGGCCGACAAAGGCGATTTCCGGCAAATCCAGCGGCGGCAGAAAGTGCAATTCTGGCGCAGTGGTCAAGAATTTGGCTGTGTGCAGCCATCCCAAAGCAATAGTTGCTGGGGACTTTTCAGCGGGGCCAGATGCAGGCGCCGGATGAGAAACAGAGGGTGGGTTTGTGTTGGTAGTCATTAATTTAGGCGGGGGACCCGAGCCTCCATTGTAGAATGACGCTGTTTTGCTCACCAAACATGACAGCCATATGAAGTTGATTGCCCAATTACTCCTCGCCGCATCTGCCGTTGCGGCACCCTTATTTGTTTTTGCTGCCGACGCCGCACCGGCGCCTGCTGCCCACTCCGAGGCAGTCGTTGCCAAGGCAGTAAAGCCGGATCTGGTGAAAGGTGAGGCAAGCTATGGCGCTGTGTGCGCTGCATGCCACGGTGTGGATGGGAACTCCGGAACACCGGCCTATCCCAAACTCGCGCAGCAGCACCCCGAATATCTGGTCAAGCAGTTGCAGGAGTTCAAATCCGACAAGCGCAACAACGCCATCATGAAAGGCTTTGCCTCCACACTTTCGGATGAAGATATGAAAAATATCGCTTTCTGGGTGACATCGAAGAAGGCAAAGACCGGTTATACCAGTGACAAGAGCCTAGTGACTCTGGGTGAGCGCATTTACCGCGGGGGTATTGCCGACCGCCAGGTTCCCGCATGCGCTGGTTGCCACAGCCCTAATGGCGCAGGTATCCCCGCCCAGTACCCCCGCCTCAGCGGCCAGCATGCAGACTATGCCATTGCACAGCTGACGGCATTTCGCGACGGCGTGCGCAAGAACAGTTTGCAAATGACCCAGGTGGCGGCCAAGATGAATGATCGTGAAATCAAGGCAGTGTCGGATTACGTGGCCGGGCTGCGGTAATTCGGTTGCCGGTATTTGGTTCTTTGCGGAACCAAACGCTGGCTACACACCCTAACTGGGGCGGACGCATCATTTGATGGTCTGCCCTTTTTCTTTGAGTTTCCCGAAACCTATCCATGACAGTCTCTACACAAGGCATTGAACTGAAGTCCGGATCGCGCGCTCTGCGTGCGGCGGTGGAACTGCTGTCTTCCATGCGGTTTTCAATTTCACTGTTAACCGTCATTTGCATTGCTTCGGTGATCGGTACGGTGCTCAAACAGCGTGAGCCCTTGGGTAATTACGTCAATCAGTTTGGGCCATTCTGGGCAGAGGTGTTTTCTGCGGTCAGTTTGTACAACGTCTACAGCGCCTGGTGGTTTCTGCTCATCATGGGCTTTCTGGTCGTCAGCACTTCGCTGTGTGTGGCCCGCAACACGCCCAAAATACTGGTAGACCTCAAGTCGTACAAAGAAAACATCCGCGAACAAAGCCTAAAGGCATTTGGTCACCGGGCACAGGTCGTGCTGGATGAGTCTCCCGAGACCGCGGCACGCCGGATCGGGCAGCTGCTGGTCGGCGGTGGCTGGAAGGTCAAGCTTCAGCAGCGTGAAACGGCGAAGGGTGTCGGCTGGATGGTGGCGGCCAAAGCGGGGGGGGTCAATAAAATTGGCTACATCGCTGCACACAGTGCGATTGTTCTCGTGTGCCTTGGCGGACTACTGGACGGCGACCTGATTGTCCGAGCGCAAATGCTGTTCAACGGGAAGACGCCCTACAAGGGCGGCGGGATGATTGTGGACGTGGCACCTGAGCATCGTTTGGGTGAACGCAATCCGACTTTTCGTGGAAACTTGCTGGTGGCGGAAGGTACCCAGTCCAGCACAGCCATTCTTAATCAGGCGGATGGAATTTTGTTGCAGGAACTTCCATTTGCCATCGAGCTGAAGAAGTTTGTGGTCGAGTATTACTCCACGGGCATGCCCAAATTGTTCGCCAGCGACATCGTGATCCACGACAAAGAGACGGGTGAAAAATTGCCGGCCCGGGTAGAGGTGAACCATCCTGCGAGTTACAAAGGCATTGAAATCTACCAATCGAGTTTCGACGATGGGGGTTCCAGCGTGCGTCTGCGTGCAGTGCCCATGGGGGCGGAAACCAAACCCTTTGAGCTGAAGGGGGTCATCGGAGGCTCCGCAAATCTGACGCGTGGAAACGCACCGGGTGCTGAGCAACTCACCGTGGAGTACACAGGTCTGCGGGTCATCAATGTGGAAAATTTTGGTGGTGACGGGCTTTCCGGGACGGATGTGCGCAAGGTGGATCTGCGTGCGTCCATTGATGCCCGGATGGGTGCTGCCAACAAAAATGCCAACAAGAAAAATCTGCGCAATGTTGGCCCCAGCGTGAGTTACAAGCTGCGTGATGCGGCCGGTCAGGCGCGTGAATTCAATAACTACATGCTTCCCGTGGATATGGGCGATGGCGCGCCGGTTTTCTTGCTAGGGACGCGTGACACCCCGGCGCAACCATTCCGCTATTTGCGCATCCCTGCTGATGCGCAGGGCTCCATGGACGAGTTCTTGCGGCTACGTGCCGCGCTGTCAGATACTCGCATGCGTGACTTGGCCGTGAAACGGTATGCCAGCAAAGCGGTGGATGCCAAGCGTCCGGAATTAACCCAGCAGCTAAGCGTGTCAGCCGCCCGGGCCCTGTCCCTTTTTGCTGGAACCAGTGGAAGCAAGACCTCAGCGACAACCGCTGGTTTACAGGCGGTTGCGGATTTCATTGAAGCCAATGTGCCCGAATCCGAGCGGGACAAGGCCGGGGAAGTTCTCGTTCGGATTTTGAATGGGTCGCTTTTTGAGTTGGCCCAGCTTGCACACGAAGAGGCCGGGCTGAAACTCATGGTGCCTGATGACAAAAGTCAGGCGTTTATGACGTTGGCGGTTCTGGCTTTGAGTGACGCACCTCTCTACCCTGCGCCGGTAGTTTTGCAGTTGACGGACTTCACGCAGGTTCAAGCCAGCGTGTTTCAGGTTGCACGTGCTCCCGGGAAAACGGTGGTCTATCTGGGGTGCGTCTTACTCATTTTGGGGGTATTTTCCATGCTGTATGTTCGTGAACGGCGTTTGTGGATATGGCTGTCACCCAGTGAGTCGACAGAGTCTGCGCCGAACCCCGCGGCACAAGCCACGATGGCCCTCTCCACCAATCGTAAAACGATGGATGGGGATCGAGAATTTGAACAACTGAAGTCCAAATTACTGGGCTTGAAGGAGTAGAGGCATGAATACGATGACATCCAATGACCCCCCTGCGGTCCAGAACATCACGCTGAACGAAGGTTACTTTTCGAAACGCAACTGGCTGGACTGGTTGTTTGCCGCTGCGGTGGTGTGTGGTGGTCTGTATGTTTTTTCGATTTATGGCGGTGCGATGGACGTCTATGAGAAAGGCATTCTTGTGGCTGCGATGCCGAGTGCGATCGCACTTGGATGGTTCTGGCGACCCCTTCGGATTTTGATGTTGGCGGTTGCCGCCCTGTCGGTGCTGGGAATCGTGTCATACCAGGGCAATCTAGAGCGTGCAGAGACGGTTTTCTGGCTCAAGTATTTCCTCTCCAGTCAGTCGGCCATTCTCTGGATGAGCATGCTGTTCTTTATCAGCACTGCGTTCTACTGGATTGGCGTTTTCGCCAGAGGCCGTGCGGATGGGATGG
This sequence comes from Burkholderiales bacterium, assembly GCA_043746005.1. GTDB lineage: Bacteria > Pseudomonadota > Gammaproteobacteria > Burkholderiales > Burkholderiaceae_C > Allorhodoferax. The sequence goes on from JAYTRR010000247.1 coordinate 6,109, forward strand.
AATTGGTTGCGTCGCGCCTCTTGTGGGTTGCCGTAACCATGGCTCTGGTCGGTACCATGGTGCGCTGGTATGAAAGCTACCTGCTGGGAGCAGATATCGGTCATATCCCGGTGAGTAATCTGTACGAAGTGTTCGTTTTGTTTTGCTGGCTTACAGCCGCGTTCTATTTGTATTTTGAGGCGCAATACAAAACCCGCACGTTGGGTGCATTCGTCATGCTGATCGTGAGCGCCGCCGTTGGGTTCTTGCTGTGGTACACGCTGGTCCGCCAGGCGCATGAGATACAACCTTTGGTACCCGCATTGAAAAGCTGGTGGATGAAGCTGCACGTGCCTGCCAACTTTATTGGATATGGAACTTTCGCCCTTTCGGCTATGGTGGCGTTTGCCTACCTTATCAAGCAACAGGCTGGCGAGGCGCGCTGGTACAAACTTGCGCCACTGTGGTTGCTCGGCGTGGTCTTGTGTTTTGAACCGGTCGTTTTTCGTAAATCAGCGGTTCTGGGCATGAGCGACTACTGGGCAGTCTATTTTGGTATTTCAGCCTTGATTGTTGCAAGTATTTTGTTTGGGCGGCGGCGTCTCGCCGAGCGCTTGCCTTCGTTCGAGGTTCTCGATGATGTGATGTACAAATCCATTGCGGTTGGCTTTGCCTTCTTTACTATCGCCACGGTTCTGGGTGCCTTGTGGGCGGCCGAGGCTTGGGGTGGCTACTGGAGTTGGGATCCCAAGGAGACCTGGGCGCTGATCGTGTGGCTCAACTACGCGGCCTGGTTGCACATGCGTCTGATGAAGGGCTTGCGTGGCACGGTGGCGGCATGGTGGGCGTTGGGGGGATTGGCTGTCACCACGTTTGCATTTATTGGCGTCAACATGTTTCTGAGCGGGTTGCATAGTTACGGAACCTTGTAAGAACGGCGCTCCTCAGACGACCAACAGTTAAACGAGGACTTCAGCATGCTTATCAAAGACCAGCGCAACGGGTTTAACCACATCAGTGCGAGTGAGATCACGGACCGCGGCGTTTACGAGAATCGGCGTGGCATTTTGAAACTGATCGCGACGGGTGCCGCGGGGTCGGCAATGGCGACTTGGGCATCCCGCCAGGCGCTTGCCCAGGGTGCAGGTCAGATACCGCGACCCGGCAAGCTCCCCGCCCTGGCGGCAAGACAGTCGGTAGTGGCAGGAGCCGCGACCATGGAGAAGGTGACCGCGTACAAGGACGCCAGCACCTACAACAACTTTTATGAGTTTGGCACCGATAAAGCAGACCCTGCAGTGAATGCTCATACGCTGAAGACCAGTCCCTGGACGGTTGAGATTGAGGGCTTGGTCAAGAAGCCCGGCAAGCTGGGGCTTGAGGAGCTGCTCAAACTCAGTGCGATGGAAGAGCGCATTTACCGCTTGCGCTGCGTCGAGGGCTGGTCCATGGTCGTGCCCTGGGTAGGCTATTCGCTGGCTGAGTTGATCAAGCGGGTTGAGCCTCTGGGTGGTGCCAAATACGTCGAGTTTGTGACCCTGGCTGATCCCAAGACCATGCCGTTCGTGGGTTCCCGGGTTCTCGATTGGCCCTATGTCGAGGGGCTGCGGCTGGACGAGGCCATGCACCCTTTGACCTTGCTGACGTTTGGCATGTATGGCGAGGTGCTGCCCAACCAGAGTGGTGCCCCGGTGCGTCTCGTGGTTCCGTGGAAATACGGGTTCAAAAGTGGCAAAAGCATTGTCAAGATACGATTCACCGACAAGCAGCCCGCTACGGCTTGGAACAAGGCGGCAGCCAATGAATACGGTTTCTTTTCCAATGTCAATCCTGATGTGGACCACCCTCGCTGGAGTCAGGGCACCGAGCGGCGAATTGGCGAAGACGGGTTGTTTGCGAAAAAACGCAAGACTTTGATATTCAATGGATATGAAGCACAAGTAGGGCAGTTGTACGCCGGTATGGACCTGAAGAAGTTGTACTGACCCCCGCTGTGCGTGTATCCCTGAACCGATGGCTGGGCAGTCGCGTGGCCAAACCCACTGTCTTTGTTCTGGCATTGTTGCCCTTCCTCTGGTTGGTGTTGGCTGCAGCACTGGACTGGCTCGGGGCCAACCCAGCGGAGGCGCTGGAGCGCTCCACCGGTGACTGGACTCTGCGCATGCTTTGCGTCGTGTTGGCGGTAACGCCATTGCGCACGATAGCCCGCTTGCCAACCATGGCCCGCTTTCGTCGCATGCTCGGGCTATTTGTCTACTTCTACGCGCTTTTACACTTCGCCGCCTACAGTTGGTTCGACATGGGCTTTGACCTGGCCGCTATTGCCAAAGACATTCCCAAGCGGCCGTTCATCTTGGTCGGATTCATGGCTTTGGTGCTCTTGACCCCGTTAGCCTTGACGTCGTTCAACCGGGCTATTCGGGCGCTAGGTGCGCGTCGGTGGCAGATACTACACCGTTCGGTCTATGCCATTGCCGTGTTGGCCTTGGTGCATTTCTTCTGGATGCGCGCTGGCAAGAATAACTTTACCGAAGTCGCAGTGTATGTGCTGGTTCTTAGTGCTTTGCTTGGCTGGCGAGTAAACCAAAAATTTAGAAAAAAAACCGCCTAGCCCCCACTCACACTGCGTGCAATGCTATAAAAATTAGAGCAAAATAGATGTGATGCATGGGTTCGAGCCAGACGGCCCTGCTTGATCAGGGCAAATGGTAAGACGACTGTTGACCGGAGCGGCGAAGTCCAGAAACCGTCAATGAGCAAGCGTAAGGCTATTCTGAAAACGTAAGTGGCGGGCGCGTCGGCACGGGTACAGATGCTGACGGCTTGGGTGGCTGGGTCGTGGCAGGCAAATACAGTGCGCCGGTTTGGCCACAGCCGGAAAGATTCAGCACACTGGCGCCAAGGGCCAGCGCGCTGATTAGAATTTGTTTTGTTAACAACATAGTGAAATTGTAATGACCGACCCTGAATTCATGGACCGAGCAGAAACTTTGCTGAAAGCTGTAGAGGCCTGCTGCGATCAGATCAATGATGAAACGGACGCAGATGTCGATAATCAGCGGGTGGGTGGAATGGTCACCTTGACCTTTGCCGACCGGAGCCAGATCATCATCAATCTGCAAAAACCCCTGCAGGAAGTCTGGATGGCCGCCAAGTCTGGCGGCTACCACTACCGATGGATTGACGGCCAATGGCAAGATACCAAAGGTCAGGGTGAATTTTTTGCCGCGCTGTCACGCAATGCCAGCGACCAGGCAGGCCGGGAATTGCAGTTTTCGATGTGATCAGTTCTTAAAGAAGTCCATTATTTTCTTCTTCTCTTCCTCGGGGGCGGGGGGCTTGGGCGTCGCATCAATCTTTTCCTCCTGGGCGGCTCCCGCGCCTACTCCAAGCCCAAGCCCTGCCACTCCGGACCCTTTGGCAAACTCGTCGAAATACCACTCACCTCCCACATGGACCACACCTTCCGGTGCAGTCGGTTCCATGACAGGGACATTCTTGAGTGCGGTTTCCATGTAGCTGATCCATACGGGCAGACTAAGGCCGCCTCCGGTCTCCCGGTCGCCGAGCTTGCGTGGTGTGTCATAACCGATCCAGGTAACTGCGGTCAGAGTAGGCTGGTAGCCCGCAAACCAGGCATCCATTGAATCGTTGGTTGTGCCTGTCTTTCCGTACACATCGGGGCGTTTTAGTGTCGCTTGCGCGCGCGCAGCGGTGCCGGAGCGGGTCACTTCCTGTAGTAGGCTGGTCATTAGAAACGCATTGCGGGCGTCAATGGCGCGCTGTGATTCACTCAGCACCGGCGCTTTTGATTCGATCAGCATTTTGCCCCGCTGCTCGACGACTCTGGAAACCAGCCATGGATTGACGCGAAACCCGCCATTGGCAAAGACGGAGTACCCGACGGCCATTTGCATGGGCGTTACAGACCCGGCACCCAGCGCCATGGTGAGATAAGGGGGGTGTTTTTCTGGATCGAAACCAAAGTGAGAAATCCATTCCTGCGCGTATTGGGTTCCGATCGAGCGCAAAATCTGGATCGAAATCATGTTTTTCGATTTCGCCAGTCCACGACGCAGCGTCATGGGGCCTTCAAAGGTGCCATCGTAATTTTTGGGCTCCCAAGGTTGCCCACCGGTGACGCCCGCATCAAAGAACAGCGGCGCATCGTTGATGACCGTTGAGGGCGTGAAACCTTTTTCCAGAGCGGCTGAGTAGATAAACGGCTTAAAGCTGGACCCCGGTTGCCGCCAGGCTTGCGTCACATGGTTGAACTTGTTTTTTGCGAAGTCGAACCCTCCGACGAGTGCTTTGATGGAGCCATCGCGCGGATCAACTGACACAAACGCGCCTTCGACTTCAGGTAATTGGGTAATTTCCCAGGCGCTTTTTTGCGTCTTTGCGACCCTGATGATCGCCCCGCGCCGTATCTTGATGTTGGGCTGCGCCTTGTCAGAAAGCCCAGACTGGGCGGGCTTTAGGCCATCGCCTGTGATTTCAAGCAACTCGCCGCCCTGGCGCATGGCTCTTATTCGTTTTGCATCTGCTTCCAGTACCACCGCAGACATCACGTCGCCATTGTCGGGGTGCTCGTCCAGCACATCGTCAACGGCCTCCTCGGTTTCCTGAGGGCTGGCAGTCAGGGTAATGAATCTTTCAGGACCACGATAAATTTGACGACGCTCAAAGTCCATGATGCCCCTGCGTAAAGCCTTGTAGGCGGCATTCTGGTCAACGGTCCTCACTGTGGTCTGAACGTCCAGACCACGCGTGTAGGTCTCGTCGCCGTATTGCGCAAATATCAACTGGCGGACCATCTCTGCGACGTACTCGGCATGCACTTTGTTATTGTTTGGCCCGTTTCGGATGACGAGTTCCTGATTTTTGGCGGATTCGGCTTCTTTGGCTGTAATGAAGCCGTTATCCAGCATGCGATCAATGATGTGCCTTTGGCGGATGCGTGCGCGTTGAGGGTTGCTGATCGGGTTGTAGGCGGACGGCGCTTTGGGCAAGCCGGCGAGCATTGCGGCCTCGGCCACGTTAATGTCTTTCAGTGGCTTGCCGAAATAGATTTCGGAGGCGGCAGCAAAACCGTAGGCGCGATTTCCCAGGAAAATCTGATTCATGTAAATTTCAAGAATCTGGTCTTTGCTCAGCAGGTGCTCCAGCTTGAAGGTCAGCAAAATTTCATAGATCTTGCGCGTGAACGTCTTTTCAGTTGAGAGGTAGACATTGCGCGCAACCTGCATCGTGATGGTTGATGCACCTTGACTTTTGGCTTTTCCAACATTGGCCAAACCTGCACGCAGCACACCCAGGTAATCGACCCCTCCGTGCTGGTAGAAGCGCGCGTCCTCAATCGCCAGGACTGCATTGGTCATCACCTTGGGGATTTCTGCGATGGGAGTCAGGTTGCGTCGCTCTTCACCAAACTCCCCTAATAAATCGCCTTCCACAGAAAAGATGCGCAGTGGCAACTTGGGTCTGTAGTCGGACAGGTCGGAAATGTCCGGCAGATTTGGAAATGCCACAGCCAATGCCAATGCGATCAATATCAATAGCGAAAAGACTCCTGCGACAGCGATTCCCGCAGTCCATAAAACCAGGCGTATGGGCCATTGCAGCGTAGCTGAGCGGGTGCGCTGATCTGTATTTTCTTTTGATGGGGGAAGGGTGGTTGGCATAAAAATATGAAAAGGGTCGCCTTTGCATTATAAAAAGGTACGTTTTCGCGACGGCGCACTATGCAATTCATGGATTGTTGCCGCTTCCTGTTCGCGGTGCCAAATCTGCATATTGTTTTTGGAGGCGAACAAAAACCGTCTGCTTTTGACAACGCTTGAAATCATTTGAAACAGAAAAAATCTTTGCGGGACAAGGTGCTTACTGATAGTATTGAAGTGATTTCTTAAGTCTGACCGGCGCTTGATCGGTCTGTTTCAGGGGACAGTTTTGATCTCATTGGGGTCGTTTTTTAGTCGTCAGCCCGCGCCCATGCTCGGGTTGGATATCAGTTCTTCCAGCGTCAAGCTGGTGGAGTTGGGCCGTGACAAGGCCGGCAACTTGGTGCTGGAGCGCTGTGCCATCGAGCCGCTCGAGCGAGGTTGGATTACGGACGGCAATATTGAAAAGTTTGATGAAGTGGCCGGTGCGTTACGACGACTGGTCAAGAAAAGTGGTAGCAAGACAAAAAACGTCGCGATGGCTTTGCCGCCATCGGCGGTAATTACCAAGAAAATCATATTGCCTGGAGGCATGACCGATCAGGAGCTTGAGCAGCAGGTCGAGACAGAAGCCAATCAGTACATCCCGTTCCCGCTTGATGAGGTCAGTCTGGACTTTTGTGTCATCGGCCCGAGCGCCACCTCTGCTGGCGATGTGGAAGTGCTGATCGCGGCTTCCCGTCGTGAAAAGGTGCAGGACATTCAGGGGCTGGCTGAGGCTGCCGGGTTGACGCCTGTGGTGGTGGATGTGGAGTCGTACGCAGCCAGGCTAGCCGCAGGGCGGCTTATTGAGAATCTACCCAATCGGGGTGCTGGTTTGATTGTGGCCTTGTTTGAAGTGGGGGCGCTCACTACCAGTATGCAGGTGCTTCGCGACGATGAGGTGCTCTACGATCGCGATCAAGCATTTGGCGGCGCACAGCTAACGCAGTTGATCGTTCGTCAGTACGGATTTTCTCCGGATGAGGCGGAAAGTAAAAAACGCAGCGGAGAACTCCCAGATGACTACGAGTCAGCCGTATTGCGCCCTTTTATTGAGACGATGGTTCAGGAGTTGGGGCGTGCACTGCAGTTTTTCTTTACCAGTACACCTCATAACAAAGTTGATTACATTATGTTGGCAGGCGGATCGGCGGCATTGCCGGGCCTGACCGCCGCGGTGACTCAACACACCACTTTTCCTTGCAGCTTGCTCAATCCATTTGATGGAATGGAAATTGGTGAAGGGGTCCGGCTGAAGAGAATGACGCGTGAAGCGCCCTCGTACCTGACGTCTTGTGGCTTGGCCTTGCGGAGGTTCGCGCAGTGATTCTTATCAACCTGCTTCCCCATCGCGAAGCTGCTCGTAAACGGCGCCGTGATCTGTTTAACGTGTCTTTAGGGGCTTCGGCTGTTTTGGGTGGTCTCATAGCCGGAGCGATTTTTCTGTGGTACCAGGGCGCAATTTCTGCACAACAGAGTACCAATGTGGTCCTGGAAATAGAGATCAAGAAACTCGAAGGGCAAATCAAGGATATCGTTGGCCTTGAAGCCGAGATTGCTGCACTGCGTGCGCGACAACAAGCGGTGGAAGACCTTCAATCCGACCGCAATTTGCCGGTTCATTTGCTTACCGAACTGGTAAATCAGTTACCCGATGGCGTCTATATCAACAAAATGACGCAAGTCGATCAGTTGGTGACCATCAATGGAGTTGCCCAATCCAACGAGCGGGTGTCGGAGTTGCTGCGCAATCTATCTAGTAACACGCCTTGGTTTAGCAAGCCTGAGTTAGTGGAGATTGTGGCCGGTACCGTGGCATTGTCTGCTCGTGACCAAAGGCGAGTGGCCAATTTCACGATCCGGGTTCGACTGGTGCGGGCAACCGAGGCTGAAAAAGCGGTGGCCAAACCTGCGGAAGTGGCGTCTGCGCCTGTCGCACTGGTCGACGGTAAGAAATAGTGGGATCCAAAATGGCAATCAAAACCCCCATTTCTTTTGACTTTGCATCATTCCAGCAGAAGCTGACGGATCAGTTTCGTGATCTGGATCCCAAAGACCCATCCGCTTGGCCATCGCTTCCGCGATACGCCCTGTTCGCCTGCACGTCCATAGTCATCGTGGTGGCGCTGTGGTTCGTTTGGTTGAATGGGTCTCAGGAAATACTGCAACAGGAGCAGGACAAGGAGGTCAAGCTCCGTGAAGACTACAAAACCAAGTTGACCAAGGCCGTGAATCTCGATGTTCTCAAGAAGCAGCGTGAGCAAGTGCAGCAGTACGTGACGCAGTTGGAGAAACAGCTTCCCAGTAAAGCGGAGATGGATGCGCTACTTTCCGATATCAATCAGGCCGGCTTGGGTCGAAGTCTGCAATTCGATTTGTTTCGCCCAGGTCAAATCGCGGTGAAGGAATATTACGCGGAGCTACCGATTGCTATTCGGGTCACCGGCAAGTACCACGATATAGGAGCATTTGCTTCGGATATCGCAAATTTGTCACGAATTGTCACTTTGAATAATTTGACCATTGCACCCAGACCTGACGGTACATTGATCCTTGATTCAACGGCCAAGACGTTCCGTTATCTTGATGCGGATGAAGTAGCGTCACAGCGCCAGGCGTCGGCCGGTAAAGGGGTCAAGAAATGAAGCGGCTGAGCTTTTTTTCGGTGCTCGGCGTGCTGAGTGTTCTTGCGGGGTGCGGAACTTCGGGTGAGGATGATATTCGGCAATGGATGGTCGAGGAGCGAAATCAGACACATCCCAAGGTGGCTCCCATTCCTGCCCCCAAGCAGTTCAAACCTGAGGCGTATACAAATGTAACGGCGATTGAGCCCTTCAGCAATCAGAAGCTAACACAAGCCTTGAAGCGGGATGCGTCGCAAGTAGCGGCCAATGGTGCTTTGGTGGCGCCTGAGCTTGCGCGTCGCAAGGAGCCTCTAGAGGCGTTTCCGCTCGACACCATGAACTTGGTAGGGAGCATCATCAAGGCGGGACAACCGGTTGCCTTGGTGAAGGTGGACAACTTGCTGTATCAGGTGAAGCTTGGCAATTACTTGGGGCACAACTACGGTCGTGTGACCAAAATTAGTGAGTCTGAGGTGACTTTGCGCGAAATTGTGCAGGACGCCGTCGGCGAATGGATTGAACGCATTGCAACATTGCAGTTGCAAGAGAGGTCTAAATGAAATATCAGAACAAGCAGATGGGATTGCGCATGTGGCAAGGCATTATTTTTTCGGTTGCCTTGTTGCTGGGGTCTGCGGCGCAAGCGCAGACTGCGATTGAGTCGGTAACTGGATCTGTTCAAGGGGGCACAGAGGTCGTTAGGATTGACCTGTCGCAGGCTCTGACCACCGTTCCGACGGGTTTCGCCATTCAGTCACCGGCGCGGATCGCGCTGGATTTTCCGGGGGTTGCGAACGCTATGGGGCGCTCCACGGTCGATATCAACCAAGGTAATTTGAAGTCTGTGAGTGTCGTTCAGGCTGGCGAGCGCACGCGTGTAGTGCTCAACTTGAAGCAACCTGCCGCCTACAAGACGGAGATTCAGGGCAAATCACTGCTGGTGGTTTTGGAGTCAGCGGTGGCTAGCTCTCCTAGCGCCCCGACGGCGCCTGTGTTTGCCGAAAACCGCAGTCGAGACTCAGCTCCATTGAAGGATATGGACTTCCGGCGGACGGCGGACGGCGCTGGACGTATTGTGGTGACACTGCCAAACAATCAAGTCGGTGTTGATATTCGTCAGCAGGGTCAAACGCTCGTGGTGGAATTCATGAAGTCCACTCTGCCTGAAGGGTTGCGCCGCCGATTGGATGTGGCTGACTTTGGCACCCCGGTGAAATCAGTGACCACATTCCAATCCGGGGACCGTGTACGCATGGTTATTGAGCCCAAAGGCCAGTGGGAACATAGCGCGTATCAAAGTGATGAGCAGTTTGTGGTCGAGGTCAAGGAGCTTAAGGTTGACCCTAGAAAGCTGACTCAGGGTGTGGGATATAGCGGACAAAAACTGTCATTGAATTTTCAGAATATCGAAGTGCGCTCCTTGTTGCAGGTGATTGCAGATTTCACGAACTTCAATATTGTCACTTCCGATTCTGTTTCTGGTTCGGTCACCTTGCGTTTGCAGGATGTGCCATGGGATCAGGCTTTGGATATTATTTTGCAAGCCAAGGGTCTGGGTCTGCGCAAGAGCGGAAATGTCCTTTGGGTCGCGCCCAAGGACGAGATTGCAGCAAAAGAGAGGCTGGATCTGGAGTCGGTTGCTGCGGTGCAGAGTCTTGAGCCATTGCGTACCCAGTCATTCCAGATCAATTACGCGAAGTCGTCCGAGATTGCTGCGCAACTTACTGCTGGGGGTGGTGGCGCGGCCAGTACCCGCATGCTGAGTGCGCGTGGGAGCGTCATTGCTGAGCCGCGCACAAATCAGCTGTTTGTGACGGACATCCCCAGTAAATTGGAGCAAGTACAACAGTTGATTGCTAAATTGGATATTGCTGTTCGGCAGGTTCTGATTGAGGCGCGGATTGTCGAGGCGTCGGATAGTTTTGGAAAATCATTGGGAGTGAAGCTCGGCGGTGGCGGAACAGCGGTGACACTGGGGACCACGGAAGGTGGTCCGTTGAATGGCACGCTTGGATCAAGTTACGTGACGGGTTCTGCTGCAACTACTTCCGGGAATTTCGTGAATCTACCATCGACTGGCGCTTTGGGTTTTGCCAATCCGGGAACTTTCGCAGTGTCTCTGTTCGGTGCTGCAGCTGGCAATTTCCTGAATTTGGAGATATCGGCGCTCGAGGCTGACGGCAAGGGTAAAGTGGTTTCCAGTCCTCGGGTGGTCACTGCTGACCAGATCAAGGCCTTGATTGAGCAGGGGACAGAGCTGCCCTACCAAGTCGCCTCGTCGAGTGGAGCAACGTCCATTGCTTTTCGTAAGGCTAGTCTCAAATTGGAGGTCACGCCGCAAATTACGCCCGAAGGCAGCATTATTCTGGACTTGGATGTCTCCAAAGACACGGTCGGTCAGTCAACTCCAGCGGGTTTTGCCATTGACACCAAACACATCAAGACACAAGTATTGGTCGAAAATGGCGGAACTGTTGTGATTGGTGGAATCTTCACGGAAGAGCAGACCGACAGTGGAGCCAAGGTGCCGTTTTTCGGTGATTTGCCCGGCATTGGCGTGTTGTTCAGGAACAAGGCGACTTCTACTACCAAGCGTGAGATGCTGGTATTCATCACTCCCAAGACCTTGGCCGAGCGGGCAGTGGGACGTTGATGCAACGGCGGTGAGGTTCAGCTTGGAATTCCGGTTCACAATTGTTAGTTAGTCTTGTAGGACTCCCAGGCTCGGGTAAAACGACCGTTGGAAGGCAGCTTGCCCGACGGTTGCAGGTGCCTTTTGTCGATTCGGATCATGCGATCGAATTACGGTTGGGGTGCTCTATTCGTGAATTCTTCGAGCGGGAAGGCGAGGCAAGCTTTCGGGACATTGAAGAAGAAGTAGTCGATGCGTTGACCCTGGAGTCTCCGAGGGTCCTGTCAACTGGTGGTGGGGCGGTTTTACGGCCAGTCAACCGGCAGCACTTGCGCAGTCGCGGAAGCGTGATTTATCTTAAATCGACCCCGGATGAGTTGTATCGCCGATTACGCCACGATGTGAATCGACCACTATTACAAGTTGCCGATCCCTTGGCACGCATGCGGGACCTGTTTGCGCAGCGTGACCCTCTGTATCGCGAAACGGCCCATTTTGTGCTGGAAACCCGCCGCCCTTCGGTGTCGACGCTAGTTAACATGATTGTGATGCAGCTGGAGCTTGCAGGAGTGGTGCCTCATTAGTTCGCGCGGACACGTTGGCGAGCGGGGCGCGCAAGTGCGGAGCCACTAAACTAGGACGTATGAGCTCTCCGACTTTTCAAACGATCCAAATAGCGCTTGGCGAGCGCAGTTACCCCATCGCCATCGGTGTCGGCCTCATGGGTCAACCCGCTACCTATGCCTCGCTGCCATCTGCGGCAACTGCGCTTATCGTCAGTAACAAAACCGTGGCGCCGTTGTATGCGAAGCAACTGCAAGCGGCATTAGCCGGAAAATACCCCGCCGTACACCTAGTCACTTTGCCGGATGGCGAGCAATTCAAGACGTGGGAAACCTTGAACCAGATATTCGATGCACTTTTGCAAAACAGCAGTGATCGTAAAACGGTTTTGTTTGCACTGGGTGGTGGCGTCGTCGGTGATATGACAGGCTTTGCCGCGGCCAGCTACATGCGGGGTGTTCCTTTTGTTCAGGTACCCACAACTTTGCTGGCGCAGGTGGATTCTTCCGTCGGTGGAAAAACGGGCATCAACCACCCCATGGGCAAGAACATGATAGGGGCGTTTTACCAGCCCTTGAAGGTGGTGTGCGACCTGGATACGCTAAAAACCCTACCGGCGCGCGAATTGGCTGCGGGGTTGGCCGAGGTCATCAAATACGGTCCCATTGCCGATCTGGCATTTTTCGACTGGATCGAGTCCAACCTGGACCGTCTGCTGGCGGGGGACGTGCAAGCCTTGGCTCATGCGGTTCAACGCAGCTGCGAAATCAAGGCCTGGGTGGTTGAACAGGATGAGCGCGAAGCTGGCCTGCGCGCCATTCTTAATTTTGGGCACACCTTTGGACATGCCATTGAGGCCGGTATGGGGTACGGGCAGTGGCTGCATGGTGAAGCGGTTGGCTGTGGCATGGTGATGGCCGCACGCCTATCCCTTGAGTTGGGTTTAGTGGATCAAGCTTTTGTTCAGCGATTGACCACTTTGCTGAAGAACGCTGGTTTGCCAGTGATTGCCCCCCGTTTGAGTGACGAAGACAACGCCGGGCGCTATCTGGAATTGATGCGCGTCGACAAAAAGGCAGAGGGCGGTGAAATTCGTTTCGTGGTGATTGATGGCCCTTCGCAAGCGGTGGTTCGCAGCGTACCCGATGCGGTGGTGCGGAAAGTGATTGATGCATGTTGTGTATGAGAGGCTACCAATTGGATCGCTGCTCGGGCAATGCCCGTAGCCACCAGTGTTGCATGTTGTATTGCAAATGAATTTGGCGTCCTACGCCTGCAATCCGGCAAAGACGCGTGGAAGGCGTTTTGCAGAAATGCCTGCGCCGACCCGGACCGAGTTCCAGCGCGACCGCGATCGCATTGTGCATTCCACCGCGTTTCGGCGGCTCGTCTACAAGACGCAGGTGTTCCTGAACCACGAAGGAGATTTGTTTCGCACTCGATTGACCCATTCGCTAGAGGTTGCGCAATTGGGCCGCTCCATCGCCCGTTCCTTGCGGCTCAATGAAGACTTGGTGGAGGCCATTGCGCTGGCGCATGATGTGGGTCACACCCCATTTGGTCACGCGGGACAGGACGCACTCAATGATTGCATGGCTGCGCACGGTGGGTTTGAGCACAACCTGCAAAGCCTGCGTGTGGTAGACCACCTAGAAGAGCGATACCCGGATTTCGATGGTCTCAACCTGTGTTTCGAAACCAGAGAGGGCATTCTCAAACATTGCTCCAGGATCAACGCTTCCATGCTGGAAGGATTCGAGCCGTCATTTTCGGATGGTGGGGGGGGCATAGGACAGCGGTTTTTGAACCGCACCCAGCCAAGCCTGGAGGCTCAGTTATGCAATCTGGCCGATGAAATTGCCTACAACGCCCACGATATTGACGACGGTGTTCGATCGGGTTTGATTTCGCTGGAGCAGCTCCAGTCCGTGCCGCTATTTGAGGGTTTTCGACAGCAGGCTCTGGCTGCGCATGCACGGCTTGCGGATCCCGCACAATCACGGCGGCTGCTCTATGAATCGATCCGTTTGATGCTCAGTGCACAGGTTTACGACGTCATTGCCGCCACGCAAAGCGCCATTGATGCGGCGCAGCCTGAGAGTGTTGAAGCGGCACGCGCATCGGGGCCTCTTGTCACATTCAGTCAGGAGATGCGTGAACACTCGCAAACCCTGAAGGCATTTTTGCTATATCAGCTATACCGCCACCCGCAGGTAACGCAAAACATGGCGCGCGCCCAGCAAGTGGTCCGGGAGTTGTTTGCGTGTTACTACAACGCCCCTCAAGAAATGCAGGCGGCCTTTGTGGCGCGTTCTGATGCACTTATAGCTCCTGAAGGGAGAGGAGCGACAGGGGCTCCGCGGACCGTTGCTGACTATATTGCGGGTATGACAGACCGGTTTGCAGCGCGTGAACACGAACGACTGACCGGGCAGCGATTGTTGAGTTAAACGCCGCCCACTATTTCACTATGAATCCAACTGAAGCATCTGAGTCTGATAACCAGGTCATCGCCACCACCCGTCGTTGGCTGCAACGCGCAGTCATTGGTTTGAACCTGTGTCCGTTTGCCAAGTCGGTCGATGTCAAAGGTCAGGTGCACTACGCCGTCAGCCGCTCTATAGGTTACAAAGACCTGTTGGCAGACCTGAAAAAAGAGCTCAATGATCTCGCAGACTTTGATGCAGCTGCGCGAGACACTACGCTTTTGATAGCACCAGACGGCTTGCGCGATTTTTTGGAGTTCAACGACTTTTTGGCCCAAGCCGACCGATTGCTGGTCAAGCTGGGCTTCGATGGCGTGTTCCAGATTGCCAGTTTGCATCCTCGGTACCAGTTCGCCAATACCTCTCCTGACGACATTACCAACTTCACCAACCGCTCGCCGTACCCGACTTTGCACCTGTTGCGTGAAGAAAGCATCGACCGGGCGGTGCAGGCCTTCCCCCATGCTGAGGCCATTTTCGAAGTCAATATGAAAACGATGGAACGCATTGGACACGATGGTTGGGCTGCGCTGGATGTCGATGCCCACACGCGTGGCAAGATGACGCCATGAAACATCGCAAAACCGGCCCGGATTCCCAGTCAGCCGCTCCATCACGGGCGACGAAGCCGGTGGACGCCAACCCCCTTGCGGCCGAGGTGCGTCCTGGCCAAAGTATCGAATTGCTCAAGGAATTGCACATTCTTACCCGTGAGGGCAAGCTCAACCAGGATTCGCGGCGCAAGCTCAAGCAGGTTTACCACCTGTACCAGTTCATTGAGAAGTTGCTTCAGGAACTGCCCGAAGCGGGGCAGGGCGTCACGCTGGCTGACCATGGTGCCGGCAAGTCCTACCTCGGTTTCATCATCTACGACCTGTTCTTCAAAAATCTGGGACGCGGACATATTTATGGCGTGGAGACCCGCCCTGAGCTGGTGCAAAAATCGCGTGAGCTGGCGCACAAACTGGGCTTCGAGCGCATGTCGTTCCTCAATTTGAGTGTGTCCGATTCCACCGATTCTCAGGCCATGCCGCCGCAAATTGACGTGGTCACCGCCTTGCATGCATGCGACACGGCCACGGACGATGCCATCGCCTTTGGTCTTAAAAAAAAAGCGCGCTACATGGTGCTGGTGCCCTGCTGCCAGGCCGAGATCGCGCGCAGCCTGAACGCGGGCAAGGCGCTTTCACTGAACCGCACACCACTGGCAGAGTTGTGGCGCCACCCTTTGCATACCCGTGAAATGGGTAGCCAGATCACCAACGTGCTTCGCTGCCTGTACCTTGAAGCGTGGGGCTACCAGGTCACGGTGACCGAGTTGGTGGGCTGGGAGCACAGCATGAAAAACGAGCTCATCATTGCCCGCTACACCGGAAAGTCCAACCGTGTGGCGGCACAGCGCCTGCAGGCTTTGTTGCAGGAGTTCGGGCTCACCGCCCTGCTCGACACCCGCTTTACATTGCCGCGGGACAACGAACCCGCGGGCTGACGCGTTCAGTTCGCAAGCGTTACCATTTACCCCTGATTTTTGGAGTTACCAATGAAACAAGTATTGAACCTGGGCCTGGCACTGGCCGTAGCAACTACGTTGGTGGCCTGTGCCAGCAGCAGTCCCGATGTGATTCAACGGGGCGATGCCCAGCGCATGTCCCAGGTGCAAGATGGCATCGTGCTGTCCGTGCGCAACGTGGTGGTGGATGGCAGCCAGTCCGGCATAGGTGGTGCGGTGGGCGGCGTGGTGGGTGCCATCGGGGGCTATGGTGGCAGTGGCGTACAACGTGAGGCCCAGGTGCTGGGCGTGCTGGCCGGTGTGGCGGGCGCTGCAGCCGGTAACGCCATCGAGCGTTTCTCCACCAAGGAAGAAGCTACCGAAATACTGGTTCAACTCAAAGGCGGTGAGCGCCGCGCCATTGTGCAGGCCAAAGGTGCCGAGGTATTGGCGGCCGGTGATTCCGTCATCATTGTCACCACGGGCAGCAAAGTGCGCGTGACCAAGGCGCCCCGGTAAGACGCCGAAGGCGGTGGAATTGCATGGCCCGTCTTCCCCGCCTGACGCTGCCCGGGTTTCCTCACCACATCATCCAGCGCGGCAATAACCGCCAAGCCATTTTTGCATCGGCCGCCGACTACCAGACCTTGCTGGATTTGCTGGATGTCAGTGCCCGCAAGTTCGGGGTTGCCATCCACGCCTATGTGCTGATGGCCAACCACTTTCACCTGCTCGCAACGCCCCCAAGCACAGATGCCTTGTCACAAATGATGCAGGCCGTGGGGCGACGCTACGTGCGCTACTTTAATGACACGCAAAAACGCAGTGGCACCTTGTGGGAAGGGCGATACCGATCGACCGTGATTCAAGCGGAACGCTACCTGTTGCCTTGCATGGCCTACATGGATATCAATCCGGTGCGCGCAGGCGTTGCTGCGCAGGCGCGGGACTACCTCTGGTCCAGCCACGGGCACTACATTGGTCAGCGCATTGACAAGCTCATTACCCCGCATTCGCTGGTATGGGAGTTGGGTAACACGCCATTTGCCCGCGAGGCAGCCTATGCCGAGCGGGTGCATGAAGGTCTTAGCCCGGTGCAGCAGGCGGCCTTGACGGACTCTGCCTTGCGCGGCTGGGCCTTGGGTGATCCTGATTTTGTGGCTGAATTACAAAAAATAACCCAGCGGCGGGTAACGAAAAGCACTGCTGGGCGGCCGGGTTTACCCCAGGTAATTTAGATAAATAATGGCTGTAGCCCCCGTCTAATATGCTTGATGCGCTATATTTTTTGATGTGTCCCTAATTTGTATCTGGTAGCCATTGGTTGATTTTAATTGGGATCTGACCCTTATTATTGTGCTTGGCATCTTTGTTGCATTGCAGTATTCTTGATCCCCCAGTGCAATTACTTTAGGAGTGCGCCATGACTACGGCTGCAGAGATCCAACATCTTCAGAACAACGGTTTGTATTCCAAGGAACACGAGCACGATGCGTGCGGCGTGGGCTTCGTGGCCCACATCAAGGGCATCAAGTCGCATGACATTGTCAAAAATGCGCTCCAGATTCTTCAAAATCTGGACCACAGGGGTGCCGTCGGTGCCGACAAGCTGATGGGCGATGGCGCCGGCATTCTGATCCAGCTGCCGGATGCGCTGTACCGTGAAGAAATGGCCGCGCAGGGCGTCACCTTGCCGCCACCCGGCGAATATGGCGTGGGCATGGTGTTTTTGCCTAAGGAGCGCGCTTCCCGTCTGGCCTGCGAGCAGGAGATGGAGCGGGCCATCAAGGCCGAGGGCCAGGTGTTGCTGGGCTGGCGCGATGTGCCGGTAAACCGCGACATGCCCATGTCGCCCACCGTGCGCGAAAAAGAGCCGGTGCTGCGCCAGGTCTTCATCGGCCGCGGTAACGACGTGATCGTGCAGGACGCGCTGGAGCGCAAACTCTATGTCATCCGCAAGACCGCCAGCGCCAACATCCAGCGCCTCAAGCTGACCCACAGCAAAGAGTATTACGTGCCCAGCATGTCGAGCCGTACCGTGGTGTACAAGGGCTTGTTGCTGGCCGATCAGGTGGGCGTCTACTTCAAGGACCTGGCCGACGTGCGTTGTGTTTCCGCCTTGGGTCTGGTGCACCAGCGCTTTTCCACCAACACCTTCCCCGAGTGGCCGCTGGCCCACCCGTATCGTTACGTGGCGCACAACGGCGAGATCAACACCGTCAAGGGCAACTACAACTGGATGAAGGCGCGCGAAGGCGTGATGTCATCCCCGGTGCTTGGCACCGACCTGCAAAAGCTGTATCCCATCAGCTTTGCCGGTCAGTCGGATACCGCCACGTTCGACAACTGCCTGGAACTGTTGACCATGGCGGGCTACCCCATTAGCCAGGCTGTGATGATGATGATTCCCGAACCGTGGGAACAGCACACCACCATGGACGAGCGCCGCAAGGCCTTCTACGAATACCATGCCGCGATGATGGAGCCGTGGGACGGCCCGGCGTCCATTGTGTTCACTGATGGCCGCCAGATTGGCGCCACGCTGGACCGCAATGGCTTGCGCCCATCACGCTACTGCATCACCGATGATGATCTGGTCATCATGGGTTCGGAGTCGGGCGTGTTGCCCGTGCCCGAGAACAAGATCGTGCGCAAATGGCGTCTGCAGCCTGGCAAGATGTTCCTGATCGATCTGGAGCAGGGCCGCATGATCGACGACGAAGAGTTGAAAGCCAGTCTGGCCAACACCAAGCCCTATAAGCAGTGGATCGAAAACCTGCGCATTCGTCTGGATGACGTGGTGGTTCTGACGGCGGGGGAATCGCCCCAGGAACTGCCGGTCACAGCCACCGAACCGCAATCTGGGGGCATGCAGCACGCCAGCCCCGATTTGCTGGATCGTCAACAGGCCTTCGGCTTCACGCAGGAAGACCTCAAGTTTCTGATTGCCCCCATGGCCAGCGCGGGCGAGGAAGCCATCGGCTCCATGGGCAACGACAGCCCCTTGGCCGTGCTGAGCGATAAAAACAAGCCGCTTTACAACTACTTCAAGCAGTTGTTTGCGCAAGTGACCAACCCGCCGATCGACCCGATCCGCGAAGCGATTGTGATGAGCCTGGTGTCCTTCATTGGCCCCAAGCCCAACCTGCTGGACATCAACCAGGTCAACCCGCCCATGCGGCTGGAAGTAGCGCAGCCGATCCTTGGATTTGCCGACATGGCCAAGCTGCGCGACATCGAACGCCACACGCACGGGAAGTTCCGCAGCTACACCCTCGATATCACCTACCCCCTCGCGTGGGGCGACGAAGGCGTCGAAGCCAAACTGGCATCGCTTTGCGCCGAGGCGGTAGATGCCATCCGCAGTGGCAAGAATATCCTGATC